>NZ_WIAQ01000019.1 GCF_009466385.1 Peribacillus tepidiphilus | reverse complement strand
AAAAAAGTTGGTTGATTGGAGCGTAAGGTGCGAGACTCCTGCGGGAGCAGCGGGACAGGTGAGACCCCACAGGCGCTGCACGCCGAGGAGGCTCACCGCCCGCCCCGCGGAAAGCGAGCATCCTGGAGCGGAAATCAACCGATCCTCACTCCTTGTTAAAAAGCAACAAAGTTTACGAAAACAGCCTTTTAAAAAAACTCGAAATATCATTAGCCGTGTTACATAAAATAAATAGGGAAGTGATAAAGTTGGAAGAAGTGATGGGGAAAAACCTGCTCCAGCATGTGAAAAAAGGAGATAAACGACCGATTATTTTGGCTGCGGTCATGTTAGCTATGTTTATGGGAGCAGTAGAAGCTACTATTGTCTCAACGGCCATGCCGGCAATTGTTGGGGATTTAGGAGGTTTCTCCTTATATAGCTGGGTATTCTCAGGATATTTATTAATGAATTCAGTTACTGTTTTGATTTATGGGAAGCTGTCTGATTTATTTGGGAGAAAGCCGGTATTAACATTCGGTATTATTGTTTTTCTTGTTGGATCCATTTTATGTGGGTTTGCCCGTACCATGAATCAGTTGATTGTATATCGTTTTATTCAGGGACTTGGTGCAGGAGCAGTCATGCCGGTAGCCATGACGATTGTGGGAGATATTTATTCAAAAGAAGAAAGGGCTCAAATACAAGGTTATTTATCGAGTGTTTGGGGAATTTCAGCCATCATTGGACCTGCTTTAGGGGGACTATTTGTTGAACACATCAGCTGGAGACTGGTGTTCTGGGTTAATATTCCTCTTGGGATTTTGGCTATTATTTTGCTCTGGCTCTTCTTGAATGAAACGGTAGAGAAAAGAAAGCATTCCATTGATTATTTTGGGGCTATTCTATTAACAGTTGGAATCTCGTCCTTTATGCTAATCCTTGTAGAAGGAGGAGTTCATTGGGCTTGGACCTCTTTACCCATTCTGTCACTTTCAACGCTTTCAATCCTGTGCTTTCTGCTTTTTGTGGCAGTGGAAAGAAAAGCGTCAGAGCCGATTATGCCTTTTGAAATTTGGAGAAACCGATCCATTTCCATCGCCAATATCGTATCACTTACGACCGGAATGATGCTGATTGGAATATCAAGCTTCTTACCTGCTTTTGTCCAAGGAGTAATGGGAAAATCGCCTACTGTTGCTGGATTCACCTTAACGACGATGTCGATCGGCTGGCCAATTGCTGCAGCACTATCAGGTAAATGGTTGCTGAAGATAGGGTACAGGAATACTTCTTTACTCGGCGGTCTATTCTTAATCTTTGGGAGCATGTTTTTTGTATTTATGAGTGAAAACTCCGGCCCCTTTTATGCTGCTACAGGTTCATTTTTCGTAGGAGCAGGAATGGGACTTAGTTCAACAGCTTTCATTGTACTCATTCAAAGTACAGTTAGTTGGCAGCAAAGAGGAATAGCTACGGCCTCGAACTCTTTTATGCGTAATATGGGTAATACAATCGGTGCTGCGCTGCTCGGTGGGATTCTGAATACAAAGTTGAATTCATACATTCGAGGAAAGGATTTAGAAGGCGGGACACTGTCTATTGATTCGGCCAACATGCTTTTAGATGAGTCGCAGCGAAATAACTTACCAGAAAATGTACTGACAGTCCTCAAAAATGGTCTTACTCTTTCTTTGCATTCCGTTTACTGGGTAGTTATTACCTTAGCAATCATCAGCTTACTATTGATCTATTTTTTACCAAAGGAAAAGGAATGATAAATGGTACAATAGGGCTGTCCGAAAAGGATCAACTTTATTAAAAATGGAAAATCAAGAATGTTGATCTATCAATATTCTTGAACATATAAAGGAGCCAAAAGTCGATAAGTTCGACTTATTGGACAGCCCCATTTTGCATTATAGGCGCATTCCGCTTTTCTTATAAAAATGCTTTCCATAATAGTTGTAAGATTAGGAGGATCGTTACAGCGTTTAAGAGCCATTTTAAGTATTTGGTAGATATTTTCGGGGCAATTCTTACCGCTGTCTGGGCTCCAGCTATTGATCCGGCAGCAAAGAAGATGCCGATTTTCCAATGAAAATGACCACTTAGTAAATATGGAAAAAAAGCAGCGAAGCAGCTAACAAATGTTTGGAAGCGAGTGAATGCCATGGCTTTAATAAAAGAAGCTCCGTTTAAAAGAAAGGTATACATCAGCATGGTAGCTTGCCCCGGTCCAAACATTCCATCATACATACTGATTCCAAATAAATAAGGATACGTACGCGGAGAAGGCTTCCAATCATCAATTGGAGTTTGAATTGGTTTTTTTAGAAGAGAGAGGACAAATGCACCGCCCAACAATATAATGGCAACAAAATTCATAATTTCTCCCGATATATGGGATGTTAATAAACCTCCTAGAAAACCTCCGCCAATTGCAAAAGGAATAAGCTTTAGCGCATCATAAAAAATTAGTTCTTTTTTCTTTAACAAAACATAAAAGCTCGAAAATGAGCTGAACATATTGGAAAATTTGGCTGTGGCGATCGCTCCATGAACTGGTACTCCTAGCAGCATGAGAGCTGGCATGCCGATCAGTCCACCGCTTCCGGCAAGCGTTCCAATAAATGCAACCACAAATCCAAGGCACATTAAGGAAATAAATAACATGATAATTCCCCCTTATATATTGACATTATTAGTTTATTTCAATTATTTTGATAAAGATAGTAGAATAAAATAATGAAATAACATAAGAAAAACTTATCAAGAGGGATGAGGATGGCGTTCTCAGAATATCAGCTGTTATCTGTTTTAGCTCAAGAAATGAATATGCGAAAAGCCGCAGAAAGACTGTTTGTTTCCCAACCCGCATTATCTCAGCGGCTTCAAACGATTGAAAAGGAATGGGGAATTAAGCTGTTTGTTCGTTCACAAAAAGGGTTATCATTGACCCCAGCGGGAGAAGCAGTCGTGAGGTTTGCAAATGAGGTATTGGAAAAAGAAGAAAAGGTTCGTGAAGAAATTCAAGCGATGAATTCTGAAGTGTATGGTACATTGCGGATTGCCTGCGCATCTATCGTTGGTCAAAACTGGCTGCCACAAGTATTGAAGAGGTTTGTTAATCGGTATCCTCATGCGAAAATTTCTCTTGTAACAGGATGGAGCAGTGAAATTTTAAAGTCCCTTTATGATGATCATGTTCATATCGGAATTGTTAGAGGGAATTCCGACTGGAAAGGGGTAAAAAAGCATCTATTTACAGACAAGCTTTATCTCGTTGATACTGAAATGAATAGGCTTGAACAGGTAATGGAAACGGACCGGCCTTTCATTCAATTTAAAAGTGATTCTAACTATTATCAAGAAATTCAGGATTGGTGGCACAGACAGTTTCAAACAGTTCCAAAACGTACCATTGTTGTAGATCAAATTGAAACATGTAAGCAGATGGCTTTTAACGGAATTGGCTATGCCATCTTGCCAGCCATTACGATCCGACAAAAGGAAAACAGTATTTATAAGATTCCTCTTCTAGATGAAAACAATCAGCCGATTGAACGTGACACGTGGTTGCTTGGCTACGAAACGGCCTTTCAATTAAAGCAGGTGCAGGCGTTTGTTGAGCTCGTGGAAGAATTTATAGAAGAAAGTAATCATCACAATTTGTAGCGATTAAAAAGCATCTTATTTCTTGTTTTACATGCTTTTGTTTGTTAAAGTAAAACATATTAATACATACATAAAGGAGGAAATATCAAATGAAAATGATGGATGCACACGAAATCATTTCGTTTATTGCTAACTCAAAAAAATCAACGCCAGTTAAAGTATACATAAAAGGAGATATCGAGGGGATTAACTTTGGTGAAAACTCAAAAACCTTCATAAATGGAAACAGCGGTGTTGTATTCGGGGAATGGGCTGAAATCAGTGAAGCGCTGAAAGCAAACGAAGACAAGATTGAAGACTATGTTGTGGAAAATGACCGCCGCAATTCTGCCATTCCGCTATTAGATATGAAAAACATTAATGCCCGTATTGAGCCGGGTGCCATTATTCGTGATCAAGTAGAAATCGGTGACAATGCAGTCATTATGATGGGAGCTTCCATTAATATTGGTGCAGTAATTGGCTCCGGTACAATGATTGACATGAATGCAGTATTAGGCGGACGAGCTACTGTTGGTAAAAACTGTCATATTGGTGCGGGAAGCGTGTTAGCTGGAGTGATTGAGCCGCCATCAGCTAAGCCTGTTGTGATTGAAGACGATGTAATGATTGGTGCAAATGTTGTTGTACTTGAAGGCGTTACAATTGGAAAGGGTTCTGTTATAGGTGCAGGCGCTGTCGTTACTAAGGACATTCCACCTTATTCTGTTGCCACTGGAATTCCTGCCCGAGTTATTAAGCAAATTGATGACAAAACAAAATCTAAGACAGAAATTATGAAAGAGCTTCGTCAACTGTAATAATAATTTAGGAGGTGACTCATAAGTCCAGTTCAACCCTTAGAAAGAAGGATTTGGGACTTATAGGTGAGTCACCTTATTTTTACATATTTTTTGAGGAGGAACTTGGAATGTCGTCAGCGAGTCCGTTCGTCTCAATTAGAAGAGACTTGCACAAAATACCTGAACTGGGGTTTCGAGAGTTCAAAACACAAGCATACTTATTAAACTATATCCATAACCTTCCGCAAGAACGTATCGAAATTGAAACATGGAAAACAGGAATCTTTGTAAAAGTTAACGGCATCAATCCTATTAAAACAATCGGATATCGTACAGATATTGACGGACTTCCAATCACGGAAGAAACAGAGCTTCCGTTTGTTTCTGAGCACGAAGATCGAATGCACGCATGCGGTCATGATTTTCATATGAGCATTGCTTTAGGGGTATTGACTCATTTCGTGGAAAACCCAATTGATGATGACTTGCTTTTTATTTTTCAACCAGCAGAGGAAGGTCCCGGCGGCGCAGAGCCTATGATGAAGACCGATACGATGAAAAAATGGAAGCCGGATATGATTATTGCGCTTCATATAGCACCTGAATATCCGGTTGGAACCATTGCATTAAAAGAAGGTTTATTATTTGCCAACACTTCTGAGCTATTTATTGATTTAAAAGGGAAAGGTGGACATGCAGCATACCCTCATTTGACAAACGACATGGTCGTAGCTGCATGTCAGCTTGTTAGTCAGCTGCAAACCATAGTTTCTAGAAATATAGATCCTCTCGATTCTGCCGTTATTACGATTGGTAAAATAACAGGAGGAACTGTTCAAAATATAATCGCAGAAAGAGCTAGGCTTGAAGGAACGATTAGAACGCTTTCTGTTGAGTCCATGCAAAAGGTGAAAAAGCGGATTGAAGAGCTTGTTGCAGGCCTGGAGACGGGATACCAATGTGAGGCAAAAATTGACTATGGATCCATGTATCATCAAGTATATAACCAAGAAGTTTTGACGCGTGAATTTATGGAGTTCGTTCGAAAAGAAACAGATGTACATGTTCAAGAATGTAAAGAAGCCATGACAGGCGAAGATTTTGGATATATGCTTAGTGAAATTCCGGGATTTATGTTCTGGCTAGGTGTTGATTCTCCTTTTGGGTTACATCATGCAAAGCTCAATCCGAATGAAGAGGCGATTCATACAGCCATTGACTTATTGGTGAAGTATATAGAATTTAAGGGTAAACGATAAGTGGGGAAAGTTTTCAATGAATATTTAGCTCAAACTTTGAAAACGATGAGTTTGATCGTTGGAAAAATTAAAAGGAGATATCGCTTAGAGCGGTCTCCTAATTTTTTTGTCTATTTATTGAAATGAGTAATTTGTACGGATTTATGAATAAATAAAATTGATGATATAAGGTACTGTTCGTTTGGTTATGAGATCAAAGAATGATGCTTTTTTTGTAAATATCAATTTTTTTGTTAGGATCTTGATATATAATCGTAATGAATGATTAAATAATCGTTTAAAGGAGCGAAACCATTGCTTACGCAAGCAACCCAAATTCTAAAAAAGTATTTTGGATATGAATCTTTCCGATCAGGGCAGGATGAAATCATTCGCAGAGTTCTAAATGGGGAACATACTGTTGGTATTATGCCCACTGGAGGAGGTAAGTCTCTTTGCTACCAAGTTCCCGCCTTATTAAAAGAGGGTATGACGCTTGTTATATCACCGCTAATATCTCTCATGAAAGACCAAGTGGATGCTCTTCTACAAAACGGCATTTCTGCAACGTATTTGAGTAGCGCTCTTTCGGGTACTGAAATACAGGAGCGAATGAATGAAGTACAAAGTGGACTTTACAAGCTGGTGTATGTGGCACCGGAACGTCTAGAATCTCCCTCTTTTATAGATGAAATAAAAGATTTACCAATATCATTAGTTGCAATTGATGAAGCACACTGTATTTCACAGTGGGGACATGATTTTCGACCAAGCTATTTGCGGATTCATTACATGATTCATCAGTTATCGTCCAATCCTGTATTGCTGGCATTAACGGCCACAGCCACTCCTCAAGTTCAAAGAGATATTTGTCATCTTCTTCAGATTCCAGAGGAAAACATGATAGTGACTGGTTTTGGACGTTCCAATCTTTCTTTTTCGGTTATGAAAGGACAAGATCGAAACGAATTCTTGCTCTCCTATCTTCATCAAAACCCGAATGAATCAGGAATCATCTATACTTTAACCCGTAAAACGGCTGAACAATTATACGAAAAGCTAAAGAAAAAAGGCCTTTCGGTTGGGAAGTATCATGCAGGCCTTTCCAGTAGTGAACGCGACAAACAGCAAGAGCTTTTCATCAATGATGAAATCAAAATAATGGTAGCCACTAATGCTTTTGGAATGGGCATCGATAAATCTAACGTTCGGTTTGTTATTCATTATGGGATGCCGAAAAACATGGAAAGCTATTATCAGGAAGCAGGTAGAGCAGGTAGAGACGGGATAGAGAGTGAGTGTATCCTGCTTTTTTCAGAGCTAGACGTAGCGGTCCAAAGATTTTTTATCGAACAATTAGGGTCAAGTGACCACCATAAAAATCAAGAGACACAAAAGCTGTATCAAATGAAGGAATATTGTTATACAGAAAACTGTCTTCAGAGGTGGATTCTCTCTTATTTCGGTGAGGACCGTAATGAAGATTGCGGCAAATGTAGCAATTGTCGTGACGAGCGAACACTAACTGATGTAACGAAAGAAGCTCAAATGGTCTTATCTTGTTTAATAAGATTGAAAGAACGATTTGGAAAAACAATGCTTGCTCAGGTTTTAATAGGCTCTTCTAATAAGAAGGTAATGGAATTTGGATTCCAAAAACTGCCCACTTACGGTTTATTAAAAAGCAGGTCATTGAAAGATGTGACAAACTTTATAGATTTTCTGACATCTGAACAATATATAGGAGTTTCAGGTGGACAATTTCCGATACTATTTGTTACAGATAAAGGAAAGCAAGTCTTACTAGGAAACGAGAAGGTATATCGTAAAGAAGCATTAAAGGCAGTAAAAATAGCTGCGAAAGATGAATTATTTGAGATATTAAGAGAAGTAAGGAAAAGAATAGCTATAGAAGCAGGAGTTCCTCCGTTCGTTATTTTTTCAGATGAAACATTGCGTGACATGTGCGCCAAAACTCCTCAAACTCTTATTGAATTGAAAGGAGTCAAAGGAGTAGGATCGTTGAAGCTTGAAAAATATGGTGATGTTTTTATCGAAGCGATCCAATCATTTCTGCATGAGCATCCTGAATATACTCCTACAATAGAAGAGAAGAAGGAAAAGAAGAAAAAAGCCGGGTCAGAAAATTCTCATTTACAAAGCTATGAAGCTTATAAAAGTGGTATGTCCATTGATGAAATTGCAAAGAAAAGAGAGTATGCAAGAACAACTATTGAAAACCATTTAATTCGCTGTATAGCAGAAGGAATGGAGTTTAACTGGAATAAAATTTTCACAGAAGAACAAGAAAAGATGATTGAAAAGGCAGTGGAGGAAGTCGGAAGCGAATATGTAAAACCAATTAAAGAGCTGCTGCCGGATGATATCAGTTATTTTATGATAAAAGCGTGGGTTGAGAGAAGGAAATTACATGAAGACGTATAAAAACAAACCGAATCCATTTATTGGGTTCGGTTTGTTTTTGATTGAAAAAATTTATTGTTTTTAGATAATTTCACCATATGAATGTCAATCCTATATGATAAGCATTCTTTCATACTAAGGGTGAGTGGAAAATAACCCCTAAGCGAAACTTTATTCATACGAATTCGTAGAAAAGATATGGATGTTTATATAGGAGTTGATTTAATGAAATCTATTTTTTCATTATTATTTTTTATAGTGAGAAGCCTTGCCTCGGTTTCTATATCTGTTATCGTTTGGCTCATTAGTTTCTTTGGTTTTGAGCAGACGATTTGGTTCTCCTCACTGTACGCACTAATCGGAGCGATGATCGTCTTTTTAGGTATAAAATGGATCGCTCATCATCGCTTTCTACAAAAGAATGGACTGTCACGTCGAGAGTATAGATTTATTCAACAAAATTTAAAAGAAGCAAAGAAGAAAATTCGTCGATTACAAAAGGCAATATTCTCAGCGAGGGATGTATGGACCATCAAACAAAATTACGAGATCCTACGAATAGTAAAAAAAATACAATCCATTTCCGAAAATCAGCCAAAACTTTTTTTTAAGGCGGAACGTTTTTACTATTCCCATTTGGATTCCATTGTTGAGCTGACCGAAAAGTATGCATTTTTACTTAAACAGCCGGCGAAAAATGTGGAAATTCAAGATTCATTACGTGATACACGTCAAACACTCGCTGCTCTTTCGAAATCTCTGGAACAAGATTTGTACGATGTGCTGGCAGATGATATGGACACTTTAAATATGGAACTCGACCTTGCTAAGCAGTCTATCAATAAAACGAAGGGACCTTTCTTATAACAAAAAAGGAGGAAGCTATAATGACTGAACAAAATATCAAAAAACAAGATGATTTTGAAGACCTTTTGGGAAATCCTTTCGGTAAAGAAAAATCAGAGCTTGAGCCATTCCCCCAAATGCATTACAAACCAAAAATGCTCGTAGATGTCCTGCCAGAGGAAAATCGAAAGCGTGCCATTCAGCTTGCTGAGCAAATTAATCCTACTGACCATCAATCTATGATGATGTACGGAACTCAAGCTCAGTCCAAACTGTTGAATTTTTCCCATACTATGCTGGAACATGTTCAAAAAAAGGATATTGGCGAGATAGGAGATATCCTTGGAGAACTAATGAAAAAGCTAGAGAGTGTGAATCCAGATGCATTAAGACCGGAAAAAAGAACCTTTATTTCGAGATTGTTTGGAAAAATTTCATCCTCCATTCAAGAAACATTATCGAAATATCAGAAAACCGGTGCTCAAATCGACCGAATCAGTGTTAAGCTTACCCATGCCAAAAATGCATTAATGAGTGACATCGGCATGCTTGAACAGCTCTATGAAAAAAATAAGGATTATTTTCATGCCCTAAATGTATATATTGCTGCCGCCGAGCTGAAGCTTTCCGAACTGAAAGAGAAAACAATTCCTGAATTGAAAAAGAAGGCTGAAAAAACAGGTGATCAAATGGCATATCAGGAAGTAAATGATATGCTACAATTTGCGGACAGACTTGAAAAGCGAATGCATGATCTCCAGTTGAGCAGACAAATTACCATTCAGAGCGCCCCACAAATACGCTTGATCCAAAACACGAATCAAGCATTAGCGGAGAAAATTCAATCATCGATTATGACAGCCATTCCGCTTTGGAAAAACCAAGTGGCCATCGCGTTAACGCTGCTTCGTCAGCGCAGTGCAGTTGAAGCGCAGAAGCAGGTAGCTAAAACAACAAATGAGCTGCTTTTGAAAAATTCAGAAATGCTGAAAACGAATACGATTGAAACTGCGAAAGCTAATGAGCAGGGACTGGTAGATATTGAGACACTTAAGAAAACCCAAGAAAATCTCCTTTCCGCCCTTGAGGAAACCTTGCGAATTCAAGAGGAAGGGCGTACAAAACGTTACCAAGCACAACAAGAATTAATGGCAATGGAAAACGATTTAAAGCAAAAGCTACTACATCTTAAATCAAATCAAGGGGCTGTCCAAAAAGGGAATCAAGAATGGTGATATATCAATATTCATAAATAAAAACAGGGGCATCCAAAAGCCGAAAATTCGACTTATTGGATAGCCCCGTTCCTTTCAAACGGAATCATATATTCGTCCTGGATATTTTCTAAAGGTACCCCCTTTTGTAGAAGGATATTGGCGAGATGATTATGAACTTCCTTTACTCTATCAAAATCCTGTTTTCTTAAATGAAAGCTGTTACCGCCGCTCAACTGATCTTTAAGAACATCAGGGACCGACAATGTTCGAATGAGGTATTGGTTAGAGCTGTCTTTGAATTGAACCCATGTTGGAGTGTATGAAGCGTGTTCTAGCTCCGCTTTTCTTCCTTCGGTTTTGATGAAATAGAGATGAAGCATTATTCCGGCATCTCTTGGTTGTGTCCTTTGGGAAGAAATGAAATTACCTAATGAATAGGCTACAAACTTATTTCTTGTCACACCATTTTCATCCATAGTAGGTTTATAAGCCACAGGCTGTACGACGTGTGGGTGACTAGCTAAGATCAAATCTGCACCTGAGTTAAACATTACGTTCACCCAATCGATATAAGCCTGACTCGGCATAAGTTCATATTCATTACCCATATGTGGAAGAACAATAACAAAATCCGGGTTTAAAGCTTTTGCCTTTTTGATCTCGTTTATAACAAAGTTTTTTGTCATGATATTAATTAAATATTCTTTTCCTTTAGGAAGAGGGATTCCGTTCGTCCCATAGGTAAATGAGACAAAAGCAAATGTAATGTTGTTGATTTCTTTTATGAAAATCTTGTTCTGCACTACTTTGGATGGATATGTCCCAACATGATCCAGCCCGATTCTATCCAACACCTCAAGAGTTCGTAATACGCCCGCTTCTTTTCTATCATTGGAATGATTATTCGCTGTTGTTAATAAATCGAATCCGGCATTTCTTAAACTTTCTGCAAAGGCTTCAGGTGTATTAAACATTGGATAACCGGTAAAGTCAGCATCTTTTCCTGCTAAAACGGTCTCTAAATTCCCTACAGTTAAATCAGCATTTGACAATAAATCTTTTATTTGATCAAATGAATAATCAAAATGATATGTACCATTACTTTGGTTTAAAGCGTCAGCGAGTTGCCAGTCATGAACCATTAGATCTCCTACTACTGTCATTTTTACCCGATGAACAATAGGTTCTGGCTGAGAAGAATGGGCAGGCTGTGATAGGGGAGAGGATGTTATTTCCCCTTTATTAGGTTTTTTTTCGATTGGCTTAGCATAATCAGTGGAGCATGCAATCAAAATGAAGGGTATAAATAACAATAAAATCTTTAGTTTTCTCATATTAATGCCTCGAAATAATTAGTTATACTATCATATATTTTAACAGAAAAATATGAATATTAAATTACATATATGAGGAGATTTCATTATAAGATGAAATCCAATGACTTAAAAAATAAGCGGAATCAAAAAAGTGGTGCACATTGTACACCAGCTTTTTTGACATAAATTCAAGTGAGGTAAAATACACAAATCCCCAAGAAATCACCCTAATGAAAAATATAAATCAACGAGTTTTTTACAATTGGTATATTTAGAACCTGGTAATGTAGATGTTAATACTCACCTTCAAACGGGGTAAATGGAATATTTAGCCGGTTTTCTACTGCACGTAATCTTTGGTTTACTCTGTTCAGGCGACGTGTAAGGCGTTCAACGCTTTCATTAAGGCGCCTGATTTCCTGCTCCTGTCGATTTTGTTCTCGATTTAACCGATTGATTTCTCTCGATTGCTGTTCATTTTGTCTTTCAAGTGCATCTACTCTTCGTTCAAGGGCACGAAGTTGAGGTTGTTGTCTCTGTTGGTCATCTTGTTCTTGATCAACTGAAGGGTACAAATGATATGGCTGCATATAATAGTCAGGTTGTTGCGGAACATAGTAAACATAAGGATTCATCATGGCAACGCTCCTTTTTGGGATATTTCCCTATAAAATATGTCGCTAAGCGTAGCATGACAGGGTATTTGCCCAAAGGATCATATTTTTTTGTGTTCATGAAATGGTTTAGTCAGAATGAAATTGGATGAAATAGAGGAAATATACAGAGGTCTTTATAAGCTATGAATGAGCAAATAACAATCAAAAAATGAATGAAAAAATAGGAGACTATTTGACCAAATAGTCTCCCGTTTTACACTTCTAATAAAATTGAAGTCTTGCCTTCTTTTTTCCAGCCTTCCAGTTTTTCTTTAATAAAAGCTGTAAAACGTTTATTGTTTTGTAAATCTAAAATGAAATAGGCCTTTTTCATATATTTCGAGGCTGTCTGAAAGTTTTCCTTTAATTCATAGTTATATCCTAAATGATAATGCAGTTCACCCAATAAATAAAGATTTTCCTTCTGCAAGCACCATTTAATAGCTTCTTCACAATATTTAATGGATTCTTTAAACTGCCCCAATCTTGTATGGGTTCTTGCAAGATTGTATAAAAGCCTAGTTTTAATGGTACAATCGTTCAAATATGGCAAAGACTTCATATGAGTATTCGCGGTATTGTATGTTTCAAGTGCTTTTTCGTGCAGATGTTCTTCAGAATATATCACACCTATGCTTAATAATAACTCGATTTCTTTTTCTGTAAGTATTTTATTTTTTGGTTGTGTCAATGTGATGGCTTGTTCTAATATATCAATGGCTTTTTCTACATTTTTGTTCAACATGTATTCATAAATCCCTTTATGCCATAAAAGTAATTGATAATTTCTTTTATTTTGGATAAAAAGTGGATTTTTTTCTTCTGTTTCTACAATTTGGCGCATTTCTTCATAATTCATCGACCTTCTAGTAATTTTTAATTGATAACTTACTTCTTGGACATAATCTAGTCTAGGAGTCATCCCAATATCAAAAAAGTAATTGACATCTACACCTAGTTTCTTAGAAATTAAGTAAAGGGTTGATGCATATGGATATACATCTCCTTTTTCAATTTTGCTTATTTGTGCTTGGGTACAAATTCCCTCTGCAAGTTCGGACTGTGAAAAACCAGCCTGTTTACGTAGTTCTTTAATCTTCTGTCCAATTGCAAAAAAGTCCATTTTCCAAACTCCTTAAAATATGCCTAGAGTTATATTTTTTTAATATACAAATAGAAAATTATAGATTTTTCGTATATTTTATACTGTAAATAGAATTATTCAAGAATCCTTAATTATTTTGAATATGGTTATATATAACTATAAAGTTTTATCAGCATTAATTAAATATTTTTTAGAAAATGAGGAGGAATTACCCATGAAAAAGAAATTAATCGGAGTATTATTTGCATTAACTCTTATTGCAGGATTTACCTTTGCTGTACCTGCAGCAAACCAAGATAATGGTGGTACAGTAGGAACTTTCGAATTACCACCAGTTTTTTAATTTTATATCTACACCCTCTTGATTTGCACCTCAAATGTGAGGTGCATTTTTATTATTTATGACCTATTCTTTTAGGCATATTCCTCTAGTTATATTTTGAAAGGTTAATGCGCTAATTCACCAAAAAAAACAGAAAAAATCACAATTTTTCACTTTTAAAGGACTTTTATCTATGATTTCTAATTTTGATATTGTATAAATGTACTAATCAAAGGTAGGTGTAAGGAAAATGGTAGATATTAGTATGACAGTGAATCCTTCTTTTTTTGATGAAGAATGTGCTATTGTCTTTTCTTTTTATTTTAAGCATGCTTCGAAGAAAGTTGGGGAAGCAATCATTTACACCTGTGCTGAAGATGGATCTATTTTAGAAGGATTTAAAAATACTTGCCAGAATTATGAGAAAGTGGCATATTTTAGAGAGTTTTCTATCATTGAGGAATATGAGGAACAATCACTTCATAAAATCGAGCAGTTTTTAAAAGTGTTAGGGATTAAGAAGTATTTTTGGCAGAATCATTTTCTATGTTTATAAATATTCCAAATAAAAAAATAACAGGTACTACAAAAGTGCTTGGCCCCCATATATAGTAATGACAAATTGTAGGAACAGTCCTCTAGTTTTCTATATACGGATCGAAGGGTGCCAGGCCCTTGGTTTATAAAGAAGTAAAACAGTTTAAAAACCTCTATTCAGAAACATTTCCTAAAATTCTCCATCCCAAAGCATATTATTTTATTCCACGATAAATCAATGATAAACTATGTATTGTCCCATACTTTCCATTTTTCCATGATTATTTTTCATCATAAAGGGAAGGATGAAAGAGGGATGTTTTTACATGTTGTCAAATTATCTTTTAAAATAAATCCTTTTTTAAATTAATTTTAAATAAAGGTTGACTAACTATGTAGTCTTGTCTATAATAAGAAATGTGTTTAGGGACTAATTGAGAATATATACTCTTATATTCTCAATTAAAATAAAAATTTATTTTGGAGGGATTTATTCATGCCAGAGCGTATGGTAGGAAAACAAGCACCTCGTTTTGAAATGGATGCTGTATTACCAAACAAAGAATTCGGAAAAGTTAGCCTTGAAGAAATCATGAAACAAGGAAAATGGACAGTTCTTTTCTTCTATCCAATGGACTTTACTTTCGTATGTCCAACAGAAATTATTGCTCTTTCTGACCGTTATGATGAGTTTGCAGATTTAGACGCAGAAGTGATTGGAGTTTCTACAGATACAATCCATACTCACTTAGCTTGGATTAACACGGATCGTAAAAACAACGGTTTAGGAGATCTTAAATATCCATTAGCAGCTGACACAAACCACGTTGTTTCTCGCGAATACGGCGTGTTAATTGAAGAAGAAGGAATCGCACTTCGCGGTCTTTTCATCATCAGCCCAGAAGGTGAATTAATGTATTCAGTTGTTCATCACAACAACATTGGCCGTGATGTAGATGAAACTCTTCGCGTACTTCAAGCTCTTCAAACAGGCGGATTGTGCCCTGCTAACTGGAGACCAGGACAAAAAACTCTATAATCAAAGAGTTTCCTAATAGTAAGGCCTAACCTAGTGTTAGGTCTTTTTCATACTTCATACATTAACGGAGGTGCATTCTCGTGAGATTACGTACAGAAATGCCTGAATTGGTTGGTGCGACTGAATGGCTAAACGGAGAAGTAAAAAAGGCTGATCTTATTGGAGAGAAGCCTACATTAATCCACTTCTGGTCCATCAGCTGTTATCTATGCAAAGAAGCGATGCCGCAAGTAAATGAATTTCGCGATCGATTCAAAGATAAGTTAAATGTTGTCGCAGTTCATATGCCACGATCTGAAGATGATGTAAACATAGAAGAAATTAAAAGAGTGGCCGCTGAACATGACATTACACAGCCAATTTTCGTTGACAGCGAATTAAAACTGACGGATGCCTTTGAAAATCAATACGTTCCTGCCTATTACGTATTTGATAAAACAGGTGTACTCCGTCATTTCCAAGCGGGTGGAAGCGGAATGAAAATGCTAGAAAAGCGCGTCCTCCGTGTATTAGAAGAAGGCGAGAAAGCAGAATAAGTGTAAAGACTGATCATTTGATCAGTCTTTTAGATTGAAGACAAAGTAATGTTTTACGCACATTCAGGCTGATTGAAAACGCTTGTCAGTCGAGGAACGAACCTGTACGAGGAGCGGAGTTACCCTAGACGGTAATGAGCACCGGAGTAGGGTTCGTGACGAAGAATGCGAGCGTTTGTCAACAGTCTGAAAGGCTGATCATTTGATCAGTCTTTTATTTTTTATGGGTTGAAATGTTTATTTTTTAGGTGATAATTGTAGGATCCTCCAAATTGCACACGTCAAATGTTTCCAGTGACTGCTACTCACGGTCTTTTGCTATGAATGTTTTTTGTTCGATTCCTGATAATAGTAAAAGATCTTAGTAGGTGTAAATACATTTTTCTTTGTGGTAGAATATGAGAAGTATTTGAATTACTCTTTTGGAGGAATTTCTTGTGAAAAAAGAATTTGCAGTTATTGGATTAGGACGATTTGGGGGAAGTATTTGCCGGACCTTAGCTGAACAAGGTATGGAAGTACTAGCCATTGATATTGATGAAGATAAAGTGAACGAGTTTGCTACGATTGCTTCACATGCTGTTGTAGGTGATACAACGGACGAAACTGTTTTGAAAAGCCTTGGAATACGTAATTTTGATCATGTAATCGTAGCCATCGGTGATAACATTCAAGCAAGCATACTAACCACGCTAATGCTTAAAGAGTTAGGTGTTAACAAAATAACCGTAAAAGCTCAAAATGATTACCATGAAAAGGTGCTTAGAAAAATCGGTGCTGACCATGTTGTACATCCTGAGCGGGATATGGGAAAAAGAATTGCTCATAATATTGTTTCGAACAATGTACTTGATTATTTGGAGCTATCAGATGAGCATTCAATTGTGGAAATTGTGGCTAGCAGCAAAATGGCAGGTAAGACGCTTATTGACCTTGATATCCGCGCGAAATATGGAATCAATATTGTCGCGTTTAAAAGAGGCAATGATATCATTGTATCTCCTCAAGCAAACGAGAGAATCCTTGAAGGCGACATTCTAATTGTTATTGGTGCTGATTCTGACATAAACCGTTTTGAAAAGAAAATTGTAGAATAAAACAAAAAGGCTGTTCCAAAAGTAAAGCTTTCGGAACAGCCTTTTTTCTTATACTTCCATAATAATCGGTAGAATCATTGGGCGGCGCTTCGTTTTTTCATAAAGGAAAGGAGCAAGGGTATCCGTAATTTCATTTTTAATTTCGGACCATTGATTTGTTCTGCGCTCCATCACTTTATTTAAATGCTTTGTGATAAGTGTTTGCGCATCGTTAATAAGATCACCAGATTCACGCATGTAAACAAAACCGCGTGAAATAATGTCAGGACCTGCTGCTATTTTGAAATCCTTCATATTAATACTTACGACAACGACAACCAATCCTTCTTCAGACAGGATACGACGGTCGCGTAATACGATATTACCAATATCACCGATTCCGCTACCGTCAATATATACAGAACCAGATTGGATTTTACCTGCTATTTGAGCAGAATGATCGGTTAAGGCAAGCACTTCTCCGTTATCCATGATGAAACAGTTTTCTTCAGGTATGCCGCAGTCTACAGCGTGCCGAACATGCATTTTTTGCATGCGATATTCACCGTGGATTGGCATAAAGAATTTCGGCTTCATCAATCGCAACATCAATTTTTGTTCTTCTTGTCCTCCGTGACCGGAAGTATGGATATCACTCAGTGAACCGTGAATAACTTCTGCTCCTGCTTTAAATAGCATATTGATGGTACGTGATACGCTGATTGTGTTGCCTGGAATAGGAGATGAAGAGAACACAACCGTATCTCCAGGAATAATTTGAATTTGTCTGTGCGTACCGTTTGCGATACGGGATAACGCAGCCATCGGCTCTCCCTGACTTCCTGTACATAGGATCGTTACTTGATTGGATGGCAATCGGTTGATCTGCTGTGCATCAATGAACGTGTCTTTCGGGCAGCGAATGTATCCGAGCTCTTGACCGATTTCAATAGCTGCTTCCATACTTCTTCCGAAAACAGCGATTTTTCTACCATTGGCCACAGCCGCTTCTGTAACTTGTTGAAGGCGATGGATATTGGATGCGAAGGTAGCAAAGATGATACGCCCTTCCACTTTTCTGAAAATGTCATGAATGCTTTCGCCGACACGTCTTTCTGACATCGTGAAATTTGGAACCTCACTGTTTGTACTGTCAGAAAGCAGACAAAGTACACCTTCTTTTCCGATTTCAGCCATTTTTGTTAAGTTAGCGGGCTCACCAACAGGAGTAAAATCGAATTTAAAATCTCCTGTATGTACAATTTGTCCAGGTGGAGTTTTTACCACAATCCCATATGAATCCGGAATACTATGAGTGGTACGGAAGAAAGTGACAGAAGTCTTCCGGAATTTGATCACATCGTCCTCTTTAATTTCAATCAGCTTCGCTTGCCTAAGCAATCCGTGTTCTTCTAATTTATTTTTAATGAGACCTAGGGCAAGCTTTCCACCGTAAATCGGAATATTTACTTGGCGAAGAAGGTATGGGATTCCCCCAATGTGATCCTCGTGACCATGGGTGATAAATAATCCTTTAATTTTTTCTTGATTATTTACTAAATAAGAATAATCGGGAATGACATAGTCAATTCCAAGTAATTCATCCTCTGGAAACTTAATTCCAGCATCGATTAGAATAATTTCATCTTGAAATTGAACTCCGTATGTGTTTTTCCCGATTTCACCGAGACCCCCAAGGGCGAAAACGGCAGTTTGATCATTTTTAACGAATTTCATAAATTATCATAGCTCCAATACTTTAAAATCTGCGTTTTGTTTTTCGTATTCTAAGTAATTACCTGTAACAGGTTGAATAAACTCAATGTTATATGCCTTTTCCTTAAGTTTTAATCGAACTTCTCGTTCAGAATCCCCTTCGATGTAAATGGTCTTAGTTTTTTCACGAACAGGTACTTCACTAGCTGTTTCTTGATAGTAAACCTTGAAAATCATAACAATCGCTCCTCAATCAAATGTTTTGCATAATATGGAAAAGGGCTAGGCCAATATGGTTATCGGTCGGCAGCAATACACATGACATGTACCTTCCATAAACATATCTCTCAACCCCATCACCTTTTAGTTAAAGAGTAAATTAATGATTAAATACCTTTTAAAAAGGTCTTTAATTTATTATATAAAAAAATAGCAGCTTTTTCATGTTTTTAACAATCTTCTATTTCATTAGTGAAGGAAATATGTAAAAAGATTACTCCTAAAACTTTACAGGAAAGAATAAGCCCTTCGCAAGTGTTGAAGGGCATTAAAATCAAAATTATGCGATTGATTTCTTTCTAAGCCAATCCTTCCATTGTTTCAGCAGCTTTTTCCGGAGCTTTTTGAGCATAAACCATCACTCCCCTTATATAGTATTGTAAACTAAAGTTTCATAAAGTAAATATGACTTTCCTATGATTTCAATTACTTGCTTATTATTTTGTATTATAAAGGATCATCACTAGTAAAAAAATCGACCTGTTTAGTGATATTATACGTAGAACTTAGGATAAGCTTGCATGAAGGTTGTGGAAAATTTTCTAATTATGATTGCAGTTTCTTGACTAAATCCTATTAAAAGGTATTTAATGAGGTAGTTACGAAATAACAAGGGAAGTGATCAGCATGAGCAAAATCGTCTTTTTTGATATAGATGGTACGTTGTTGGACCATGATAAAAAATTGCCGCAATCAACCAAAAATGCCATAAAAAAATTGCAGGAAAATGGTGTTTATGTAGCAATTGCTACCGGACGAGCTCCGTTTATGTTCGAAGAATTGAGAGAAGAACTTGATATTAGTTCTTATGTGAGTTTTAACGGACAATATGTGGTTTTTGAGGGACAAGTCATTTATAAAAAACCACTGCTTACATCAAACATAGAAAGGCTTCTATCTCATTCTGCAGAGCATCAGGTGCCTCTTGTATTCTTAAATGAAAAATCCATGAAAGCATCCGTTCCTTTTCATAAACGGATTGAGGAGGGGATGGGGTCATTAAAAATGTCTCATCCGGAACATGACTATGAATTTTTCAATAATAATGATATCTACCAGGTGCTTTTATTTTGTAATAGGGATGAAGAGCATTTATTTTTAGAGAATTATCCTGAATTTCGTTTTATTCGTTGGCATGAAAACTGCCTGGATGTTCTACCGGACGGAGGTTCGAAAGCGGCAGGTATTCTAAAGCTTATAGAGAAAGCAGGCTTTAAGATCGATGATGTTTTTGCATTTGGAGACGGACTAAATGATATAGAAATGATAAAGACTGTAGGTACAGGAGTTGCAATGGGCAATGCTGTCGAGGAATTGAAGAAGCATGCTGATTTGGTCACAACTCCTGTAGATGAGGATGGAATTTATAATGGATTGAAGAAACTAAAGCTTATTTAATGTTCGCTTTCAATTCTGATATCGGTAACGAAAAAGGATAAATCTTATTTTCTTCAAACGGAAGATATAAGGTTTATCCTTTTTCATTTCTGTAGGTTTGTGAAAACACCAGTTTAAAAGATTTCGTTAATTCATACAGCCGTCTGGTTCGCTTATCTTTCAATTGGAATAGCATCTGGAATCGGTGCAAAAGGATCGTTTTGATTAATGTGATCGTAAAACATAATACCATTTAAGTGGTCGATTTCATGCTGAAACACAATAGCCGGTAGACCTTTTAGACGAAGCTTCACAACTTCTCCATCTACAGTTGTACCAGTTACTGTTACGCGTGCATATCTCGGAACATATCCTGGAACTGCTCTGTCAACAGACAAGCAGCCTTCACCAGATGTTAAGTATGCTTTTTCAATAGAATGGCTTACAATTTTCGGGTTAAATAAAGCATAGCTGTAAAGAGTTCCTTTTTCATCTGTTACATGAACGGCAATCATTCGTTTTGAGACGTTTATTTGAGGAGCAGCCAACCCAATCCCAGGACGGAGTCCGTATTTTTCTGCGATTTCAGGGTTCTGGCTGTTTTTAACGTATTCCAGCATTTCGTGTAAGATTTTTTTTTCTTCCTCTGAGGCTGGTAATTTTACCTCTTCTGCAACTTTTCGCAGTGTCGGATGACCTTCACGAATAATATCCTTCATTGTAATCAATTTTTCCACCTCTATGTAAATTAAGTTTGTATTTATATCAATGTATGGTTCTCTTCCCAAAATATTAACTCAATCCCTTTTTAATGTAAACGGAATGGCAGCTTTGGGAAATATTCAGTCATAATAAAAGAATAATCTGAATAAATTGGATCAAAGGACAAGCTATTCCTTGCATGAATGAATAGTAAAAAAATACTTCTATATTATTGGAATTACTGAAAATATTAGGTACTCAACTTCCGATTGTAAATGTTTGTTTTATTACATATAGTAGAATGTGTTATTATTTTGGGGGGATTGCTAATGTATTACTGTAGACATCATTGTTTGTTTCTTATTATGTCAATAGTATTTGTATTATCAGGATGTTTGAATCGTTCTTCTCCGGAAGAGAAAATTTTTAAACTACTTGAAAATGTCGCATCTATAGAGAGTGAATTGGGTAAACAACAGCCCCCTATTGTAAAACTAGAGGAAAATGAGAAAAAGCTATATCATCAGATTATTCAACTGGGTATGAAAGAATTTGATCAAATTGTTAAGCTGTCAGATGACGCCATTACAAATGCCTACAAAAGAAAAGAAGCGATGAACAAAGAAAGAGAATGCATAATAGCTTCTCAGAAAGAATTTGAAAAATTGGACAAACTGATTGGTGATTTAAAAGACGACAAACTCAAAAAACAAGCACAGCATGTAAAAAAATTGATGACGGAACGATATAAATCTTATGAAAAGCTCTACAATGTTTATATGGAAAGTATCGAAAAGGATTTATCCGTTTATGAGAGTTTCAAAAAAGAAGATTTAACGATTGATGAGCTTCAGAAAAGTATAGATCATGTTAATGCCTCCTATGATCAGGTGTTCAAAGCAAACAATCAGTATAATAAAATAACCGCTGAATATAATAATGAAAAAATGGATTTCTATAAAAATGCCAAAATGGATGTTACGGTAGAAGAATAAATATTTTCAATAGATAATAAAAGAAGGGACTTGATTGTTTTGTCAAGCCCCTTTTAATATTTTCAGAATTAGAGAGCTGTGTTTAATAGAGAATTCGTATTTGGAAAAGCTAGTTATTATGTTGGCGCTTTCATTACATATTGCTATACTATAAGTTTAAGGAAAAAAACTTTCACAAAGTGTTCAATAATTATATAACAGAATTTTTTCTTTTTATATAACAGTTTGCGAATATACCAATTTTTATTTTTTTCTTTTTTTTAGTGTTAATGGTGTAAAATTATGAAATATAATAATTGACGTCAATAATATTATTGTTGTACACTGAAAACGAAATAAAGAGTTGTATCATTTTGTTTGTCAAAACAAATAATACAGAAAAAATAAAGCATAAAATGATCATTGAATGTTTTATTAAGGTCTTTTGTGGAAAATTAAAACGAGGCGATCTCTCAGGTGACAATAAGACCAAAATGAATCCTTGGACATGCAACTCCAAAAATTTTTCATTACATTAACCTTTTTTGAAAGGATGAGGTGACTCGAATGGCTTCCAAAGCTAAAGCTCAATTAGATGTAAAGAAACAGCTCAAAAATGTGGAAGATCAATTTCAAACCTTCCAAATTTTGAATGAAGAAGGCGAAGTTGTAAATGAAGCAGCAATGCCTGACTTAACAGATGAACAGCTTCAAGAATTAATGAGACGTATGGTTTATACAAGAATTCTTGATCAGCGTTCTATCTCATTAAACCGTCAAGGACGCTTAGGTTTCTATGCACCAACAGCAGGTCAAGAAGCTTCTCAGCTTGCATCACAATTTGCCTTAGAAAAAGAAGATTTCATTCTTCCTGGATATCGTGATGTACCACAAATGATTTGGCATGGACTTCCTTTATATAAAGCTTTCTTGTTCTCTCGCGGACATTATGAAGGAAACAGAATTCCAGAAGGTGTTAATGTAATATCTCCACAAATTATCATCGGTGCACAGTACATACAATGTGCCGGTGTTGCGCTTGGAATGAAGAAAAACGGTAAGAAGTCTGTTGCGATCACATACACAGGTGATGGCGGTGCATCTCAAGGTGATTTCTATGAAGGAATCAACTTTGCAGGCGCATTCAAAGCTCCGGCTATCTTTATTGTTCAAAACAACCGATTCGCTATTTCTACACCTGTTGAGAAACAATCTGCAGCTAAAACAATTGCTCAAAAAGCTGTAGCTGCTGGTATCCCAGGAATTCAAGTTGACGGAATGGATCCACTTGCAGTATATGTAGCAGTTCGTGAAGCTCGTGAACGCGCTATCAATGGTGAAGGTCCAACATTAATTGAAACATTAACTTACCGTTACGGTCCTCATACAATGGCAGGTGACGATCCAACTCGCTACCGTTCAGCTGAACTTGATAATGAGTGGGAAAAGAAAGATCCTCTAGTTCGTTTCCGTAAATTCTTAGAAAAGAAAAACTTATGGAACGAAGAAATGGAAAATGAAGTAATTG
Organism: Peribacillus tepidiphilus; assembly: GCF_009466385.1. Classification (GTDB taxonomy): domain Bacteria; phylum Bacillota; class Bacilli; order Bacillales; family DSM-1321; genus Bacillus_BN; species Bacillus_BN tepidiphilus. The sequence continues at coordinate 24,393 of NZ_WIAQ01000019.1, read as the reverse complement.
AAAAAGCAAAAGAAGATATTAAAGAAGCAATTAAGAAAGCTGACGAAACTCCAAAACAAAAAGTGACAGATTTAATGAGCATTATGTATGAAGAAATGCCAGCTACCTTAAAAGAACAGTACGAAATTTATAAAGAAAAGGAGTCGAAGTAAGCAATGGCTCAAATGACAATGATCCAAGCAATTACCGATGCCCTTCGCACTGAAATGAAGAGGGACGAAAAAGTTCTAGTATTCGGTGAAGACGTAGGGGTTAACGGCGGGGTATTCCGCGCAACGGAAGGTTTACAGAAAGAGTTCGGTGAAGAGCGCGTATTTGATACACCTCTTGCTGAATCCGGTATTGGCGGTCTTGCAATTGGTCTTGCACTTGAAGGCTTCCGTCCGGTTCCAGAAATCCAATTCTTCGGCTTCGTATACGAAGTAATGGATTCAATAAGCGGACAAATGGCTCGTATGCGTTACCGTTCAGGAGGACGATACAATTCACCAATCACCATTCGTTCTCCATTCGGAGGCGGTGTTCATACTCCTGAATTACACGCAGACAGCTTAGAAGGATTAGTGGCTCAACAGCCTGGTTTAAAGGTTGTTATTCCATCCACTCCTTACGACGCAAAAGGGTTGTTGATCTCTGCAATCCGTGACAATGATCCAGTTATTTTCTTAGAGCACATGAAACTTTATCGTTCCTTCCGTCAAGAAGTGCCAGAAGGAGAATATACAATTCCATTAGGTAAAGCAGATGTAAAACGTGAAGGTACAGACCTATCCATCATTACTTATGGTGCAATGGTTCATGAGTCATTAAAAGCTGCAGAAGAGCTTGCAAAAGAAGGAGTCTCTGTTGAAGTTGTAGACTTACGAACTGTAAGTCCACTTGATATCGAAACAATTATTGCTTCTGTTGAAAAAACAGGACGTGCAATTGTTGTACAAGAAGCTCAAAAACAAGCGGGTATTGCAGCAAACGTAGTAGCAGAAATTAACGACCGTGCAATTCTTAGCTTGGAAGCTCCTGTACTTCGTGTTGCTGCACCTGATACAGTGTATCCGTTCTCTCAAGCAGAACCTGTATGGCTTCCAAACTATAAAGATATTTTAGAAACTGCGAAGAAAGTTCTTAGCTTCTAATCAGATCATGACAGACTGCTGAAAATTCCAGCAACTCGGATTTTTCAGCAGCTTCCATATATATGTTGCATATAATCATTTCACTTAAGAACGGTTCGATTTGATGAATGGAAAAATAGGAGGTTGGATGACTTGAGTTTCCAATTTAGATTACCGGATATCGGTGAAGGTATCCATGAAGGTGAAATCGTAAAATGGTTTGTCAAGCCTGGTGATAAAGTTCAAGAAGACGATGTACTTTGTGAAGTACAAAACGATAAAGCAGTAGTTGAAATTCCTTCTCCAGTTGCAGGTACAGTTGAAGAAATAAAAGTGGAAGAAGGTTCAGTTGCAGTTGTTGGTGACGTATTAGTTACTTTTGACGCTCCTGGATACGAAAACCTTAAATTCAAAGGTGATCACGACGAAGAAGAAAAGAAAGAAGAGCAAGCTCCTAAAGCTTCTGAAGAAACAAAAGCAGAAACAGTTGCTGAAGCTCAAGAAGAAGTTGACCCTAACCGTCGTGTAATCGCAATGCCGTCTGTACGTAAGTATGCTCGTGAAAAAGGTGTAGATATCCGTTTAGTTACAGGTTCTGGAAAAAATGGCCGTGTATTAAAAGAAGATATTGATGCATTCCTAAATGGAGGAAACAAGCCAATTGAAGCTCCTCAAGCTCAAGAAACAGTTCAAGCTGAGCCTAAAGCAGAAGAGAAAGAAACAAAAGCAGCTGCTGTGACAATTCCAGAAGGTGAATTCCCTGAAACTCGTGAAAAAATGAGCGGTATTAGAAAAGCAATCGCAAAAGCGATGGTTAACTCTAAGCATACAGCTCCTCACGTAACATTAATGGATGAAGTGGATGTAACGAAGCTAGTTGCTCATCGCAAGAAGTTCAAGGAAGTGGCAGCGCAAAAAGGAATCAAGCTTACTTTCTTACCTTATGTCGTGAAAGCATTAACAAGTGCATTGCGTGAATTCCCAGCGTTAAACACATCAATCGATGATGAAGCAAACGAAATTATTCACAAGCACTACTACAACATTGGTATTGCAGCAGACACTGAAAAAGGTCTACTTGTTCCTGTTGTGAAAAATGCTGATCGCAAATCTATTTTTGCTATTTCTAATGAAATCAATGAATTGGCAACAAAAGCTCGTGAAGGCAGACTAGCTCCTAATGAAATGAAAGGTGCTACTTGCACAATCACAAACATTGGTTCAGCAGGTGGACAATGGTTTACTCCTGTTATCAACCATCCTGAAGTTGCCATTTTAGGTATTGGTCGTATTGCAGAAAAAGCTATCGTGCGTGACGGTGAAATTGTTGCGGCTCCAGTATTAGCTCTTTCTCTAAGCTTCGACCACCGTATCATAGACGGTGCGACAGCACAAAACGCATTAAACCACATTAAGCGTTTATTGAACGATCCAGAATTATTATTAATGGAGGCGTAATCAAAAATGGTAGTAGGCGATTTTCCAATCGAAACTGATACTCTCGTCATTGGTGCTGGTCCTGGTGGATATGTAGCAGCAATCCGTGCTTCTCAACTAGGACAAAAGGTAACAATCGTAGAAAAAGCAAATCTTGGTGGAGTTTGCTTGAATGTTGGATGTATTCCTTCTAAAGCATTGATTTCTGCTGGTCACCGATATGAGCATGCTGTACATTCATCTGATATGGGTATTACAGCTGAAAATGTAAAGGTTGACTTTTCAAAAGTTCAAGCATGGAAAGCAGGAGTCGTTAAAAAATTAACTAGCGGTGTTGAAGGTCTATTAAAGGGAAACAAAGTAGACATCGTTCGCGGTGAAGCTTACTTTGTTGATGAAAACACTGTACGTGTGATGGACGATAACTCTGCGCAAACATACAAATTCAAAAATGCCATTATTGCAACAGGTTCAAGACCAATTGAACTACCTGCATTTAAATTTTCTAAGCGCGTTCTTGATTCTACTGGAGCCTTGAATCTTCAAGAAATTCCACAATCTCTTGTTGTAATCGGTGGCGGATACATCGGTACTGAGCTTGGCGGAGCATATGCTAATTTCGGTACGAAGGTTACAATTTTGGAAGGCATGGATGATATTCTTAGCGGATTTGAAAAGCAAATGTCTGCCATTGTTAAGAAGAACCTAAAGAAAAAAGGTGCTGAAGTTGTAACAAAAGCATTGGCAAAAGGCGTAGAGGAAACGGAAAACGGCGTAATTGTTACGTATGAAGTAAATGGTGAAGAAAAGAAAGTGGAAGCTGATTACGTATTAGTAACAGTAGGTCGACGTCCTAATACGGATGAGCTTGGCCTCGAGCAAGTAGGTATTAAGCTTACTGACAGAGGTTTAATTGAAATTGATAAACAATGCCGTACTAGTGTTAAAAACATCTACGCAATTGGCGATGTTGTTGTAGGACCTCCTCTAGCTCATAAAGCATCTTATGAAGGTAAAATTGCAGCCGAAGCAATTGCAGGCCATTCTTCTGAAATCGACTACCTTGCTATTCCTGCTGTTGTATTCTCTGATCCAGAATTAGCATCAGTTGGATACACTGAAAAACAAGCAAAAGAAGAAGGTATTGAAGTTAAGGCAGCTAAATTCCCATTTGCAGCGAATGGTCGAGCACTTGCTCTTAACAACACAGATGGCTTCATGAAGCTTGTAACACGTAAAGAAGACGGCCTTGTAATTGGTGCACAAATTGCGGGTCCTGGTGCTTCTGACATGATCGCTGAATTAGGTTTAGCTATTGAAGCGGGTATGACAGCTGAAGATATTGCTATGACAATTCACGCTCATCCAACTTTAGGTGAAATTACAATGGAAGCTGCAGAAGTAGCATTAGGAAACCCAATCCATATCGTAAAATAATGAAAGAAATCCCTCTACATATTTTGTGGAGGGATTTTTGTATCTAAAATCGTTCTATTATAAAACATTACTACCATCTTAATATGAAATTCAATAGCATCATATTATTTGTATTCAAGCATATAATGAGATTTACTAGTATGGTAAATCCTTTGTAAATTCTTTTGAAAATGGACATGTTATATAAAGCAAAAAAGAAGGTTCATGTCATAGTAACTTGTTTGTTTTGAAGAGACTTTTCAATATGAAGGTGAGTGAACAAACTTGAAAAATTATGTAGTATTTCTTTTTCAATTAATGGTTTGGAGCGGTTATACACTCGCGGAATGGCTCTCACAACACGACCGCCTTCTTTTTAAAGTCATTATGTTTATTGTGTTTTTAAATGTTGCCGTATTTATTGGAAAAAAAGTATTGAATTCCAACCTAAAAACGTTTCTCGTTACTTTGATCAGTTTAACTACATACAGCGTCATCCAGCTTGTGCTTACAACGTTCGGACCACTGTAAAATTTTTCAAATTTGACTATAATCATAGATGTATTAAAAACACTTTGCATGATAGGCCCTGGACGAAAGACGCTCTTGAAAAGATTGTTAAAGGTTTTCAGGCAAAAGGATATGAAATACTGGATCCTAAGCAAATTGAAACGCCAATTTAAAAAGCGAAGGCAAACTGTGCCTTCGCTTTTCTTGCACATAGGAAAGTATAAAATCTTCCTATGTTCATTAGTGCAACTTCGCCTCTGTCCCTCGCCTTTGTAAGACTCGTCAATCGGCGAGTTTTCTTTATTACTTTCTTGGATAATCATACATGATTCTTCCGTTAAAGAGATGTAGTTCACCCTTTAGTTTTTTGGACAAATATTTACAAAACTCATTGGCTTTGTTTTTATCTCCGTATGTAGATGTCTCAGCAAGAGTGATTTGTATATAGGTCTGAATTCTTTCTTGATTTTCTTCATCCACTATTTTTTCTTGGTCGACTCCAAATAATATGACATTGTAACGGTCAACGTTAGATTGAAGATAGAACCAGCGACCTTTTCCTTCAGGAGTCTCTTTAATTTCGTAAGGAAAAGCAGTTTCTCCGTAATTCCAACTTAATTGATGACCAGTTTTTGTGGTGTTTTCTTTATATTCTTTAAGAAGCCCTTTTATTTCATCCACAGTAATGGTTTGCTGTGCAGAGCCGGGCACAAGCTTGATATATGCCGTTTCAGACACGATGTCCTCATCCCCTTCCCATGAGATACCCTCTTTGTTTCCGTTTTCATTCTAGCATTCTCTGAAAGTAAAAAACAATGCATATATATAAAATATAATAAAAACTTGCATAAAAGTATTTTTTGAATTATAATAAAATTCTAACTATTTCAAACAAAGGAGGAAGAATCATGGAACTATTCGAAAAGCTGTATGACGAGTATGAAAAAGTGAAGGTAAGATTCGTCGGATTTACCACCAATGACACTCGATATGATTTTGGCATTGTTTACACGAACATGTTTTTTGGTAAACCGTTAGTAGTTTGCATGCAGACTGGTCGTTCTACCCTCCTAGATTCTAAAGATATAGACGATTTAGATTATTTGAAGAGTGTTTTCAGTATTTCGTCTATCGAACAAGCGGCAGATCTAGCTGAGTTTTTTAAGGAATCTCTTCCAGAAATTCCATTCCAATCACAGTATGAATAATTTTCCTATTGAAAAGAGGGCGAAAAGCTCTCTTTTTGTATATAATAAAATAATGTCATACTAATTCGTAATAATGTAGAGAAAATAACATATAATACTAATTAATAGTAAAGTATAATGAGAATGTACAATAAAATTAAACTAAAATTGTTAAATGTTACATACAATATAGGGTTGATTTTTATAATGTGTTATATTATTATTAACTTACAAGATAATTATTAAAGCGTTTTCAAAATAACGCGTAAAGGAGTCTGAATAATGGGAACTATTGTATGTCAATCTTGCAACAGCACTATTGATACTTATGAGGATGAAAAAGTAACGGTCCTTTATTCGAAATGTGATGGCTGTCATACAGATTCTAAGGAAGAGAAATAGTATAAAAAGAAAAATTTATTAGAATATGAAAGAGCTGAACCTGTTCTTAGGATTCAGCTCTTTTTGTTAATCGTATTTCTATTGCTGCTAGCTTCAACCGCCAGCTAGTCGGGTATAATAACCTCCCCCTGTGCGTCCAAAGCATCCTAGGGGGAGAGCATTGCTATGACTAGGTAAGGAATGTTACAGCTTTGCAAGGAAATTATTTAGTTGCTTAAGGACGTCTACGTTCCTTTAGCTAGGAGTTTTCCACATTTCTTCTTTATTCCTTATAGGATAGCTTTATGCTCTTTTATGACGCGTAAATATTTAAAGTCACAATCTTCAGGGCCTTGTACTGGAAGTCCTGCTTCAATGTTTTTCTCAATGTAAATTAAGTTTTCTTTCGTGATGATTTCTCCAGGAATAAAAATTGGTATTCCTGGCGGATACACCATGATAAATTCTGCTATAATACGTCCAGCAGATTCATGGAAAGGCACAAGCTCTGTTTCTGAATAGAATGCATCGCGCGGTGATAGTGCCAAAACAGGAATGGTCGGTAATAAAACCTTTGTGTCAATTGGATGTTCACTTTTATAAGATTGGAATTCATCCGCTAAATCTTTAAGAGCAGAAATGAGTAAATCTGCTTCTCTCTTTGTATCTCCAGGCGTAACGATACACAAGATGTTATACAAGTCGGAAAGCTCAACCTCTATATTATGTTTTTCACGGAGCCACTTTTCAGCATCATATCCTGTGATTCCCAAAGCTTTAATTGAAATGATTAGTTTTGTTGGATCATAGTCAAAAGTAGCTTTGCTACCGAGTATTTCTTTTCCGACACAATAAAGATCTTTAATTTTGTTCACTTCGCTACGAATATAATTGGATAATTCGATGGTTTTGTCTATTAGTTCTTTTCCTTCTGTTGCCAACCTTTTTCTTGCAACATCAAGTGAAGCTAACAACAGATAGGAGGTAGACGTAGTAGTTAGCATGCTAAGAATGGCCTGCACGCGTTTATGGGACACCAAACCTTCCTTCACATTTAGAATGGAGCTTTGTGTCATGGAGCCACCAAGTTTATGAACACTTGTTGCAGCCATATCGGCTCCTGCCTGCATAGCGGAAAGAGGAAGATCATCATGGAAATGAATGTGTACGCCATGCGCCTCATCCACTAGAACAGGTACAGAATAAGAATGAGCTATTTCAACAATTCTCTTTAAATCTGCACTTATACCAAAATACGTGGGATTAATGACAAGTACACCTTTAGCATCCGGATGCTTTTTTAAAGCTCTTTCTACCGCATCAGGAGTGATTCCGTGTGAAATTCCCAAATTTTTGTCCACTTCAGGATGAATAAAAATGGGTACTGCACCCGAAAAAACGATCGCAGACATAACGGATTTGTGAACATTTCTAGGCACAATGATTTTATCTCCAGGTCCGCAAACTGTCATGACCATTGTCATAATCGCTCCGCTCGTTCCTTGGACGGAAAAGAACGTATGATCAGCACCAAAAGCTTCAGCAGCAAGATCTTGTGCTTTTTTAATCATTCCTTTTGGCTGATGTAAATCATCTAAAGGTGCAATATTAATCAAGTCAATCGACAAAGCATTTTCCCCTATAAAATCTCTGAACTCCGGGTCGATTCCATTCCCTTTTTTATGTCCAGGAATATGGAATTGAACGGGGTTTCTTTTAGCATGTTCTATTAAACCTGTAAACAGGGGTGTTTCATATTGTGACAATTCTCTAACACCTCTTTATTCATGAAGTAAAAATACAAAAACAAATGAATTATAACACTTATATGTAACTATGTATAGAGATTTTACTAAACTCGTTGTCTTATTCATGATTGACTTTTTTCATGGGTAAACGTCTTGTTTTTTCTGGTGCTTGAATGGAATTTTTTATAAACTGAAGGAAACAACTTGAAGGAACAGCTTGATAATTATTTTGGGATGGGAGAGATCAGTATGAATTGGGAAACAAGAATTACTAAGCTTTTGGGTATTGAATATCCGATTATTCAAGGAGGGCTTGCACATTTGGCCTATTCTGAATTGGCAGCTGCAGTATCTAATGCTGGGGCACTCGGACAAATTACTGCCATGTCTCTCGAATCACCGGAAAAATTACGGGAAGAGATTCGAAAAGTTCGAACTTTAACAAAAAAGCCTTTTGGTGTCAATTTTGCTATTGGACAGCATGGTAGACCGTTCGAGCACTTTGTGAATGTAGCTCTTGAAGAAGAGGTAAAGGTTGTAACTGTTACCGGTGGGAACCCAGCTTCGTTTTTTAAAATGTTCGAAGGAACGGATGTGAAAAAGCTTGTATTGGTGGCTGCAAAAAGACAAGCGCAAAAAGCAGAAGAGTTAGGAGCAGATGCCGTAATGGTTGTTGGTCAAGAAGGTGGAGGTCACTTAGGACGGGATGATGTTGGAACAATGGTTCTCGTACCTCAAGTGGTGGATGCTGTCTCGATTCCTGTTGTAGCATCTGGAGGAATTGGAGACGGCCGGGGGTTAATGGCGGCCTTATGCTTAGGGGCAGAGGGGATTGAAATGGGAACACGTTTTATTGCAACAAAAGAATGTGTTCATGCACATGATTTATATAAAACAGCTCTCTTAAATGGATCAGAAAGTGATACAGTAGTAATTAAGCGCTCTTTAGGTGCTCCAGCACGAGCAATCTCAAACAGTTGGACATCAAAAATTTTAGAGCTTGAAAAAGGGAATGCTGGATATGAAGAGCTAAAGGATTATATTAGCGGTAAGGCTAATAAGAGGTATATTTATGATGGAAATGAAAACGAAGGCTTCGGCTGGGCAGGGCAAGTAATGGGATTAATCAAAGATGTTCCTTCCGTCCAAGAATTACTGAGTAGAATGATTACAGAAGCTGAAGGAATAAGAAAAAAGTGGTCAAATTAATCACTGCATTGTAACTGGAGGATGATAGAATGGATTATCAATATCCGATCGATTTAGATTGGTCAACAGAAGAAATTATTGATGTAATAAATTTTTATGAATGCGTTGAAAGAGCCTATGAGAAAGGGATACAAAGAGGCAAGCTCATGGCAGCGTATAGACGTTTCAAAGAAATTGTTCCTGGAAAGGCTGAGGAAAAGAAGATTTTTAACGAATTTGAGGAAGTAAGCGGGTATTCGTCTTATCGAACTGTAAAAAAGGCCAAAGAAACAAATGAGAATGACGTAATAATAAAAATGTAATGACAAAAGCGCCAACAGATCGTATTGGCGCTTTCGATTTTTAGTTAAACAAATGCTACCTTTAATTTATACAAAGGTAGTAGTTTTACAAATACATCATGGAAGGTAGAAATCAAATCTTCACCCGACATAGAAATAATTTTATCGCGATGAATTTGGATACTGCACAGAATTTCAGCTTTTTTAACAGTTTGCAGTCGTTGCAACATATCATAGGTTTTTACCCAAAATAGTTGCAGTTTATTAGATAAAGCCATATGATAAATGGAATAAAGTCTGAAAATTAAGTGAATTATTAGGAAGGGGTGTCTGATTTGAAACAAGTCATTAACTATGTATCAAAAGTGAAGGAAATAGAAAAACATCGAACAGCTGTATTAAGAATGGAAATGGACTACGAACTGGCTACACTTTTTGAAGCGATTCATGAACATGACGATAAGAAAAAGAATCAATGCAAACAAAAACTAGAGCGCATCCGTCTTGAACTATTACGGTTAAAAGCACTGTAAGAAAAGCATGTTTCATGGGAGACGAAATCAATTTTATGTATATAAATAGGATCTTAATTGTAAATGATAATACTTGACAGGCTAAGGTAAGAATTAACCGAGGTCTGTCTTTTATTTCATAAAGACTATAATTTGGAAAAAACTAAAGTATTTCACTTGAAAGTGGGTTCTAGATTCGATAATCTTGTTAATAATTGCTAATATTTATGTAATAAAAATTGCGCTGTCAAAAATTATTAATGGAGGGAACGCCATGTCTAATCAGAATTGGAAAGAAATCGATACATATGCAAAAAAATGGGTAAAAGAAGCAGGGAAACGGCTAAAAACCTCCTTTCAAGAAAAACTTACCATCCAGGTGAAGAGTAACCCAAATGATTTAGTAACGAATATGGATAAATGGACAGAAAAATATTTGTTGGAAAACATTCAAGCGCATTTTCCGGAACATAAAATATTAGGCGAAGAAGGAAGCGGTCATGAATTAGAGAAGCTTGATGGAATTGTGTGGATTATAGACCCAATTGATGGTACGTTAAACTTTATTCATCAACAAAGAAATTTTGCCATTTCTATAGGAATTTTTGAAGATGGTGTTGGTAAAATAGGAATCATTTATGATGTAGTTCATGATGAGCTATATCACGCTATAAAAGGGGAAGGGGCTTATTTAAATGATCATAAGCTACCCCAATTAAAAAAGGTGAGCGTGGAAGAAAGTATTGTTGGCATAAATGCTGCATGGATTTTGAAAAATAAAGTGATCGACCCTTCTAAGTTACTTACGTTAGTTCATGATGTAAGAGGAACTCGTTCATATGGATCAGCAGCTATTGAGCTTGCCAATGTTGCAGCGGGGCGAATCGATGCGTATATTACAATGAGGCTGGCTCCTTGGGACTTTGCAGGTGGAGCGGTTTTAGTGGAGGAAGTTGGTGGAGAGGTAACGGACTTATTTGGTAAGCCTTTGGACTATTTAAAAGGGGGTTCGGTTTTTGTTTCAAAACCAGGGCTGCATGAGGAAATTCTTGAAAAATATATTAACCATTAAAAAACTACTTATCTCCTTTTCAGTGTATAGACAAGCCTAGGATTCAAATCTTTGATTTAAATCCTAGGCTTGTCTATTTTTTTGGTACATTGCTTTTTCATTCTGTGTTCAGTTTTGACAATATGTAAAGATTTAAATCAATTCTTTACCTGATTCTTGATTATAGTTATTTATCCAAATATATGAAGAATATATTTTTTTTGCGAGAATATATTTTTACAACGAAAAAAAGGAGGTTATAACAGTGAAAAATGAGCCTAAATATTTCACAAATCGGAAATCATATAGACCCTTCCATAGCCCATTCGATCCTTGTAAACAAACCAATTTATTGGTTAAGTTTCCCAATAAGAGCTTTTATGTACAGGGGAACATAAAACCTAACAACCAAGAAATAAATACTAGTAAAAGTTTAAAAGCCGATTATCTCGGCTTTTTTTATTTGATGAATATTAAATTTATTATGGACAAAGTGCCAAAAACAATGATGATTAACCCTGAAACTTTGTTGACCCATGAAAGCATGTTCGTATTGAACCTATCTTTTAATAAGCCTACGATAATACTCAGTGTTAGCCACCAGAAAGCGGAACCGACAAACACTCCAATAACTAAGTACAATGCAGAAAAGCTTTCTCCCATAGAATTTTCAATGCCTAAACCTGCAAATACACCTAAAAAGGACATGATGGTCATAGGATTAGAAATGGTCAATAAAAAGACAGAAAAATATGATGTAAATAATGTGCTTCCATTTGCTTTTGCAGACTCTTTGGCAGGATTGGAACGGAATATTTGAACTCCTAAGTAGCACAAAAAAAGACCTCCGAAAGCTTGTAAAATGAACTGTTGATCAAGAAGGAAATTCATTATAAAGGTTAATCCAAAGCCAGCAATCAGTCCATATATTGCATCAGCAGTAGCTGCACCCAACCCTGAAAAAAAACCGTATAGCCTACCGTATGCGATTGTTCGACGAATGCATAAAATTCCAATCGGACCAACCGGAGCAGCAATTGAAAAACCAAGAATCAATCCCTTTAAAAGTATGAACACTGATGATGTATCTTTTCGTCTTTTTACCATAAAAAGGTATTGCTAAATAATTATAGCTTCCCTTTTTCACGGTATTTTTTTTTCATTGAAAATCCGAACCCCATTACTGCAACTAAAGCGATCAGTGAAGCTAATAGCCCGAGTATGCTTCTTTCACCAACAGCAATTCCTGCTCCCATCATACAGGCTGCAGCTAAGAAAGCAAGGAATAAAAATAGCCCTTTTCCATTCATCTTCATCACCTCATGTAAACATTGTATATAATTTGATTGGTCGTTTCTACAGTGATTATGATATAATATATAGGTTAATCGCAAGGAAAAACAATTTAGGAGTGAAAATGCTTGAATTTTCGTAAAGACATTCGCAATATCGCGATCATAGCCCACGTTGACCATGGTAAAACAACGCTGGTAGATCAATTGTTAAAACAATCAGGTACTTTCCGTGCAAACGAACAAGTAGCTGAAAGAGCCATGGACTCCAATGATCTTGAGAGAGAACGTGGAATTACCATTCTCGCAAAAAATACAGCTGTACAATATAAAGATACTAAAATTAACATTTTGGATACCCCGGGGCACGCAGATTTCGGCGGTGAAGTAGAGCGTATCATGAAAATGGTTGATGGTGTACTTTTAGTAGTCGATGCGTATGAAGGATGTATGCCACAAACACGATTCGTTCTAAAAAAAGCTTTAGAACAAAATCTGACACCAATTGTTGTAGTAAATAAAATTGACCGAGATGCTGCCAGACCTGAAGAAGTAGTGGATGAAGTAATCGATTTGTTTATTGAATTGGATGCATCAGAAGAACAGCTTGAATTTCCAGTTATATATGCATCAGGTATAAATGGTACGGCTAGCACAAGCCCTAATCCGGCTGATCAAGAAGAAACAATGGCACCACTATTTGATGCCATTATCGAACATATCCCTGCACCGGTTGATAATCGTGAAGAGCCATTACAGTTCCAAGTTGCTCTACTTGACTACAATGACTACGTAGGTCGTATCGGAATTGGTCGTGTTTTCCGAGGAACGATGAAGGTCGGCCAACAGGTTGCTCTCATGAAGTTGGATGGTTCAGTAAAACCGTTCCGTGTTACTAAAATCTTCGGTTTTATTGGTTTAAAACGAGTTGAAGTTGAAGAAGCCGTTGCTGGTGACTTAGTTGCAGTATCTGGAATGGAGGACATCAATGTTGGTGAAACGGTATGCCCAATTGATCATCAAGAACCGCTGCCTGTTCTTCGAATTGATGAGCCAACATTGCAAATGACATTTTTAGTAAATAACAGTCCATTTGCAGGTCGTGAAGGAAAGTATGTGACAGCAAGAAAAATTGAGGAGCGTCTTCGTCTGCAATTGCAAACAGACGTTAGCTTACGAGTAGAAGAAACGGATTCCCCTGACGCGTGGATTGTTTCGGGTCGTGGTGAATTACATTTATCAATCCTAATCGAAAATATGAGACGAGAGGGCTATGAGCTTCAGGTTTCAAAGCCAGAAGTTATTGTCCGTGAAATTGATGGAGTACGATGTGAGCCTGTGGAACGAGTACAAATTGATGTCCCTGAAGAGCATACAGGAGCGATAATGGAATCCATTGGGGCTCGTAAAGGCGAAATGGTGGACATGATCAATAACGGAAATGGCCAAGTACGTCTTATTTTCCTAGTTCCTGCGCGCGGTTTAATCGGGTATTCCACAGAATTTCTTACATTAACTCGTGGATACGGAATATTGAATCATACGTTTGACAGCTATCAGCCAATGGCACCAGGTCAAGTAGGGGGTCGTAGACAAGGTGTTCTTGTGTCGATGGAAAATGGTAAGGCTACACAATATGGTATTATGCAAGTAGAAGACCGTGGTGTTATTTTCATCGAACCTGGTACAGAAGTTTATGAAGGGATGATTGTTGGAGAGCACAATCGTGAAAATGACTTGACGGTAAATGTAACGAAAGTGAAACAAATGACCAATATGCGCTCTGCAAATAAGGATCAAACCACTACCATGAAAAAGCCGCGTATTATGTCATTGGAAGAAGCACTTGAATACTTGAATGATGATGAATATTGCGAAGTTACACCTGAATCCATCCGCTTACGAAAGAAAATTTTGGATAAAAACGAGCGTGAACGTATTGCGAAAAAGAAAAAATATGCTGAAATGAGTTAATAAGTCTAGGATCTTTGCCTATAAGTTCAGATTTCATTATTTCGGGAAAGTAGGGGAAATAGTTGGATGTTTTAGAACGGATGACTTTTTTTGCTTCCTTGTTTAAAGTTCATGAAAACCCAGAGAGAGGCATGTGGATACTTTACCTTACCATTATCGTGTTGTCAGTTATTGTTTATAATCTTGGTTTCGCAAAAAAATTGCCCCTATTGAAAAATGTGGTGATTTATGTATGTTTAGCTTTGGGATGTACGATCCTGACATTTTTTGCAGTATTTTTGCCGGTTACGGAAGGCCTCCTGCTTGCAGCGATCTTTTTGGGGCTATATAAGCTTCGATTAAGGTCCCACAAAAAAGAACAGCAAGCAGAATAAGGGGGAAGCGTATATGAGATCTCTTCAGGATGCATTGTATAACTGGCTGACGATTAAGGTAGTGGTTGATGCTCGACCAGATGATCAGGCCGCATTGGATACCGTTCAATTATTTGAATCCATTTTGCGGGACGATTATCAGGTAGAAGTAGTAGATATTTCTAAGGATGACATGATGTATTATGTAACGTATACTCAAGCTGGGGAAAAAAAATCAACTCGATTTCCGATTGAATTGATCGACGTTATGTTAAACCAAATAAATGAACATCCGGAACGCTATCGCAATTTTCCTATATAAAAAAACGAGCAGTCCTGTATGAGACTGCTCGTTTTTCAATAAATGGTTTGAAGTTTCCTCAAATTATCATAAGAAAGATGAGTAAACCATCCATAGCAAAAGGTCATGTAGAATGGGTATCTCTTTACCAATCCTCTTCTTTACATATCGGTTTATAAAAGCGGAATTTGCCAGAACTCAATCTTTCCTTCGTTCTTTGTTCGATTCTTTCGTGGCATGGCTGACACATGTATGTATGGATTGGACGATTCCTCAGTCTCTTAGCGAGAAAAGAATCGCTTTCAATTTTCTCTATTTTATCGCATAAAACACATTTTACTCGCATAAAACACCCCTACATTAAGAAAGTATAAAGATAGTATAACAGAAATATGAAGGATTAGAATATTTGAAAGAGGATCGAAGCTTGCATATACTATTTATGAGGAAAAATTTCTCTAAGGAGGAACAGAATGGCTAATATCGTTGAACCAAAATTAATCCAGCCTTTATTCGATGTTTTACAAAAAGAGCATTATGTTATTTTAGCAACAGTTGATCATGAAACAAGTGGTCCAAATGTAAATGCTATTTCCTGGACATTGGCTAAAGATGATGAAACGATTTATTTTGCAGTAGATAATCGCTCCCGAATTATTGAAAACATTAAAAAGAATCATCATGCAGTGATTACTTTAATAGCGAATGAATCGACTTATTCGATCTCTGGTACAGCTACAGTGAAAGCAGAAAAGCTTCAAGGAGTTCCATTAAAGTTGGCACTAGTAGAGCTGAAAATTAAAGAAGTGCGTGATGTCATGTTTTATGGTTCAAAAATTGTGGTAGAACCACAATATGACAAAACATATGATAAAAATGCCGCTGCAAAACTAGACGCCCAAGTTATGGATGCGATGAGAAATTCATAATACTGAAAAGAGGCTATCCTTTATAGGTTTAACTTTACACTCCAGATTGTAAAGATAGGGATTGATCTTCTCGGACAGACTCTTCATTATTTATTGATGATCAACCATAACCTTAAACAGTGCTTTAGTTAGTCAAAAAAAAATGTGCGCTGCAACCGTTGCAGTGCACATTTTTATATCTTATTTCTTATGATGATTAGATTGCTCCTGTTGTTCTTTATTTAGCTCTCTGCTTTCTTTTGGATTTAATTCTTCCTTCGGTTGTTCTGTTGCTTTTGATGGGATCGGCTGCAAAATTTCTCCTGGGATTTCCGGCATTAGTCTTCCAGCAATATCAGCCAACTCATTCATAATTCCTTCTATTGGTTTTCCTGCTTGAATGTCTTCTGAGATTTCATCAATACGAGCTTTTATATCAGGATCTGCAACAATGATCGATCTTGCTCCATATGGATCGTGCTTTAAGCTTTCTGCGACTGAATATTTGATTGAGCCGACTTGTGATCTCTCCACATCTCCATCAATATCGATACCGACAAGGGCATATGGTCCTAAAACAATCGCAGTCGCATCATGTACATGTGGAAGTCTAACTGCCAATTGAACCAATCGTTTTGCTACTTTTTCTCCAGTTTTTCGATCCACGTCCTCAATGACTGAGTTTTTTACGTTCATAATTTTCTGTTCTGCTTGATTTTTTTGTTCTGCTACCTGATCTTTATGCATTTGACATCCACCAAGAATCATGAATGTAATGAAAATGACTAATCTGTGCTTCATCATGTCCTCCTTGCTGTAACTTAGCTGGCTACATGGTGTTTTTCTTTTCTAGTCTGCAAATGTTCTTCTATCTTTATTCATATGCACATATATTTTAGCAACAGTCCCGTCCATTACATAAGCTAAATAAAGAATCAAATGCTTTAATGAGCGTGGATTCCAACATTCAGACTTTTCGGCAGGGGGCGTCACATTGGGGAAAATATATGTTTTAGATACCAATGTCTTGTTACAAGATCCATATTCAATTTTTTCTTTTGAAGATCATGAAGTGGTAATTCCAGCGGTCGTGTTAGAGGAAGTCGATTCAAAAAAAAGGTACATGGATGAAGTGGGGCGAAATGCGAGGCAGGTATCAAAGCTTATTGACAGTCTTCGAGAAATAGGTAAATTGCATGAAAAAATCCCTCTCCATAATGGAGGCTTTCTAAGAATAGAATTAAATCATCGTTCTTTTCATCAGCTTCAAGAAATATTTGTAGAAAAGACAAATGATAATCGAATACTTGCAGTAGCAAAAAATTTGTCCTTAGAAGAAGAAACAAAGGAAAATGGCAGGCAAGTCATTCTAGTCAGTAAGGATACATTAGTACGGGTAAAAGCAGATGCAATAGGACTCATTGCAGAAGATTTTCTGAACGATCGTGTCGTTGTAATTGATGATATATATGCTGGTTTTTTGGAAATATATTTACAGAAGGAGAGGTTAGATACTTTTTACGAAAAAAATGAACTTCAACTTGCTGATATTTCCAACCATTCATTTTATCCGAATCAATTTTTAATTATGCGTGATGTTCTTGGAGGCTCTTCTTCAGCGGTAGGTATGGTAGATTCTGCTGGGAAAAAAGCAAAAAAGCTAGTGTTTGACAACGAACATATTTGGGGCATTAAAGCGCGAAATGTTCAACAAATGATGGCAATGGAGCTGTTATTAAGACAGGATTTGCCCTTAGTTACATTAATTGGCAAAGCCGGGACAGGCAAAACTCTACTCGCATTAGCAGCGGGACTTATGCAGACAGAAGATTTAAGACGCTTTAAAAAGCTTCTTGTAGCACGTCCGATCGTTCCAGTTGGAAAAGACATCGGATTTTTGCCAGGTGAAAAGGAAGAGAAATTAAAACCGTGGATGAAACCAATTTATGATAATCTTGAGTATTTATTTAATACAAAAAAACCTGGAGAGCTCGATGCAATTTTAGCTGGAATGGGGTCAATCGAAGTCGAAGCACTAACGTATATTCGTGGACGTAGCATTCCTGAACAATTCATCATTATTGATGAGGCACAAAATTTGACGAAGCATGAAGTAAAGACGATATTGACTAGGGTTGGGGAGCGAAGCAAAATTGTGTTAATGGGGGACCCAGAACAAATTGATCACCCCTATCTGGATGAATATAACAACGGGTTGACATATGTCGTAGAAAAATTCAAGGATCAAGCAATTGCAGGGCATATAAAATTAATTAAAGGAGAAAGATCGGGGCTAGCGCAGCTGGCGGCTAATATTCTTTAACGAAAAACCTCTCCCTTAGGTATATCCTATAAATACAAAAGGAAAAGGGGCAGTTTTAAGCAATCTGCCCCTCAGACTGTTGACAAACGCTCGCATTCATCGTCACGAACCCTCCTCCGGTGCTCATTACCATCTAGGGTAACTCCGCTCCTCGCACGGGTTCGTTCCTCGACTGACAAGCGTTTTCAATCAGTCTGAATGCGCTTAATGTATACTTTGTCTACAAATATAAGGGGCAGTTTTAAGTAATCTGCCCCTATATAGTGAGAGGTAATACATTTTTTCCTCTGTGAAGTCTTTTGGACTTCTACTTTAAAGACCATTCAGTTCTAGGCAGACCCTATCCTACTCGATTTCAAACGCTTTTACATTTTTTATAGGGTGCTTTCGGTTGCTTCCATCCTTCAAATATAAATGGACAGGTCCATCTTCCTTTAGAGGCTTACCATCTCTAGAAAAACATAGGATGAAATTTTCAGCTTCTTTAAGTTGGAAGGTATGTGCCCCTTCGGTTGTGATTACTTTTATGATAGTAGCCTCTTCTGCTGGGGAAGCATTCTTTAAAAAATGGTGAAAAGAGATCCCAAAAGTACCATTCAATACTTGTTGTTTTTTAAAAACCTTTTCCGTTTTTAATGTAGGAGGAACAATAGCACCCTCCCTGATTTCTCTGTCCCAATGCTCTGAAACCGCTTTAGTGTATGATTCTAAATCATCTGTTACTATTTTCTCATTTGAGAAGAATTCATGAAGCTCTTTTTTTCTGTCGTCAAAAATCCAGACTCCCGGATCTAGTGTGATTGGAAATTTTACCTTTCCTTTTAGTAAAATGATGTTTTCCATTCTGAATTTCCCCCGTATTCATAGCAATTGGCTTAAGTTTTGCATAGTAAAAGTATAGCGGTTTTTGTAATGGGGTAGCAAATAATTTAAAAATATGTATTCCCGAATATATTGTCCCATAATTTCTTGCATTTTTAAATTATTAAGGTTAAAATTTAAAGATAGATTGGTTAATCGCTCTGAAATGGGGGATTTTAGATATGACTTCAGAAATGCTAGTGAATCATCGTGAGCGTGCATTGACGCTATTAAAAGCGGATGCAGAAAAAATACTTAAGTTGATTAAAGTTCAAATGGATAATTTGACCATGCCGCAATGTCCTCTTTACGAAGAGGTGTTAGATACACAAATGTTCGGCCTTTCCCGTGAAATAGACTTTGCCGTCCGTTTAGGCTTAGTGTATGAAGATGAAGGGAAAGTCCTTCTTGATAAGCTGGAAAGAGAATTGTCTGCTCTTCATGAAGCTTCTCTGAAAAAATAATAGGTACATGAACTCAAACGATTACTTTAATTGTTTGAGTTTTTTTAAATATATTTTCAAAATAGTTTTATTGTGATATACTATTTTTACGAATAGGTTATACTAATAAAATTAATATTATGGTATAAACGTAAATTAGTATAATACTATTTGGTTAGGAAGTTTTATTATGGTGAAAAAAATAATTAAATCCTATGATTATTCGTTGATTGCAGTCATTTTTGTACTTAGCCTTTTTGGACTCGTCATGATCTATAGTGCAAGTATGATTATGGCTCCTGCAAGATTTGAACTGCCCAGTGATTATTTTTATCAAAAACAAAAAGTACATATGATACTAGCTCTCATTGCTTTTCTTGTTACTGCACTCATTCCATATAAAGTGTATCAATTCAAACAAGTTCTTGTTTTCATTTTTTTCGGTTCCATTGCTGTGTTAGGTGCGCTTTTTGTTTTTGGCCATGTAGCAGGGAATGCGCAAAGCTGGTATAAACTCGGAAGTAGAAGTCTTCAGCCTGCAGAATTTATCAAGCTAGGTGTCATCATTTACTTATCAGCCGTTTATGCGAAGAAGCAGCATTACATAAACAACTTTAACGTGGGAGTTATTCCGCCTCTTCTCTATTTGGTTGTCGTTTGCGGCTTGATTGTTTTGCAGCCGGACATTGGGTCAGCTGCAATCATTTTTTTGATTGCATTAACCATCATTTTAAGTTCGGGAATGAATGGTAAGACCATTGCAAAACTTTTTGGAGTGATGTTTATCATATTGCTTTTAGTAAGTCCGTTTTTTTTGTTAAAAAAGGACTCTATTTTTACTGAAGAACGAATGGGGAGAATATACAGTTTTCTTGATCCTTTTGCTTATGAAGAAAAAGAAGGATATCAGCTCGTCAACTCCTATTTGGCAATTGGGTCCGGAGGATTGAAAGGCGTAGGACTGGGTGAAAGTGTACAAAAGTATGGCTATTTACCAGAGCCTCATACGGATTTTATTATGGCAATTATTTCTGAAGAGCTTGGTGCAGCTGGAGTGCTGTTTGTCCTTTTTTGCTTGAGCTTCATTGTACTTAAAGGGCTTAGAGTGGCAGCAATATGTAAAGATCCTTTCGGCAGCTTGTTAGCAATTGGGATCTCAAGTATGATTGGGATCCAATCATTTATTAACTTAGGAGGGATGACTGGCATTATTCCCCTAACAGGTGTAACGTTGCCTTTTGTCAGCTACGGAGGCTCATCGCTGCTGCTTTTAGGATTAGCAGCAGGTATGCTAGTCAACGTATCTATGTTTACAAATTATGATAAGAATTACCGGTCTCAAATCAAACCAATTCAACAAGATTCAAATGTAAAAGGATTCAGATGAAAAACTGGTTGTGGAAGGAGTAAGACAAACTTGCTCCTTTTAACTAATATATTTTGATATAGACAAAGAGGGTGTTATTATTGCAGAGGAAAATTAAGAAGGTATTGGCAGCAAACCGCGGAGAAATCGCCATCCGCGTATTTCGAGCGTGTACTGAGCTGAATATTCGCACTGTTGCGATTTATTCGAAAGAAGATTCTGGTGCTTATCATCGCTTTAAAGCAGATGAAGCATACCTAGTGGGAGAAGGAAAAAAACCGATTGATGCCTATTTGGACATAGAAGGGATCATTGAGATTGCTAAAAACAGTGGTGTAGATGCTATTCATCCTGGATATGGATTTCTGTCAGAAAACATTCATTTTGCCAGAAGATGTGAAGAAGAAGGCATTATTTTTATTGGACCGGAAACAAAGCATTTAAATATGTTCGGTGATAAAGTAAAGGCGCGCACTCAAGCTGAGCTTGCTGAAATACCTGTTATCCCTGGAAGCGACGGTCCAGTAAACGGCTTAGAGGATGTTGTAAGATTCGGGAAGGAGCATGGATTTCCAATCATCATTAAGGCAGCTCTTGGCGGCGGCGGTAGAGGTATGCGTATCGTTAACAGCATTGAAGAAGTGAAAGAAGCGTTCGAACGTGCCAAGTCAGAAGCGAAGGCAGCTTTTGGAAATGATGAGGTTTATGTAGAAAAACTTATTCAAAACCCTAAGCATATAGAAGTCCAAATCTTAGGTGATTACGCAGGAAACATCGTGCATTTGTATGAAAGAGACTGTTCTGTTCAGAGAAGACATCAAAAGGTAGTCGAGGTAGCACCTTCCGTTTCATTGTCTGATGAGCTGAGGACTCGTATATGTGAGGCTGCTGTAAAGCTAATGAAGAATGTTGATTATGTGAACGCCGGTACAGTAGAGTTTTTGGTATCAGGTGATGACTTTTATTTTATTGAGGTAAACCCGCGTGTTCAAGTAGAGCATACGATCACGGAAATGGTGACAGGTATTGATATCGTTCAATCTCAAATTTTGATTGCAGAAGGGCACGAACTTCATAGTAATGAAATTGGGATTCCGAAGCAGGAAGATATAAAGACGCATGGATTCGCTATTCAGTCCCGTGTTACGACAGAAGACCCATTAAACAACTTTATGCCTGATACCGGAAAAATTATGGCCTATCGTTCTGGAGGTGGATTCGGAGTCCGACTTGATGCAGGAAACGCATACCAAGGTGCGGTCATTACTCCTTATTATGATTCTCTGCTAGTGAAATTGTCTACATGGGCATTAACATTTGATCAAGCTGTAAGGAAAATGGTCAGAAACTTAAGGGAATTCCGAATTCGAGGTATTAAAACAAATATACCATTCTTAGAAAATGTCGTTTTGCATGATAAGTTCAGAACAGGTCAATACGATACTTCGTTTATTGATAATACTCCGGAACTGTTTATTTTTCCTAAACGTAAGGACAGAGGAACAAAGATGTTGTCTTACATCGGGAATGTAACGATTAATGGCTTCCCTGGAGTGGAAAAGAAGAAAAAACCGGTTTTCGATAAACCTAGAATTCCTCATCTTCCTCATGATATGGAGTATACTGCAGGTACGAAGCAAATATTAGACGATCGTGGAGCAGACGGCTTGGTTCAATGGATCAAAGAACAGAAAGAAGTATTAATAACGGACACTACTTTTAGAGATGCGCACCAATCTCTACTTGCTACACGTGTAAGAACAACAGATTTGCTCCATATTGCAGAACCGACTTCGAAAATGCTGCCAAACCTATTCTCTATGGAGATGTGGGGAGGAGCAACTTTTGATGTGGCATATCGCTTTTTAAAGGAAGATCCATGGGAAAGACTCCTTTCTTTAAGAGAAAAGATGCCAAATATTTTATTTCAAATGCTGTTTAGAGGATCAAACGCAGTAGGCTATAAAAATTATCCAGACAATGTAATCCGTGAATTTGTAAAGCTTTCTGCTGAGGCAGGAATCGATGTATTCCGAATTTTTGATAGTTTGAATTGGATAAAAGGAATGGAAGTAGCGATCGACGCAGTTAGGAAAACTGGAAAAATAGCTGAGGCTGCCATTTGCTATACGGGTGACATAAATGACCCGACGAGAATTAAATACAATCTCGAATACTATAAAAAATTGGCAAAAGAATTAGAAAATCAAGGAGCCCATATTTTGGCCATAAAAGATATGGCGGGATTACTTAAACCTGCGGCCGCCTACAGACTCATTTCCGAATTAAAAGATACCGTATCAATTCCGATCCATCTTCACACACATGATACATCTGGAAACGGAATTTTAACCTATGCCAAAGCTGTTGAAGCCGGTGTTGATATTGTAGACACTGCTTTAAGTTCGATGGCTGGCTTAACTTCCCAACCAAGTGCCAATACACTATATTATGCCTTGGAGAACTCAGAGCGGAAGCCAAATATAGACATACAATCACTTGAAAAGCTCTCTTATTACTGGGAAGACGTCCGTAAATATTATCGTGATTTTGAGAGTGGTATGTTTTCTCCGCATACAGAAGTTTACCAGCATGAGATGCCTGGTGGTCAATACAGTAATCTTCAACAGCAGGCTAAGGGAGTCGGTTTAGGAGACAGATGGGAAGAAGTAAAGGATATGTATCGTCGGGTGAACCATCTGTTTGGAGATATTGTCAAGGTCACTCCTTCTTCAAAAGTAGTCGGTGATATGGCGCTCTTTATGGTTCAAAATAATCTATCAGAGCAAGATGTTCTTGAAAAAGGAGAAACGATTGATTTTCCTGATTCGGTTGTTGAATTTTTTGAAGGCTATTTGGGACAGCCTGAGGGAGGATTTCCGAAAGATCTTCAAAGGGTGATCCTAAAAGGGAAACAGCCATTAACTGTTCGACCTGGTGAACTCTTAGAGGATGTGGATTTTGAAAAAATTAAAGAAGAGTTGCACAAAGAAATTGGCAGAGAAGTAACGGATTTTGATGCGATCGCCTATGCACTTTATCCTAAGGTTTTCTTGGAGTATATTAAAACGATTGAACTATATGGAGATATGTCAACCTTAGATACTCCAACCTTCATATACGGAATGAGATTAGGTGAAGAAATTGAAGTGGAAATTGAGACAGGAAAAACACTTATTGTGAAGCTAGTCTCAATCGGGCAACCTAACCCCGATGGTACAAGAGTATTGTATTTTGAATTGAACGGTCAGCAGCGTGAAGTCGTAATTAAGGATGAAAGCATTAAATCATCTGTAGTCTCTAAGGTGAAGGCAGATTTGAAGAATGAGTCACATATCGGTGCTACGATGCCTGGTACTGTCATAAAAGTACTCGTAGAAAAAGGGGAAAAGGTGAAAAAAGGAGACCATCTCCTCATTACGGAAGCTATGAAGATGGAAACGACAGTCCAAGCACCGTTTACCGGAGTCATTAAAGATATTCATGTCGTAAACGGTGAAGGAATCCAAACGGGTGACTTACTGATTGAAATAGTGAAGGGTTAAAAAGAGAAAGGAAGCTGTTCTTTAAACAGCTTCCTTTTTTTGGGTGCGCCCGGCATGGGTGTAATCTATAGGGTGAGAGTCCCGAACTGCGAAGGCAGAAGTAGCAGTTAGCTTAACGCAAGGGTGTCCGCGGTGACGCGGAATCTGAAGGAAGCGAGCGGCAAACTTCCGGTCTGAGGAACA
>NZ_WIAQ01000018.1 GCF_009466385.1 Peribacillus tepidiphilus | reverse complement strand
TGTTCCCTTCGCCCTTGATGGCCGTATCGCAACCTTTTTCGACTGTTTGTCAAGAGCGATTGCGGACTTGGCTATTCCTGAAATCCTGGCGGAGATGCCTAGAACTAGTTTTTCATAGAACTTTTGACACTACCTTTTTTCTTTTAAAAAAATAGTAATTTTTGCCCTATTCTATATGTATTTAGTAAGGGCAAGCCTAAGACTATTTTTTTCAGTATAAATTTTTTGAATATTCAGGTCATTAAGTGTGTCAGATGTTCTTACATACTTTTTATTCTTTCGACCCACTAAATAAATAGAATAAAGCAATTATGTTAAGAAAGATTACATATAGGTGAAAAAGTTCTTGAAAAATAATAAATAAACAAGTAAAATAATTATATTAATTTTTAGAATTTTTAGAAAATGTAAAGAGTTTAGGGGGATTTATGACGTGGAATGATCGTTCTTATAAAGAGAAAAAAGTAATTTCTATAGGTACCGTAAGTGAATTAACCGGATTATCAGAAAGGCAAATCAGGTATTACGAGCAAAGAAAACTGATTTTTCCCGATCGCTCAAAAACAGGGATCAGAAAATACTCTTTTTCAGATATTGAGTTACTAATAGAAATTGCCAATAAAATAGAGGATGGGGTTCTTACAAATGAAATTCGTAAAGAAATGAAAAAGAAAGAAGCACCTATTACGAACGAAGAAATCAGGAACTCCTTATTAAAAGGTCAAATTAACGTGCAATTTAAGTTATAGGAAAAAGAGAAGAAGCTGATCCAAAAGTGCTTGGCATCATCTGTAATTACGAATTACAGTAGACATAGTATGCCTGCTTTATTAAGAGCTCCTTGCTCTTTGTTTTGAATCAGCCTCTTTAACAAATTCATATAAAATAATAGCCTCGTGATACATGGTGCATCTCAGTGCCATTATTTAAAACAACTAAGAAAGGACGATCGCCACGATTTCCACTAACCTGAAAACGATCTGGAACTTTTGGCAGAAAGACCAATTGTGTATTGTTAACTTGAAAAACCTCACAATTTTCTTTTAACCAATCATCAAAAGTTGAAATAGCGTGCTGATTTAAGATCTTCTCCCACCTTTTCCTCATTTTTGGAAGATCCTTCACTACAAAATAAACAGAGCGTATGTATTCATCTTGCTGATTACCTTTAATGAGTCCTGAAACCGTTAGGTCATTCATTCTATCTTCGTCACTTTCATTCCATTGGATAAAAAATGGATCAGGTAATGAAAGGCTAGGATCAGACTCAATAAATAACATTTTCCATGAGAGCAATTTGCCGTCCTCTCTAATACGTTCCCCTTTGAACACTTGTGAGGTTATGAAACCATCAGCTTCTAAACGTTGCTTTTCTTTTTCGATATCATCAGTTCTAATACAAATCTGCCCAAAACCCTCTTCCTTTTCCAAATCTTTTATGAATAATTGAATGAGCGGATTGTCGCTTTCTTTTGTTTTCTGTTCATTTTCGATGGCAAGAAACTCAATATATGAAAGACCTGCATAATAAAGACTATTTTCTGTTCCCCAATTTACATGTTTGCCGCCTCTGACAGCATTTTTTCCTAATGCTTGAAACATTTCAGCAGCCTTTCTACTCTCGCCTTCGACAAAATGCACGATATGATCGAACTTCAGCATCTTTCTCCCACCTTTACTAGTATTATTTCACACCTTATCTTTCCATGGAAAGAATGTACATTTTTTATTTTACAAATTTCTCCTATACTTTTCTCCTGAAAAAATGAACGCGGGTAATTTTCCCGCGCTCAACATTCATTATCCTTCTAATAATAATTGTTCAGGATCCTCAAGAAGCTCTTTCACTTTAGCTAAAAAGCCTACTGCTTCTTTTCCGTCTACAATTCTATGATCGTAGGACAAAGCGATATACATCATTGGGCGATTTTCCATTCTTTCTTCATCAATTGCTACCGGGCGAAGCTGGATTTTATGCATCCCAAGAATTCCTACCTGCGGTGCATTTAAAATTGGGGTGGACATTAAGGATCCAAAGATGCCACCGTTCGTAATCGTAAATGTTCCGCCTTGAAGATCGGACAGGCTTAGCTTATTATTTCTTGCTTTTTCAGCTAGTTCTGCGATTTTCTTTTCGATTCCGGCAAATCCAAGCTTATCTGCATCACGTACAACTGGAACGACTAATCCATCATCAGCAGCTACAGCGATCCCGATATCATAATATTTCTTCACAATAATTTCATCATCTTGAATTTCAGCATTTAGTAATGGATATTTCTTAAGAGCACCAATGACCGCTTTTGTGAAGAATGACATGAAGCCAAGCTTTACATCATTGTTCCTTTCAAAAGCTTCTTTACGTCGTTTTCGTAAATCAAGTATAGCAGTCATGTCTACTTCATTAAATGTGGTCAGCATGGCCGCTGTGTGTTGAGCTTCAACCAACCGCTTAGCAATTGTTTGCCGACGACGTGACATCTTAATGACTTCAACAGGTTTTTCAAATAGCTCTACAGCCGATTTGTTTTGGGCAGCCTGTTTTGGCTGTGGAGAGTGAATTTGCTGCTTGTGCTGACTGTCTTTCTGAATTAAAGTTGCTTCAATATCGTGTTTTCGAATTCTGCCAAGTGGATCTTGTGCTTGCACACTACTTAAATCAATGCCTTTCTCTCTTGCTAGTTTTCTAGCTGCAGGGGAAGCAATCGGTCTGTTACCAAATTTATCTACAGATTCATGATTCTGTTCCGCTATGGACTCCACTTTTACAGCGTTCATTTCCCCCATCACCTGCTCATCAGGCTTTGATGTATGTTCTTTTTCAACTAGGGCATCTTTCTCTTTATCTTCATCTACTATTGCAATGATTTCTCCAACGGCAACTGTGTCGCCTTCTTTTTTTAACAATTGGGTCACTACACCGCTATGCTCAGATATAATTTCTACATTTACTTTATCTGTTTCTAATTCAGCAATATAATCGCCTTTTTCCACCTTTTCACCCGTTTTTTTTAACCATTGTGCGATCGTTCCTTCCGAAATTGACTCTGCTAATTCTGGTACAATAATTTCAGCCATGCTGGTTCTCTCTCCTTCTCTCTCCTTCTTTCATAAAGTGAAAGTTTCATCATTGGATTTTCAAGACGCTACAAATTTTGCGTACGTTCATCCCCACTGTTTTGAAGTCCAACGAAAGCGTTGAATTTAGACAGTGGTCCCTTTTCACGGAGTTTACGGATATTTACCCCAACCATCTTTTCTAACCTTTGGCATAGGTGTTGGGCCATCTAGATCCCAAGTCATCAGGTTCTTGTTAATGCGTCTGTTACAATGCGTTGTTGTTTTTTCTTGTGAACTAAAGGATCACCCTCAGCAGGAGATGATCTCCGTTTTCTTCCGATATATTGAATAGTGACTCCTTTTGGTGCAGCTGCTTGAAGTCTTGGCTCAACAAAGTTCCAAGCTCCCATATTTTTCGGCTCTTCCTGTACCCACACAATTTCTTTCAAATTCGGGTAAGAATGTAATAACTCCTTTATGTCATCAAATGGGAAGGGATAAATTTCTTCTAATCGAATGATGTGAATCCAATCTTTATCTTCAAGCTGAGAAGCTTTATCACTTATATCAATGCTCATTTTCCCTGTGCTCATCACGATTCTCTCAACAAAATCTTTTTTCTCTCCATATCCTTTTTCCTCAAGGAATGCTTTGAACTCTCCATTTGAGAATTCCTCAGGCGACGAAGCAGTTAAGTTATTTCTTAACAAGCTTTTTGGTGTCATTAACACTAAAGGGCGTACCTCTTCCATTTTCAGGATTGCTGCTTGTCTACGTAAAATATGGAAGTATTGTGCAGATGTTGATAGGTTTGCGACCGTCCAGTTATTCTCTGCGGCTAACTGAAGGAAACGCTCTAGTCTCGCGCTGGAATGCTCTGGACCTTGTCCTTCGTAACCGTGTGGAAGAAGCATGACCAATCCTGATTTTTGTCCCCATTTTGCTCTGCCAGCAGCAATAAATTGGTCAAAAATGACTTGGGCTACATTGGCAAAATCACCGTACTGTGCTTCCCATAGAACAAGCGTCTCTGGTGAAAAAACGTTGTAGCCGTATTCAAAAGCAAGAACGGCTCCTTCCGTTAGAGGACTATTATGAACTGCAAAAGAAGCTCTTGATGTACTCAATGTATGAAGTGGACAATATTTTTCACCCGTTTCATAATCATGCAGCACTAGATGTCTTTGTGAGAAAGTTCCTCGCTCGGAATCTTGACCTGTCAAACGAATCGGCGTTCCGTCTTTTAAAATAGTCGAGAAAGCCAAAGTCTCCGCTAGAGCCCAGTCAATTTTTCCGTTTTCACCAAACGAATCTTTTCTTCTAGATAGAATTCTTTCAAGCTTTTTAAATACATGAAAGCCTTCAGGCCATTTCAATAGACCTTCATTGATTTCTTTCAGATCTTCAATCGATACCGCGGTCGATATTTTTGGCAAGCCATGTTCAACCGTTTCTGGAGGCAGTGCTTCATCTTGATCAATTTCTTTTTTACGGTCAGAAACCTTCGAATGGGCTTCAATTAGTTTGTCTTCTACACTCTTTTCAATATCAGCGAACTCCTCAGCAGAGATTATGCCTTGTTGAATTAATTTCTCTGCATAGATTTCCTTTACAGTCGGATGCTTTTGAATGAGTGTATACATTTTAGGTTGAGTGACGAGTGGCTCATCCATCTCGTTATGCCCAAAACGTCTATAGCCTATTAAATCAATTAAAAAGTCTTTGTTAAAATTCTTTCTATAAAGAATGGCTAAATGAACGGCAGCTATGCAGGCTTCAGGATCATCGGCATTCACGTGCACAATCGGAATTTCGTACCCTTTTGCAAGGTCACTGGAATACCTTGTAGACCTTGAATCTTCACTCTCTGTTGTAAAACCGATCATATTATTCGCGATAATGTGTACAGTTCCGCCAGTCTGGTAACCTCTTAATCTACTTAGATTTAGCGTTTCAGCAACAATTCCTTCGCCTGGAAATGCTGCATCCCCATGTATTAACACAGCTAAAGATTTTGCAAAATCCTGAATCGGATAGCCTGTCTGACTTCTGTCATCCTGTGCAGCTCTTGTATATCCTTCTACTACTGCCCCTACATATTCCAGGTGACTCGGATTATTTGCCAATGTCAGTCTAACTGTTTTCGTGCTTTCATCTTTGATTTGTTTGTCTGCTCCTAGATGATATTTCACATCACCTGTCCAACCGTAATTGATCCCAATGGATCCCTCAGAAGGGACAAGTTCTTTATTGGGTGAATGCTGGAATTCTGAGAAAATGATTTCGTATGGCTTTCCAAGTACATGGGCAAGTACGTTCAAACGCCCCCTGTGAGCCATTCCGATATTGATCGTTTCTGTTCCATTTTGAACCGATTCAGCTATCAGTTCATCAAGGATTGGAATCAATGCATCAAGGCCTTCTACTGAAAACCGTTTTTGCCCCACAAATGTGCGGTGCAAAAATTTTTCGAATCCTTCAACCTCACTGAGTCTTTTCAAAATGGCTTTCTTTTTTTCATTCGATAAAGAATGGAAAACACTTCCTGATTCCACCATAGAATGAAGCCATTTTTTTTCTGCTAAATCGTGTACTTGATGGAATTCAAATGCAATCGTTTTCGTATAAAAGTCTTTTAAATACTGAATCGCTTCAAATCCATCTTTAATATTTTTCGGTGCATCTGAACAAATGAATGAAGCTGGTATTTGACGTAAATCTTCTTCTGTTAAATCATATCTATCTAATGATAGTAGATTATTCTCACCTTTATTTTTATGTAAAGGATAAATGTCGGCAGCTAAATGACCATATGTACGGATATGATCAGCTAACTGGACCGCAGACATGATTTTTTTCATAGATTCCGGGGTCATTCCAACAGATTGGAAAGAAGCCGAAATGAAAGAATCATAGGTTTTGTCTTGATGATCATTTCCGATTTCTTCAGGCGAGCCCCACTCTTCAAAAAGCTTCTTTAGCTCTTCATCCACTTCATTTGGTGATTTGAGAAAAAGATCGTATTGCTCAATAGCATACGCTAAGTTTGGTCCTGCAAAGCTTTTCCAAGGATTTACAGAGAAAAAGTTGGTCATTTGTATACCCCCAACAAATTTAAAAAATTGGATTCGGAATCTTACCCTTTCTGTTACTGTATAGCAATAGTGTGTTATTTCGAAATAATTATTTTTATTAAAATAATCTGATTCTTCTAAGGATAAACCGTTTCCAAAACTATATTAACATGAAAATCCACTTTAGTTCAAAAAATTGACACATTTTTTACAGAAAAAAAGACGAGGTTTTTAAATAGGAAAATTCCCTTTTGAAAACCTCGTCTACCTTTTTATACGGGGGGTTGTTGGCATAGAATGACTCATCTATTCCACTATTCATTTTTAGATTAAGAGATCCAATTACGGACCATGATCCATCTATTTCAATTTTAAAGGTTCGACAAACATATTGCTTTCTATTATATTTTGTATTTCTTGGGCTGCCAAGTACGGATCATTTCCATCCACATGGAAGATGGGCCCTTTATATTGGCTAAAAGAATGATCATATTTTGGGTCATAATAATCGTTCATTAAAATTCTAATGAGCTCCCGATAATTTTCCGTTAGAAAAGCATCCTGCAAGCTTTTTTTGACATCCTGATTTTTTATTCTTTTCAGTACGAACTTCAGCTTCTCATCGACCCTAAGTCTGAAATTTGGTTCCCGATGAAACGGATGTACATATTGCATATAAACATTTTCCACTCTTTTTTCAAGTGAAGCGTGCACATAGATGTGCAGACCCTTTTCCTTTGCCTCTAGAATTTCTGAAGGTAATACAGCATGACCAATACGCTTGCTTTCAGCCTCTATTACAAAATATGAACTTGATTTTTGCTCCCATAATGCTTGAAACAATAATGCATCAAAGGTCTTTTGATTATGGGGACGAGATTTTCCTATATCTCCAAAGAGTGAACCACTATGATTTGCCATCTGCTCAAAATCTAGAACCGGTACTCCTTTTTGCTGAAGCTGTGAAAGGATTTTCGTTTTCCCAACACCCGTCATTCCATGTAACACGACCATTTTTGGAGGAATTAAGGTTGGAATGAGCTCTAAAATCTTTTCCCTATAAGCTCTGTATCCACCTGTTAAGCGAAGAGGCTCTAAACCAGAAAATTGAGCAAATGCAGCAAACGATTTGCTTCTCATTCCACCTCTCCAGCAATATAGCATTGGTTGTTTTTCCTCTTCTGCTATTTTCTTCAATTCCCCTAAAAGATCCGGAAGCTTTGGCGAAACAATCTTCATTGCCTCCCACTGAGCAGCCTTTGATCCTTCTTTCTTATAAATCGTGCCGATTACTTTCCTCTCATCATCCGAAAATAAAGGAAGATTGACTGCACCTGGGATGCTTCCGTCAAGGAATTCACCGGGAGACCGAACGTCTACGGGAATGATCTTGCTATTGGAATGTAAATAATCCTCTACTAAAATGTCAGACACAACCTTGTCTTCCTTCCTACTTAAACTGCGAATACTTCCATTATAGCGAAATTCTCGTAGTAATGAAAACACCTTAGGGAAACCGTCTTATGTCTTTCTCTATAACCTCCTATCTAATATTTAAACTCATGAATATTAGGTGAAATAACATCAAACACATAGCCTTGTTCCTTTAAACCCTCTATAAGATCCGGCAAAGCCCGTACCGTATTTTTCATGCTATTGATATCATGAAGAAGTATTACAGCAATATTTTTGTTTTTTGCTCCATTTAACACGGAAGTAATAATTGTATTTTCACTGATTGAGGGACTGATTCCATCCTTTGAATCAATATTCCAATCGTAGTAGGTGTACCCCTTTGAGTCCAATTCTTCGATAATATCTCTCATAAGATGGCTAGAACCGTATTGACGGCTTGATTTGTTTTTAGACCCACCTGGAAAACGGATCATTTTAGTACGGAGGTTATAATGATCTTCCAAAAACTTTTCGAGCTTTCCCAAATCACTAAAATACGATTCTTTTGTTCGATAAATTTTTGAAAAGTCATGTGAATAGGTGTGAAGTGCCACTGTGTGACCTCTTTTCATCATTTCTTTATAGCCAGATTTCGCATAAGAGCTGTTATTGGCCATCACAAAAAAAGTGGCTTTAATATTGTATTCATCCAAAATATTTAAAATTGGGATCGTATTAATAGACGGTCCATCATCAAATGTCAAATAGGCCATCTTTTTATTTGAATGTGAAGACAAGAGATCCATACCATTTGTTGCTTTTATAGGGATGGTAAATGTAAATGATAAAAGTAAAACAAGTGCCAGTAAAATGATAGATTTTTTCAAATAATGACGCCCCCTTCCTATATTCCTTAATGTGTCACTGTTTATAGGTTTTATCCTATAAAAAAACAGCCTTATATAAAGGCTGCCACACAATTATTTATTCACATTAAAGTATCTTGCTTCAGGATGAGAAAATACAATGGCTGAAACGGAAGCTTCCGGCTGCATCATGTATCCGTCTGTCAATATAATGCCAACTTCTTCTGGCTGTAAAAGCTTAAAAAGCTTCTCTTGGTCCTCAAGATTTGGACAAGCCGGGTAACCAAATGAATATCTTTGACCAATATATTTGGCAGCAAATCGTTCTTTCATCGTCATGTCAATGGCATCAGGGATCCCCCATAAATCTCTCATTTTTTGGTGGATCCGCTCTGCAAAGCCCTCAGCCATTTCGAGAGCCAATGCCTGGATCCCATGACTTCGTAGAAATTCTCCATTTTCTTTCATCCTGTCAGCCAGCGGCTTTATTCCTTTTCCCGCAGTTACCACAAAGAAACCAACGTAATCCATCTCTCCACTATCAACAGACTTCACGTAATCCGCTAAGCAAAGATAAGGAGAACTGTCTTGTCTAGGGAAATAGAAGGTTTCAATGACCTCCGATTGATTTTCTGGATGGTATATGAACACGGAATTCTCTTTACTTTGTGCTGGAAAAAATTGATAAACAGCACTTAATGAATAGTCTTCTTTTTGTTTCAATTCTTTTACTAGTTGATCAACTAGGTCGTTAAGCTGATGAGCTTTTTCATCACCTTGTTCTAATAGTTGATCGACTTTTCCTTTAAGCCCCAAATGATGTCCTAAGAGCATTTGCTTATTGACATAAGGGATAATTTGTTCTATAGGGTATTGATGAAGAACATGTCGTTTTAAATTGGCTGGAAGCATTACCGAATGATTGGATAACTTGCTTTTATTTTGCAAAGGCGGTCTTTCTGTCTTTTCTTCTACAGTCACAGCGGTTAAGGAAATTGCCTTTCTTTTTTCCTCAAGCTTTTCTAACAATTCTTGCTTTTTCCCTGAATCATGTAATGCATTTGCAAGGCTTAAGCCATCCATTGCATCTTTTGCATAAAGGACAGCTCCTTCATACTCTGGAGCAATTTTATAATCCGTAAACTTGCGTGATAGCGCCGCTCCCCCAACAAGGATGGGTAAATGAATATCTCTGTTTTTCAAGTCTTGAGCTGTTAATACCATCTGCTGAGCAGATTTAACGAGAAGACCTGACAAGCCTATTGCTGTTGGCTTATGTTTTTCCACGGCTTCGATGATTTGCTGAGAAGTCACCTTGATTCCAAGATCAATAATCTCAAAACCATTGTTTGATAGGATGATATCGACCAGATTTTTACCAATGTCGTGAACATCCCCTTTTACGGTTGCGAGTAAAATTTTTCCCTTTGTTGATTTTTCACTATTTTTTCCCATAAAGGTTTCCAAATGTGCAACAGCAGCTTTCATGCTTTCTGCACTTTGCAGAACTTCTGCAACAATAAGCTGGTTGTCATTAAATAATTTACCTACCTGCGTCATGCCATCCATTAATGGACCATTGATAATATCTAAAGGTGTGAAACCGTTATCCAGCATTTGATTTAAATCTTCTATTAATCCTTCTTTTGTTCCCTCTATAATATAGTGAGCCAGCCTTTCCTCTAGAGAAAGCTTACGATCCGTTTGTTTCTTCTCACTTTTTTTATCTCGATAAAACTCAATAAATCTTTGAAGCGTATCATTTGAGGTTTCAAAGAGCAGTTGTTCTGCTAGACTGATTTCTTCTTGTGGAATGCTTGCAAATCGCTCAAGCTTTTCAGTATTGACAATTGCATAATCAAGTCCGGCTTTCGTACAATGATATAAAAATACAGCATTCAAAATTTCACGTCCTCTAGGTGGAAGCCCGAAAGACACATTGCTGATTCCAAGGATCGACAGGGTCTCAGGAAACTCTTTCTTAATAAGCTGGATCCCCTTAACCGTTTCATTTGCTGCTCCAATATATTGTTCATCCCCTGTTCCAACTGGAAAAACAAGTGGATCAAATATAATATCATGGGGATGGATTCCATATTTATTGACAAGCAAGTGATAGGACCTTCTAGCAATCTCTACCTTTCTTTCTGCTGTCACCGCCATTCCTTTTTCATCGATAGTACCGACAACAACCGCTGCTCCATATTTATGGATGAGTGCGCTAATCTTATGAAATCTTTCTTCTCCGTCTTCAAGATTAATTGAATTGATGATCGATTTTCCTTGTGAATGTTTTAGGGCTACTTCAATGACCGCTTCATCTGTTGAATCAATCACAAGCGGAACTTTTATTTTTTTCACCACTTCTTGTACAAACGCCTTCATGTCACCGAATTCGTCACCATCCGGGTCGGCAAGACAAATATCAATGACGTGTGCCCCTTTCTTCACTTGGGCTCTTGCAATTTCAGCAGCTTGTTCATATTGCTTGGAGCGAATGAGCTCTTTGAATTTTCTCGAACCGATGACATTTGTTCTCTCTCCTACAAAAAGAGGGCGCATCGAATCGTCATAGAGAAGATAATCAATGCCTGAAACCTTATGATGTTGATCCATGTTTTTTATTTCTCTCGGCTTGATGTCTTTTAATACTTTGACTAGAGCTTCGATATGAGCTGGAGTTGTACCGCAGCATCCACCAACAATATTGACCCATCCCTTTTCGGCGAACTGTTTGATTTTATTGGCAAGTGATTCAGGGGTTTCATGATAATGGCCCTCTTCATCTGGAAGGCCTGCATTTGGGTAACAGCTGATGGCCGTATTTGCTAGCTGAGATAAGCTTCGGATATGATCGGTCATGAACTCAGGACCTGTAGCACAGTTTAACCCGACAGCAATCGGCTTCATATGTTCGGATGAAATATAAAACGATTCGATTGGCTGGCCTGCCAGAGTGGTTCCCATCGGTTCAATCGTTCCCGACAGTATTAGAGGAACGTTTTTGTGTCTACTCAAAAACGCAGCTTGTATTCCGGAAAATGCTGCTTTTACATTCAGCATATCCTGGCATGTTTCAACTAGTAATAGATCAACATTTCCATCAAGCAAGCCTTCTGTTTGCTCTTGATAGGCTTTCGCAAGCTCGTCAAATGTCGTTCCTCCGGTTACAGATAACGTTTTTGTAGTTGGACCGATTGAGCCTGCTACAAAACGAGGCCATTCAACAGTCGAGTATCGATTGGCAGCTTTCTTAGCAATTAAAGCTGCTTCCTTATTTATTTTATAGGCCCATTCTCCTAAACCATATTCGTCCAATACAATGCTTGTCGCTCCAAATGTATTGGTTTCAATAATATCTGCACCGGCTTGTAAATACGCTTCATGAATCGATTCGATTACATGAGGAGCGGTAATTGTCAAATATTCATTACATCCCTCCAGCTCTTCTCCGCCAAAATCATCAGCAGTCAGACCAGCGTTTTGAATCATCGTTCCCATAGCGCCGTCTAAAATCAATATTTTTTTTGTAAGCTGTTTCTCCAGAAGCTCTCTACTCATATATTTCGTTCCCCCACTTTTTGCAGGTTATTTTTTGTATGAATATGACTCGTCAATTCAACCGTCATATCATATCGTAAAAAAGGAGTAATCAAATAAATCCCATTAAACATTTCCATAGCGGCTTCCACAAGTTCCTTGGCGATTGCAATGCCCTCCTGATGCGCCTTCATCCGATCTTCCCCAGCAGCACTCATAGCCTTACGAACATTTTCAGGTAATGTGATTCCCGGAACTTCATGGTGAATAAATTCTGCATTTCTGGAGCTTGTTAATGGCATAATTCCAATAAAAATCGGCGTTTCGAGATGCTTGGTCGCTTCATAAACTTCTTCGATTTGTTGGACTGAATAAATCGGTTGAGTTAAAAATGAATCAGCCCCACATGTAATTTTCTTTTCCATTCTTTCAACGGCCTTGTGCAAATATCTTACATTCGGGTTGAAAGCAGCAGCTACATGGAAATTCGTTTTTTGGCCCAGTGGCAGACCGCTATAGGAAAGCCCTTCATTAAATTGTTTGATTAAGCTAATCAAATCGAAAGATGACAAGTCATATACAGAAGTTGATCCTGGAAAATCTCCTATTTTAGAAGGATCACCTGTTACAACCAGTACTTCATTCAAGCCTAGTGTATGGAGTCCCATCAAATGTGACTGCAAACCAATTAAATTTCTGTCCCTGCATGTAATATGTACTAACGGATTGATCTCTTCTTTTTCTTTGAGTAAGGTAGCAAGGGCCGTATTGCTGATCCTTGGGGAAGCCAATGAGTTATCCGCCAGTGTTATTGAATCTGCTCCTGCTTCCTTTAAAGCCTTTGCCCCTTTCATGAAAGCATCAATGCCGAGTTTCTTGGGTGGATCGAGTTCGACAAGGATGGTCATTTGATTTTTTACCTTTTTATGAAGTGGCTGTTTGGTAAAAACCCCTGAGATATCATTGATTTCTATTTTTCTTAGTTTCGTCACCTTTTTATTGACTGGTGCTTTGTTTCCAACCGCTTTTTTCACTGCTTTAATATGTTCAGGTGTGGTTCCGCAGCACCCGCCAATGATTCGAGCTCCTTGCTCCCATAGCTTCATTGCGCTG
Source organism: Peribacillus tepidiphilus (assembly GCF_009466385.1). Taxonomy (GTDB): domain Bacteria; phylum Bacillota; class Bacilli; order Bacillales; family DSM-1321; genus Bacillus_BN; species Bacillus_BN tepidiphilus. The sequence continues at coordinate 34,688 of NZ_WIAQ01000018.1, read as the reverse complement.
CTTCCAAAATAATCGGGATTTGCTTCATATACAAATCGACCATCCACATAATCGGGCAAGCTTGCATTAGGATATACAGAAAGAAAAGCTTTCTTAGGAAGTGGAATTTCTTCCAAGGAACGGATCATATGATGTGGACCTAGACGACAATTAAGACCCACCACTTCTGCTCCAAGGCTTTCCAATCTAGTTAAGGCTTCACTTACATGCATACCATTTTGAAGATATCCGTTTTCATGGAGCGAAAGATTAGCAATAATCGGTACGTTTGTTTCGTGCTTAACGATCGAAAGGACCGTTTCCATTTCTTCTAAATCATAATAGGTTTCCAAAATAATTCCGTCCGGATCCTCTAGAAGCAAACTATATAGCTGCTCACGGAAAATTCTCTTGATTTCATCTATATGTAAATCCGATTTACGAAGTCCTCTAGTAGCACCTATGGTACCAAATACAAATGCTTTTCCTTGAGCAGCTTTTTTGGCAATCTGCACACCTTTACGGTTAATTCGGCTGACTTCATCTTCAAGTCCATATCTTTTTAACTTTATATAATTGGCTCCATATGTATTAGACTGGAGAATGTCAGCTCCCGCATCCAAATAGGCGCGATGAATGCTCTCAATTTTATTTGGATTTGTTACGTTCAATTCTTCATAACAATGGTCAATACCATTGGAATAAAGGAGGGTACCCATCGCCCCTTCTCCAATTAATATTCTAGTTTGCAATTCTTCTATGAATTTCACAGTAACCCTCCTTAGCGTTGTTTTAACTATTGCACGATTATTTTTAAATATGGTACAATGTAGACACAATATATTGATGCTTAGGATAATGCTACATCTATATATTGTTTCACTTGAATGTTTCCTCATTTCATGGTCCCTGCTAAAAGGGACTTTTTTAATAGATTTTATTTTAGTTTACATAATATTTTTACGTTAAAACTTCTTCTTTCAATGCAGTTTTTAAATCTTCTATTAAATCCACGCTGCTTTCAATTCCAACGGAAAGACGTAGCAACCGATCATTTATTCCACGCTCTTCCCTAATCGATTGTGGTATATCGGCGTGTGTTTGTGTGGTCGGATAGGTAATAAGTGATTCGACCCCTCCAAGACTTTCGGCAAAGCTAATCAAAGATACCGATTTTAACAATTTCGCTGCTGATTCTTTACTTTGAACCTCAAAAGAAATCATGGCCCCAAAGCCCCTTGCTTGACGCTTACATATTTCATGCTGCGGATGGTCCGGTAAACCTGGATAATATACTTTCTTAACTTGATCTTGTTCTTTTAGCCAACTCGCGATCTTTAGAGCATTTTCTTGTTGTCTTTCCATCCTTACAGCTAAGGTCTTCAAACCTCGTAGAACGAGCCAGGAATCCTGTGGCCCTAGGATCGCACCTGCTCCGTTTTGCAGTTTTCCAATTTGCTCTGAAAGTTTTTCGTTTGCTGTGACCACAATTCCTGCAATAACATCATTATGTCCTCCCAAATATTTTGAAGCACTATGAAGGACGATGTCCGCTCCCAGAAGAATTGGCTGCTGTAAGTAAGGAGTCATAAAAGTATTATCCACAATCGTAAGGAGTCCATATTTTTTTGCCAAAAGATTCATTGCATGCAAATCGGTTATTTTCATGAGTGGGTTGGTAGGAGTTTCAATAAACAAGGCTCTTGTATTTTTTCTAATAGCATTTTCTGTGGCTTCAATATCTGAGGTATCCACATACGTTGCCTCTAGCCCATAGCGGCGGAAAATCTCCTCCGCTATTCTATAAGTCCCCCCATATAAATCATCAGAAAAGACAATGTGGTCACCTGGTTTAAATAAAAACAAGATGCTTGTAATAGCAGCCATCCCCGATGAAAATGCAAAACCTTTATGTCCTCCTTCTAGCTTTGCAACACATTCCTCCAATGCAGTACGAGTTGGATTCCCTGTTCGGGAATAATCATAACCTGTGCTTGCTCCAAGTTCAGGATGTTCAAAGGTCGCATTTTGGTAAATTGGTGTAGAAATTGAACCTGTGCTCGGATCCCGCTTTGTCCCAGCTTGTGCGATTAGAGTCTCCATATTCATCTCGTCATTCCTCCTAATTAATATAAAAAGCACTCTTCACGATCAAAGAGTGCTTTATCGGCAATCTCTCATCGACTAGAATCTAGTTCTTTCTGGCATTGGCACCGTTCATGAATATGATGGTTGCCGGGCTTCACAGGGCCAGTCCCTCCGCCTCTCTTGATAAGAGTCATTTATTCAATTTAATGTCTTACTGTAAATTAGTATTGAAATAAATCATATAGATTAATTGTAAAATTGTCAATATTAAATTATTACAGATAATTCTATAAAATAGGATAAGGGTATATTCCTCCTAGATTTTCAAAACATAAAAAGAGAAAGCGCATGGAGAACAAAAAAGAGGTGCATAGTTTGTGGAATGAATTTCGAAAGTTTATTGATCGTGGCAATGTGCTTGATTTAGCAATCGGGGTTGTTGTTGGCGGAGCTTTTGGAAAAATTGTGACTTCGTTTGTAGATGATATTTTAATGCCGCCGATTGGCTTAATTATTGGGAAAGTAGACTTCAGTAATTTATTCATTAACCTTTCTTCCACTCCGTACTCATCGGTTGAGGAAGCAAAAAAAGCTGGTGCTGCTACCATCAATTATGGCTTATTTTTAACCAATGTCATTAATTTCCTAATTATTGCGTTTGTTATTTTTCTGATCGTTAAACAGGTTAACAAATATATACCCAAAAAACATGAAAAACCAGCAACATCAAAAGAGTGTCCAATTTGCATTACGTCGATCCCGCTTCAGGCAAAACGTTGTCCTGCATGTACAAGCTATTTAGAGGAACTTACTGAAGGAAGCTCGAATTGAAAAATCTTTTTACTTGAGAATGGTAAGTAATGGGGATCGATATGCTCTGCAAGTGTTAGTTAAATTTGCCTTAGTCATTGTATAATTCGCATGAGTATACGTAAAATGTGTGTGAGTGATCTAATGATCCACTTGAGTGCTAAAAACGCGCGTAACATATCAGTGATTGAAAATTACGCGCGTAAAGTAAAACTTTTTCTTTTTATGCCTTTTTCTTCCCTCTCTGTGCAGTAGTCTTTTTCCGAGTTGCTGTCTTAGCAGGTTTGGTTTTATCAATGGAAGCCTGAAGCATAGCCATTAAGTCGGTCACATTGCTTGTAGACTTTGCGGTTTCCTTTGGTGTAACTGTTTGTCCAGTTTTTTTGCTTTCAATTAGATCTAGTAATGAGCTTCGGTATTCGTCCTTATATTTTTCTGGGTCAAAAGATTCTGTCAGCTGATCAATGAGCAGTATGGCTGTATCCAATTCTTTTTTTGTGACGTTGTCTACACTTGGAATATTCGGTACGTCCTGAACGGATCGAACCTCGTCTGGATAAAAAATGGTTTCCATTAACAGTGTATTTTCTAAAACTCGAATGATTGCCATCTGCTCTTTTGAACGGATAACAATTCTAGCGATTCCAACTTTTTCTGAAGCCTCCAACGCCTTTCTCAGTAAGCTGTACGCTTTCGTACCTCCTTCTCCCGGAGACATGTAATAGCTTTTATTGTAATAAATTGGGTCAATTTCTTCTAATTTGACGAAATCCATTATTTCCACTGCTTTTTCTTCATTTTCTTTTTTTAGCTTCTCAAGCTCTTCCTCTTCAATGACAACAAATTTTCCCTTTGTATATTCAAAAGCTTTCACTAATTCTTCTTTTGGCACTTCTTTACCACAAGCCGAACAAACTTTTTCATATTTGATCGGTGCATGACACTCCTTATGCAAGGTACGCAAGGATATGTCCTTATCTTCAGTGGCTGTATGAAGCTTGATCGGTATATTTACTAGCCCAAAGCTGATGCTGCCTTTCCAGATTGTATGCATACTATTCTCCCCTGTTCTTTTTACTATTAATGTGCTTATAACCAAAGAAAAAAAGTACTATTAACTTCTGGAAAGATTAAGAGTGCAAAAATCAGGAAAACTAAAAGATGAATAGAGGTGATCCAATTGAGGCCAATGCTTCCAACTAGTATGAAAGAGCTTCCGATAGGTCCTGAGTGGAAATATGAACCGAAATACGACGGGTTTCGAGCTTTGATGTATATAAATGGCAGTTCCATTATGCTTATCAGTCGAAATGGCATAGACCTGTCAAGCCAATTCCCTGAAATACTGCGAAATGTCACGGATTCCAAGCCTCCCCAATATCATTCTTTATTATTAGATGGCGAGATTGTTTGGCTCACTAATCCGTATAAAAGTGATTTTCAACAAGTTCAGCTTCGAGGACGTCTGCGATCGCAGGAAAAAATCTCACATGCTTCTACTGTATCTCCTTGCTCATATGTTTGTTTTGATATTCTTGAGCTTGATGGAGAAAATCTGACTTCCTTACCCTATTCAAAAAGAAGGGAATTACTCGAAAATCTGTTCAACCATTTTATTACAGAAAAATCCGAATTCGTTTTGATTCATTCTTTCGATCATCCGGAGAAAATTTGGCAAACGATCCTTTTGTACGACAGTGAGGGTGCGGTAGCCAAAAAAGTCAATAGTACGTGGGAAAAAGGCAATCGCACCACCAATTGGCTAAAAATTAAAAACAAAAAAACCGCGCATGTTTTCATCACTTCCTATAATCGTGGGAACGGATATTTTGAGGTGGGAGTTTGGAAAGAGGAAACGGTCGTGGTAATAGGTCGTTGTAGAAATGGATTTCAGCCTGAAGAATACGAAACACTTCGACAGGCAGTCATGAGTAATGCAAGTGAACAGGAGGGAGAAATTTTTTTCATCGATCCTTCCATTGTCGTAGCCATATCCTACCTGCATGTTATGGAGAATGATTTGAGAGAGCCTGAATTTCAAGCCTTTCTATTTGACGTTTCTCCAACTGAATGCACTTGGGAAGCATTTACTGTTTCTTCTTTTGTTGCCAGTAAAGACGTTTCTATTACCTCCAAAGAAAAACCGATTTGGAACGGAATCAATAAAGCTCAGTATTTAACTGTGTTAAGAGATATTAGTACTTGGTTACTGTTCTATTTGCAAAATAGGCCGCTTACTGTGATTCGTTATCCTCATGGGATCTTTGATGAAAGGTTTTTTCAAAAAAACTGCCCAAATTACGCTCCTAAATTCATTGAAACGTATAAAGAGGATGATACGGACTATATTCTTTGCAATGACCTTCAAACGCTTCTGTGGCTTGGCAATCAACTCGCCATTGAATTTCATATCCCATTTCAAGAGGCAGGAGAAACAAAACCTTCTGAAATTGTCCTCGATCTTGATCCAGAAGACGAAAACCAATTTCAATCAGCGATTAAAGCCGCACTCCTCTTGAAAGATGCTTTAGACAATCTATCCATGCAATCCTTTATAAAAACATCTGGAAACAGAGGTCTACAAATTCATATTCCACTCCCAAAGAACACATTTTCGTATCAAGACACCCGTATTTTTACGAATTTCTTAAGTGACTGGCTCATTCAACATGCACCTGAAGCTTTTACGGTGGAACGTCTAAAGAAGAATCGGGGAAATCGTTTATACTTGGATTTCGTACAGCATGCAGAGGGCAAAACGATCATTGCCCCCTATTCCCCCCGTGCAAACGAATTTGCTGGAATTGCAGCTCCTTTATATTGGGAGGAAGTCAATGAGTCTCTTAACCTTAAGGACTACAACATACATACGATTTACGATCGTATTAAAAAATATGGCTGTCCATTTGCACAGATGGAAGCGATTCGTAACGTGCAGCCGTTTGAAAAAATTATGGCTGTTCTCAAAAAGAAATATAAGTAAACTGAGTAACAAACTTGAAAGTGGTGGTAAAAAAGGGCTGACACCGAAACAGTTAGATTACCGTTTTGTCAGCCCTTTTCATGATTACATTTTTTCAGATAAATATCTTTCAACGTGTTCCTGAAGCTTCTGGTACTGCTCATTTTCTTCAGCGAATTCCTCTTTACTTAAAAGAGAAAAATTACCAGGGTCATCAAGGTTTACTTCAATTTTCGCCTTAAAAACATACGTTCCGTTTCCGATTAAATCAATTTTATATTTGTTGTCTTCTTGACGGACGACACATTTTACCATGCCGCCTGGATTATATACATTTATTTCTTTTTCCACTTCGTTGAAGCCTTGAAGGCATGTCACTAAGCTTGAAGCTGACATTGCCGTTCCGCATGCATTCGTAAATCCTACGCCTCGTTCAAAAGTTCTAACAAAAATATGACCTTTTTCAATTGGGTAAACAAAGCTGACATTTACCCCGTCAGGGAACAGCTTATTTGGTCCGTTAACGACTGTAGCAATTTCTTCTTGAACATTCGTTTGTAGTACTTCCTTCGATACGATGGAAACCAAATGTGGATTTGGAACAGCTAAAGCCGTAAATTTTAAGGAATCGGATAGCTCAAGGAGCTCTTTATTCATTAATGTCTCATCCTCAATTTGTAGAGGGAGATCCTTTACATGGAATGAAACAGGCGAGATTTCGACCCTGAAAGTCGGGATCCCTTCAAAAATTTCCTTGTCTTTTTCCACTTCCAGAACAGCCTTCATTGTTTCAATTGACATCAGCGGCTTTTTAAAAACATCAAACGCATATCTTGCAACGCACCTTAAGCCGTTGCCGCACATTGACGCCTCAGAACCATCCGCATTAAACACACGCATGCGAGCATCAGCCTTATCGCTCTTTTGGAAAAAGAGGATCCCGTCTGCTCCAAGAGTTGTTTGACGATTGCATAAATGCTTTGCAAGAAGCGCCCTTTCTTCCTCTGTAAAATGTATATCATGATTAAACTCATCGATTAACAAAAAATCATTGCCTGAGCCATGGCATTTAATAAGCTCTAATTGCATTTTTATACCCCTCCGAAAATAAGCAAATTACATGTTTTTGACTGACCGCAAGCGCCAAAATAAAAAACGTAGATCTAAATTATATATCTCTTTCGTTCTTATTTACTTCATACCCATTTGTAACCAAATCTAATTTACCAGTATCTGGAGATATTACAAGACCATGTACAAACACATCTTCTGGAATAAGGGGATGATTTCTAATGATTTCTACACTGTTCTTCACACTTTCTACTACATCGTCAAAGCCCCTTAACCAGTTTTTAATTCGAATCCCTGAATTCTCAATGATGGAAATAGTATGTTCGTCAATATTGCGGTCTTTCATTTTATCCATAACACTCTCTACATTAACAGAGGACATGCCGCAATCATGGTGCCCAATTACAAAAACCTCATCCGCATTTAATTCGTAAATCGCTACAATAATACTTCTCATAACGCTGCCAAATGGATGAGAGACAATAGCACCAGCGGTTTTTATAATTTTTACATCTCCGTTGCGAATATTCATCGACTTCGGCAGTAGTTCAACGAGGCGGGTATCCATACAGCTTAGAATTACCATACGTTTGTCAGGAAACTTATCCGTCTGGAATTTCTCATATTCTTTGTTTTCCACAAAAGACTGGTTGTGTTGTAAGATTTCGTTTAATAGAGTCATATTTTCACCACTTTATTTTGTAGATTTTAATATGCAAGAATTATATCAAAAAGAAAACTATAAGCTATACTTTTAACTCTCAAAAGGTTTAGTTTTTGTTATGATGCATAAATGATGCGCATAATCCGAACACCGCAATTCTTTCCCTTTTATCTGCAAGTTCTGAAAATGTTAAAATCGGGGTGTTGATTTCTTTAAATATCTTTCCCCATTGTAAAGGCATCCATCCTTTTTGAAAAGAAGCAATCCTTTTACCATCAAAATCCTTTATAGAGAATTGCTGAAGAAAACCGCTGATTTGTATCGGCATCCAAGGTTCATCTACATGATTTTTTACCGTGCCGGTTATTTTAATCATTGAATTTTTCCAGTCTTCCTCATATGTGCCAATCCAAGTATTTGTTTCATCAAACATTTTTGTCTTATTCGTGATTCCCCAACCAACAGAGTAAGACGCCAGCAATTGATTATTGCTGTCATAAAGCCCATACTTTTTTGGGAGTACTACTGTAAGTTGATTAGGCAATAGCCACATGTACCATTTCATATTTTGGTCTCTTAACTCCCCTACTAGTTCACCGTTAGGCTTAAACAATAGGATCCTTAATGTAGGGGCAGGCATATGTGCCATCAGTAGGTCCTGAACTTCCCAAAACGAAACATTTCCGCTTTTAATTATGGCAGGGACATCTTTGTATCTTTTTTGATTAATAAAAAAACTAGCTAAATAAACGCTGCCCATGCAAACAAATGGAATAATTGTACTAAACATGTCCCTTTGTAAATCGGTTAAAATAAAATATATAAGGGTAAAAATTGTTAGCGTAAAGGAAATACAAGAGACAATAAAGCTAATCCTTGCAGTTTTTCTATAATATTCTTTAATATCCAAAGCGATCCTCCTGATAGATTCGTGTTCATTGTTATATATTTTACCATACTATTTCTTATACTATTTATGTTTATGGGTATGATTTTTAGATGGGTTAAATAAAAAAAGGGAGCTGTCCACCTATTTCTTTTAATGGTGCAATCGAAAGCTCTAATTGGCCTACCGTGCATAGAGCCGCTCTGGTCCAATACGAGCGCAATATTGAGTGGTGCTCTCTTTTGTTGCTTTTCTGGACTAGTTCCATCCAATTCAATTAAAACGTGAAAGGAATCTTCACCGTTTTTATGAATCCATTTTTTCTCATAGTAAAGCGACCCAGATTCCCTCTGAGTCGCCTTTTAATCAAGTTCGTACACTTTCATCATTTCTTGAATTTCGTTTTTGACTTGATCTACAAGCCTTTGCGGGGATAATACTTTGGCTTCTCCTCCCCAATTCAAAATCCATTTCACAAGACCGTCACTTACAATTGCCTTTGTTGTTAGAATAAAGTGCTCTTCGCCGTCTTTGGAAATTTCTACTTCCTTTCCAAACTTATCGATAATTACATTGATGAGTCCATTTTTAAAACGTATTTTGATCCATTCCTCCGTACCGGCATACATATGAAAAGTGGCGCGGACATACTTTGAGACATCAAAGGATTCATAAGGAAAGGTTTCATCCAAGATTTTTACGCTTCTTAAGCGATCCACCCGGTAATGTCTAATTTCCTCCTCAGGGAGATAATAAGCGATGAGGTAATAAAAATCATTCGCCCATGTCAATGCGAGTGGCTTAACTTTATAATGACCGCCTTTATGGCTTAATTTAAATTCTTTTTGGATGTTATAGCGCCCGTACTGAAAAGTAACTATTTTTCTTTCTGAAATCGCCTCATGCAGGTCGTTGATTGCGAGACGAACGAGTTTGCTTTCACTTTTCACGGATGAATCTATTAATATTTCATTATGTAGTTTTTTTGCATGATGCACACTTGTTAACTTTTTGATTTTGCCAATTAGCTGACGTGTCTCATTTTTTGTGATAAACCGAGCAGAAGCAACTGCATCGATTAGCATGCGCAATTCATAGAGCTCAAACAATCGATATTGATGGCTATAATATTTCGGCATCCCTTCCTTTTTCTGATTAACCGTTATATCAAAATTCGATTCTATCAAATGCTCAATATCCTCCCGAAGCGAATTCCGATTCAACGTCAAATCTGGCCCGTAGGCTTGACGGAACTTATCCATGATTTCCTCGAGTGTTAATTGATGCTCCTCATCCGTATATTCCCGTAAAATATCCATCAACTTTAATAATCGTTCTCTATTATTCAAGCGCATATTTCCTCACCTCAGACTGTCCAATCTCCTCCTATTGTACCAAATCTATCAAAAATAAACACCTGCTTCCCAAGGAAAATAGAGGAAAGAAGATGTTTTTGGCTTAACGATTAAAGGATTCGAAAGATGAACGGAATCCGATATTGATCGCCTTCATAGGCTTTAATTGCACCTACGATGGTAAAGATAAAAGCGCATAACGCAATTAGTGGAAGAAGGATAAATCCAACCAGTACAAATAATAAAATATACCCTACAAACCCGTAAATGATATAAGAGAATAAGAAATTAAAATATTCCTTACCATGATAATCAATGTACGATGAAGAATCTTTTTTAAACAGCCAGATTAATAATGGACCAAGAAACACTGTAAAAAAACTGATGACATAAATTAGAGCAGCCAGTAACCTTTCATCTTGATTTGGCATAAGACACCTCCTGTTCCTTACTTATATATACGAAACCATTTAGGAGAAGTTTCACCATGTTTTATGAAAATATTGCATGAATAAAGAATAGGCTGAATAGTCATAAAAATAAAGTTGTCCACCTGTAGGAGGTGATTTTTTGAATGAACTGCAAGCTTTTATTCTCGGACTCATTCAAGGCTTAACTGAATTTTTACCGATTTCTAGCACTGGGCACTTATATCTTGGAAGGCATTTATTTGGTCTTGATGATGCGGGATTGTTTCTTGATACGATGCTACATATTGGAACGCTAATCGCCTTGATCACAGTATACAAAAATGAACTCCTTTCGATTGTAATCCGTCCCTTTTCAAGGCTATCCATATTACTAATTGTTGGGACAATTCCAGCAGTTATTGCAGGTATACTCGTTGATGATTGGCTCGAGGAACTTTCAGTAACAGGGAAAACCATCGGCTGGGAGTTCCTCGTGACAGGGATTTTTTTATGGCTGGCAGATGGAATGAAAAAAGGGTATAAGACTTTAGACAGTATACGTTACAGTGATGCCTTATTCATCGGTTGCTTTCAGGCTGCTGCGATCCTACCCGCTCTGTCAAGGTCCGGACTAACGATTGCTTCAGGTCTTTTCAGGAAATTGGACCGTGAAACAGCTGCCTACTTTTCTTTTTTGTTGTCTATTCCAGCGATTTTAGGAGGAATCATTTTCCAGCTAAAAAATGTCGTTTCTAGCTCGAATGAAGGTATAAGTTTTATGTCTATGTTCATAGCCACATTATCCTCAGCTATTTTTGGTTATATAGCCGTTATGTGGATGTTGAATTTTCTGAAGAAGCGTTCCTTAAAAATATTTGCTGTTTATGTTTGGGTTTTAGGGGTCTTTATTCTATTGATGCAATTCACAGGGACATTTTAATAGATGGAAAAGCTGTCACAAGAATTTTGAAATTTCTTCATAAATTCTGTGACAGCTTTTTTAATTTGAAATGGAGGAATTAAGATCAGACTCACCTTCTGTTAAGTATGAATATTGCGCTAATAACAATTCTAACTCATCATTTGTCAGTGTTTCAAAACGACCGTCAGAAAAAAAGACTTGTGTTTGATTCGGATTGATTCGATTTAACGAAAATTCCATCCCAATCACCTCCATTTCTTAACTGGTTATTTTATATATTCTACAAATATAAGGGTTTTCATTCTTTGGTTTGTAATGTTCATAATATTTTAATATTTTAAATTGTCTTGTTTCGTTTCCCGAAAGATTCTATAATTTTACTTTGTATAGCGTAAATAAAAGGGGACATCAACATGAAAAAGGGATTGATTTTTTTATTACAGCTCATTTTTTTGCTCTTGATCAGTACGTTAGGTTATAAAATATCAGAGTTCTTTCATTTACCTATTCCAGGTAACGTTATAGGGATGATTTTATTATTTTTATTACTGCTTAGCAAAGCCATTAAACTAGAATGGGTCGATTTAGCTGGAGGCTTTCTGATCAAGCATTTAGCGTTTTTCTTTATTCCAATTGCTGTTGGTTTAATGAACATGGGCGGACTGTTAGCTCATTACGGATTTTCTTTGGCTGTCGTAATTCTTGGAAGTTTTGTAGCTGGCATTTTACTTTCTTCTTGGATCACACAACTATTGGTTAAAAAAGGGGTAAAGCAGCATGAGCATTTTCGTGACAATTTATAGTGTATTTATCACATTATCTGTTTATCTGATTAGCAGAGTAGTTGGAAGAAAATATCCTTCCCCCTTTACTACTCCTGTTTTTTTCAGCACAACGATTATCATTTTGATTTTGCTAGTATCTGACGTTTCCTTTAAAGAGTATACACCTGCCAAAGAGTTCATGACTTATTTATTAGGGCCTGCAACAGTCGCACTCGCCATACCGCTTTATAAAAATCGTACAACCATCATCCGCTATTTGATCCCGGCCTTTAGCGGTATGATCATGGGGATTTTTGCTTCGTTATTTTCGATTTTATTGCTAAGCTCGATTTTTTCTTTGCAGGAGGTAATCGTAAAGTCTCTTGCAGTAAGTACTGTAACCGTACCGATTGCGATTGAAATTACCAAATTGATTGGTGGAGATCCTACCTTATCTACAGCCTTCGTTGTGGCATGTGGAACCCTCGGATCGATGATGGGTCCGGCTTTGTTAGATTTTTTTAAAGTCCATGAGCCGATTGCTCGTGGATTAGCATTAGGAACCATTTCACACGGTCAAGGAACTGCCCAGGCGAGCTTGGAGGGAGAATTGAATGGAGCCATTGCTGGAATCGCGATGGGAATTACACCGGTTCTCGTTTCCTTTATACTGCCAGCAATTTCGAAGTTCATTTTTTAAAACAATAAAACGAAAAGCTGATCGGGATTTTAACATCCCGGTCAGCTTTTCTCATAAGTAAAAAGAAAATAAAGCCTGTCATCTATTGATTGGTTTTTTCAACATGTTCGAAATAAAGCTTGCGTATGACAAAGGTTCGATATAGTTCAAGTTTTTTTAGTTCGACTGGATGCTTCGTAATACCCTTTTCTTTTAATTGTTTTAAATACCAGCCTTTTGAATATTTATAGGCCATGTCAATCCCCCTTTTCGAGCTTGTCTATAAAAAATATGCTAGAAAAGGAGGATGTATGATAAATGATCTTATTCGTTTACATCATATCTTGATACTTTTTTTGAAATTTATTTTAAAAAAAGTAAATATCATCCATAGGAGATATGATATAATCCTAATTTAACGATTTTATTCATTGATGTCGTTAGAATGGTAAAGGGGGATCTTATGAAACAGACACATTCCAAAAAAGAAAAAATCATTCAATTCGTTAAAATCATGTTACCGATTTTCATAACTCAAATCGGTTTATTCTCTATGAATTTTTTTGATACAGTAATGTCTGGAAACTATTCATCCTCAGATTTGGCTGGTGTTGCAATTGGGAGCTCGATCTGGGTGGCAGTTTTTACGGGATTGAGCGGGATTTTGCTCTCCATTACACCCATTGTCGCACAATTGATCGGGGCCGAAAATAAAAAAGATGTTCCTTTCTCTGTTTCACAAGGAGTGTACTTAGCGGTTTTAATGGCATTAACAGTCATAGTGATCGGAGCATTTGTCTTAAACCCTATATTAAATAATATGGAACTTTCACCTAAGGTACGTGAAATTGCTCACGACTATTTAATCGCACTGTCATTCGGAATGATTCCACTCTTTGTTTACAATGTGCTACGATCTTTCATCGATGCACTTGGACAAACAAGAGTTTCAATGATGATTACTCTCCTTAGCTTACCGATTAATGTGGTATTTAATTACCTTCTGATATTTGGTAAATTCGGTTTTCCGGAATTAGGAGGAGTTGGGGCCGGCTATGCTTCCTCCATTACTTATTGGCTAATCACCTTTATAGCAATTGGTGTCATCAAGTGGGTTCAGCCTTTCACTCATTATAATGTATTCAGGAGATTATATAAAATCTCTTTATCTGAATGGAAGGCTATTTTAAAAATTGGTGTCCCTATTGGATTTTCCATCTTTTTTGAAACGAGTATTTTTTCTGCGGTTACCCTATTAATGAGCACCTTTGATACCATTACGATTGCTTCTCACCAGGCAGCCTTGAATTTCGCTTCATTTGTTTATATGGTACCGCTCAGTATGTCCATGGCATTGACAATCGTAGTTGGTTTTGAAGTCGGAGCAAAAAGATATGTAGACGCCAAAATGTATAGCATGATCGGTATAGCCTTTGCAGTTGGAATATCACTCCTGTTTGGAATATTCTTGTTCTTTTTTCGCGAACAAATTGCATCCATCTATACAAAGGAAGCAGCTGTAATAGCCATGACCTCCAAATTTTTGCTTTTTGCCCTTTTCTTTCAGCTGTCAGATGCCATTCAAGCTCCCATTCAAGGGGTTTTGCGTGGATATAAAGATGTGAATTTTACCTTTTTGATGGCATTCATTTCATTTTGGATTGTAGGACTACCAACAGGTTATGTGTTTGCTACTTTCACTGACTTAGAGGCATTCGGATATTGGATCGGACTTATTGTTGGACTTGCGGTTGGTGCCATCGGGTTATCACTTCGTCTTATGTATGTACAAAAAACAAAGTTTCCTGCTAAAAATGGATCTGAGATTTAAAAAATTGGTGTTAATGTTTCCAAATTCAATAGGGCTAAACCTACGGTCTGATACTTGAGGTTTAGCCCTTTTATTCTGGATGTACCTTATTTAACACATTTTTTCCACCAGTAACAGGAATGATGCTCCCCGTAATAAAATCTGAATGATCTTCACAAAGAAATGATATGACACGGGCGATGTCTTCGCCTGTACCTGGTCTACCAACAGGGGTGGTGAAATCTGGTACACGTTTTCCTTCTTGGATATCCTTCTCCTTCCATTCACCTACAATATCACCGGGACAGATCATGTTTACAGTGATCCCATATTCTGCTTCCTCTAGGGCAAGCGTTTTTGTAAGCGAAGTTAGCCCACTTTTTGCAGCAGCAAAAGCTGAACGATAAATCCAAGCAGGAGCTGTATCACTCTTCTCAAAACCAAATGTGATGATTCTTCCCCACCTTTTTTTCCTCATTTCTGGAAGGATTTCTTTTACCAAATAGAAAAAGCTGTTCAAATTACCGTTTACGATATAGTCCCACTCTTCAACAGAATATTCCATCAGCTTTTTTCTTTCATGGATATAGGGTCCCGCGTTGTGGATCAAAATATCAATGGTTCCAAAATCACGTAGCAACATCTTTACCATGTTGGTCGATGCCTTCGCATCAGCCGCATCACTTTTGTAGCAAGCAGCCCTTACATGAAACTCCTTTTGTAAAAGCTGACACAATGTATTTGCTTCTTCTGAACTGTTCCGATAAGTTACAGCAATATGGACCCCTTGTTTAGCAAGCTCTATTGCGGTTCTTTTACCAATTCCTGTTGCTCCGCCGGTAATGAGCGCCACTTTATTCATCATGTACTAACCTCTTTTACTATTCTTTCTTTTATTATACAAAAACCGTCCATTTCATACATCTATATACGCTTTTAAAGATATGCTATAACCTATGGGCACTGTCATGCATATAATAACACAACTTTGAAGATATGAAGGGAGGAGCCTACTATGTTTCCATGGAATATGCTTTTTCCTTTTCAAAAAAATCTAAAGGAAATGCAAAATAAAATGAGTCCTCTAGAAATAGAATCATATGTACAACAGATTTTATCGAATGTAATGCCACAGCATATGCAAAATCCGGGAAATCCATTCACTCAATCACAGACAAAATCATGGGAAAAAATGCAGGACAATCAAGCTGAAAATTACTCTGAAAGAATCAAACAGTTCTCAGCAGATGTTTTTGAAACCCATAATCATATATACGTAAGGATGGCAATCGAACATTCAGAATCGGTAAAAAACATTAAGATTTTTCATACCTCCAATCAAGCGATCATTGAAGGATTTCCAAATAAAGACGACCGGCAAGTGTTGACTCTTCCAGCTATTGTAAAAAAGAAGGGAGCCATTGCAAAATTTAAAGATGGGATATTGGAGATTAAAATACCTAAAAATTATGATTTCCAATTTTCTGAAGTTGATGTTACAGAATTCGGATAATGTTTCATTAATCTTCCATTATGTTGAAAGAAAGGTTATCTAATTAATTAAAAAAGGGATTGTCCAGAAAGTCAGTTTTCCTGACTTTCTGGAGCCTCTTTTTTATCATTATATTTAAAAAATAAAGTTCTTTTCACATAGAATGATGTTTTTAGACTATAAAGTTTGCCCGTTGCTTTCCGCTCCAGGCACTTGCTTTCCGCGTGGAGGGATGGGAGCCTCCTCGGCGTTGCCGCCTGTGGGGTCTCCCACTTCCCTCTTTTTCCCGCAGGAGTCAAGTACCCTCCGCTACAATCAACTCAGATCGTATCGTTAAATTACACTAAAAAAGTAACAAACTTTACGAAAACAGCCAAAAATAAAATCAAAAAAATCGTCCTTTCTAGTAAAATGTTAGTGACCAAACCAACATTCAAAGAAAGGACGATTTTTTATGTGCAATCCGAAGATTACTACTGAAAAATATATCACGCAAATGACCCTTCTTCCAGAGACAGAGGAAAAAAAGACTCCAAAAAGACAATTAGCCCCTACTTTTAAACCATATGATAACCGTCAAATTCAAGTTATTTTTGATATTGAAGCACTCATACCAGAACATCATGTTGCACGTGTGGTGGATGAAATGGTTGAAGCTGTGCCAAATGAGCAATTGTTTTCTCATTATAAAGGTGGTGGCAGAAGTTCCTTTCATCCCAAAATGATGCTTAAAATCATTCTATTTGGTTATTCCCAAAAGGTTTATTCCTGCCGGGGAATCGAAAAGTTGATAAGAGAAAATATCCCAGCCATGTGGTTAGCTGCGATGCAACAACCCGATTTCCGTACGATTAATGAGTTCCGTGGAGAACGGATGAAAGTCTTGATGGATGAATTATTTGAAGTCATGATTCTGAAATTGATTGACGAAAAATACATCACGATTGAAAACTACTTTTTGGATGGCACCAAGATTGAAGCCAATGCCAATAAGTATTCTTTCGTGTGGAAAAAATCAACTGCGAAATTTGAAGCAAAATTAAAAGAAAAAATTCGAGAAACACTGCAACACATTCATGAATTAACACAATTAGAAGCTGGAACGGAACAAAAGGAAACTGAACAAAATGAAGAGTTCACCGAACAGAACCTGGAGGCAGTCGCTAAGAAAATAGTAGAAAAAGTAGAAAAGTTAACAGAGGAAATCGAAAAGGAAGCAGATACAAATATTCGTAAGGAGAAGCGAAAAGAACGGAGTAAATGGAAAAAACCATTAAAGCTGATTCGAGAAAATTTCATACCACGACTAGCTACATACAAAGAACAAAACGAAATTTTTGGCGACCGTAACAGCTACTCCAAAACGGACAAAGATGCAACCTTTATGCGCATGAAAGAAGATCATATGAAAAACGGTCAGCTCAAGCCGGGTTATAACGTGCAAATGAGGACTGAAAACCAGTTTATTGTGTTTTATTCCATTCATCAACGACCTACAGACACGAGTTGTTTTATCCCGCATTTGGAGAAACTGGCGTCTACTTCTTTACCGATCCCCAAAACAGTTATCGCGGATGCAGGATATGGCAGTGAAGAAAATTATGTATATGCGATGGGTGACGAGAAAGAGCCTCGATTTGATTTTCTCATTCCATATGGATCCTATATTCAAGAACAGACACGCAAATACAAAAAAAGACATGAGTTTGGGATTGTGGCATTAGCCCACAACATACTGAAAGTAGCAGGCATCCGCCAGCTACTTTCAGAGAAAAATCCAAATAACACAAAAGCAAGTGGAGAAAAACGGATCGTTTTTCTCCACTTGCTTCATTTTAGGGACTTTTTAGACAACCCCTTATCGTAATAATTATTTTCCGATAAACATTTGTGTCCAGTAGTTGCCGCTTGCAACATACCCTACACCAATGTGGGTAAAGTTTGCATTCATAATGTTTGCACGGTGACCTGGGCTATTCATCCAAGCATTTACAACTTCTTCAGGAGTACGTTGGCCTTGTGCGATATTTTCACCAGCTGTTGTATAGGAAATACCAAATTGTTTCATCATATCAAATGGAGAACCGTAAGTTGGGCTTGTATGTGAGAAATAGCCACGGTCTTTCATATCTTGAGATTTAATGCGAGCAACCTTGCTAAGCGCTGTATCAATTTTCAATGCAGGAAGACCTTGCTTTGCTCTCTCAACATTTGTAAGCTCAACTACTTTTTGTTCATAAGCACTTAATGCATTTGCTGAAGTTGTTGGTTGTGTGTTTTGAGTTGTTGGTTTTTGTGTAACAGTATTGGTTTGTGGTTTTTGAGCTGGTGCTTGTACCACAGGTTTTTGAGCTGGTGCTTGTACCACAGGCTTTTGAGCTGGTGCTTTAACTGCAGGCTTTTGAGCCGGAGTTTGAACTACAGGTTTTTGAACTGGTTTTTGCACCACAGCTGGACATGGTTTAACCTGTCCTTGAAGTTGCGACATAATAGCTTGTACATCTTTATTAGTGAAATACTTGTTTAATAGATTTTGAACATCTTGATATTTAGTATATTGAATCACCATTGGCTTGATTGTTACTTGGTTTGTTGCAGCTTCTGTTTTTCCTGCTGCCGCTCCGCTGAACATAATAGCAGCTGCTGTTGCGAATGAAAATAAGGCTTTCTTTTTCATCTATATTCCTCCTACTTTGTGAACTAGTGTTGTTTGCCTTGCACAATCATCATACCATATGATTTTTGTAATAATAGATCCATACTTTCCCAATTTACTATTTTAATATAATTTAAAAAGAAGTATAATTTGTCAACTCTCCTGAAACGAAAAAAAAACCCTTGAAACTCAAGGGAACCATTACTATTTCCATATTTTTTATTTTTTTCAAATCTTAAGAAGCAATGGATATACTTATTTTATATTTCCATTCACCTACTAATAAATTATGATTGACACCTTTTAAAACAATAGGTAATTTGTAACGAATGTTACAGCATTTTTTCGTAAACTAGTTCCTTGAAAAATTATTTTCACATTATTATTTTTGACCTTGTAAAAAAATAGTAATGACAGAACCATAACTCCCAAATAGTTTTACTCGTACAAATCTACAAAAATCCTGTAGCGAAAAAATCTCCCCACTTTTTGGCAACAGATCAAGGTAAGGAGTTTTTTTAATAAAATACACATTATCCGGACTGAGTTCTATGCAAATCTTCATTATTTCTTCTTCTTCATTTATGATTGTTATGGAATATTTCTTCAATGCACCGACGTTAAAAATGATATGCGCTTTACCATCGGCTTTAATCCGTAACGTTTTTTTTATCGAGAGAAAATGTAGTGTACCTACTTCAATTCTTCCTTCTTCATCCATTGGCAATTCGATTGCCATTTCATTGTTCTTCTGCAAAACAATTGAATCCAATTTCTTTACTTTATAAGACCATTGGTTTGGGTATACCTCTCCGAACACACTTTCTTCTTTAAGAATCGTTCCTTCATTCAATGGTTGAAGAGTAGAAAGGACAGTTTCTTCCTTCGAGCTATTCAAGTTTTCACCCCACATTAAACGAACATGTTTATTTATACTTATGAAAGTTTTAAAGTGAGAAGAACTTTCCGCCCATAAATAATGAGGATGACAAAAGATCCTCAAAGGGTCTTTTAGTCATCCTCATCATGGTTAATGATTATGTGCATCAGAGGAAGCTTTATCAGAATGTTGTTCCTTCATTGAATGGGAACCATCCTCCGTTTCTGGTTCGCTTGGCTGACCAATCACAAACTCCTTCTTTGGCATATTATGCATGCCTCTTGCCGTTACATGTGCGTACACATAATACGTCCCTTCTTCAGAGAACGATTTTTTTAATTCATATACGCCATTTTCCTTATGTTTCACTACGATTTCTTCATGATTCTCACTTTGAGATCGCCACACTTCAAACTTTACCTCATCAGCATCTTCTACGGCCTCATCACCGTAGGTTACTTTAGCCGAAAATGTTACTTCTTCCCCGAGTTTTGCTTTTTCAGGATTAATCGTCAAATCCACATCTAAGAAATCGATTTCATCATTTGTAGTATCCTGTTTACTACCACAACCAGCTAATATAGATAAAATAATAAGCATTCCTACCACTAATTTTTTCATAACGATCCCCTTTTTCATATCATTTATACTTCTGATAAAATAGGGAAGATTAATTGTACTTGAGTACCTTCCCCAATCTTACTAGTGATCTTCATTTTTCCGTTATGCATTTTCATCAATTTTTCGACAATGGATAACCCTAAACCTGTTCCACCATCTACTCTACTTCGAGCTTTGTTCACTCGATAGAAGCGTTCTGTTATTTTTTGAAGGTGTTCCTCTGATATCCCAATCCCATTATCAGTAATGGTTACAATACAATGATCATCTTGAGAAGTTAGTTCGACCGTAATTTTCCCTCCATTAGGAGTATAGCGGTAGGCATTTTCTAAGATGTTTTGTAATATTTGCTCTAACCTTCTCTCATCTCCCATAATAATAGGATCAGGATCTAGATTGAATGCTAGGGTAATGTCTTTCTCTTGAAAACGAATCTTATATTTCATCAATATATCTTCTATTAGCTGAGCAAATGCGACAGGTCCTTCTTCCATTTCGAATGAATTGGATTCAAGCTTGGTAAGATCTAATAAATCCTGTACTAAGTCTTGTAGTCTTTTCGTTTCTCTCGAAATAAGGCCTAAATATTTTCTTTGTTCATGTTCATCTTTAACAATTCCGTCTAATATTGCCTGTACATAGCCTTTTACATAACTAAGAGGAGTTCTTAATTCATGAGAAATATCTGCAAGAAATTCTCTTTTGCTTTCGTCTTCTTTCTGAATCGCAGCTGCCATTTCGTTAAAGGCTTTGGCAAGCTGGCCTATTTCGTCTACAGTTGTTACCTCGACTCGTTGAGAAAAATCACCTTGAGAAACTGAATGGGCTGCTGCTTCCATTTCTTTTAAAGGCCTGATCAGCCGATTAATCCACAGAGTTCCAAGAAAAATGGATACAACAATAAATAAAAAGGATGCGATCATCCAAAAGGTAGTAAAGTCTTTCATCAAATCCTTAATAGAAGCAAGCGGCAAATAGACATAAAGGATTCCTTCCAACCGTTCATCATCGAGTAAAGGATAGATGATTGCCACAATATTACGGTCAAACCGCTCTTCATACCCTTCTTTTTTCACGGGCTCTCCCTTAAGCAGCTTTTCTCTTTCATCCGATGAGATTAACGTGTCATAATCAATGTCAAATGGCAGGCATGCACTTAACTCACGCGGATTGCTGACGGCAAAGATTTCAGCAATGTTTTTTTCATTGTACCAATCAACTTTTTCTTTAAAGCTGTCCGAAATCGGACCACCCTCATAATCATTTGCTAAAAGCTCAGCCTGTAACAGCAAATTACTCGTCACATTGTCCACATATAACTTTTCATAAAAAAACTGAGAAAGAAGATACGTAAACAAAACCGTAATAAAAACGGTAACAGTAACCGTTAGCCACAGCTTTTGAGCCAAAGTTAACCTATTTAGCCGCATAATGTCCCTCTAACTTGTAACCAATTCCCCATACTGTTTGAATGTAATCTGCTGTTTTTAACTTCATTCTCAACGTTTTAATATGTGTATCCACAGTTCTGAGAGACCCATCATAATCTATACCCCAAATATTTTCGAGAAGCTGCTCTCGGCTTAAAACTTGTCCTTCATGTTTAATGAAAAATAATAGGAGTTCATATTCTTTTAGCGTCAAATTGACTGGTTTGTTGTGTACCGTTACCTTTCGGGATTTTTGATTTAATGCAATTTCATGGAATTGTATAATGTCGGTTTCATTATCTTGTCCAAGCTTACCTGTTCTTCTTAACAACGCTTCAATTCTTGCCATTAATTCGCCTGGACTAAAAGGCTTAACGACATAATCATCTCCACCTAACTTTAAACCTTTGACTTTATCCCATTCTTCTCCTTTAGCGCTGATAAAAATTATGGGCGTTTGGTGGGTTTTCCTAATAATTTCACAAACTTCAAATCCATTTAGATTTGGCATCATGATATCAAGTAAGATTACATCTACGCGGTGTTTATGAAGTTTTTCTAAAGCTTTTTTTCCATCTTCAGCCTGTATGCACTTATATCCTGAATTCAGCAAATACATTTCTATAAGATTCCTCATATCTTCTTCATCATCGACAACAAGGACGGTGTATTCATTCATGCTATTCTACTCCCTTACAACAATGTGAAACGGACCTTTTCCAACTGGGATCGTATGTTGTACAACCATTTTATCCGGATCAATGATGGACACATCGTTACTGTCATATCCGGCTACGACCAGTTTTTTGTGAAATAACACTAGTTCAAATGGGTTAACCCCTACCTTGATGCTAAGCAAATCTTTCTTGTTAGTTTGAGCTTTATATAGGGTACTTGTTCCATGACTAACAATGAAGGTAGCATCTCCATCCTGCAAAAAATTAATAGGCATAGAAGGAGCCTTAATTGTTCTTTTTAGTTTTCCAGTATCTAGTGAATAAATGTGTATATTTTCTTCTATTGTTGCGCCCTTGCCATGACCTCCGACCCAAAGCTCATCGTTCTCTTTATGAATGAGGAGGCCTGTTGAAAACTCATTGACCGGTATTTTCCTAACTGTTTTATAGTTTTCGTAATGAATAACGGTTACATAGGTATCATGAAAATTCAACACATATAACATATTGGTATCAGAATCTTCCACAAATGAGATAGGACCTTTCCCTACCTTAACGGAAGCGATTTCTTTCCCGTTTAATCCAAAAAAATCGATCCGATTATGTAATTGATTAATCAATGCCATTACCTTATTATCATGAATTAGCCCGGCGAATACAATTCCTTCCCCAGTATCCCATTTACGGATTTGTTTGCCTTTCTTAAATGAATAAAAATTTACACTTTTCATTTGCTTACCATACAGCATCAGGGTATCTTGATCAGGCAATAACACCCCTCCGGTAATCGGCTTTTTAAGTTCCCACTTTGCCAATTCTGTATAATCATTGCCGTCAATAAAGCTTAAGCTACCATCCTTTAAGTTAATAGTAGAAATAAATGCTTGATCCGGAGGAATTTGGGTATAGGTTTCATTCATACACCCTGACAATACCAAGACTGCAAAAAATAGACATGTCAATTTCTTCTTCATAATGTTCCCCTATCGTGACCTTACTCCCTATCCTTGCTACTTACCCTATTTTAACTAGACAATGTGAAATAAGTGTGAAATATCGCAAATAATTTCTAAAAAACGGTAAACAATCCATGCTTCATTTCATAAGACTTTCATTACATTTTAATAAAAAAATCTCCATTAACATCGGAGATTTTAGATTGTGGACTTATTTAGTGTGATTGAGTAGCAAACCTCAATTTTGTAAATCTTGCATGGTGGATATATAGAATGCCAATAGAGCAACTTTCTCTTCTGGATGTAAGGAAGATTCGGCCAGTCTTTTGACACTTAAGTAAAATTTTTCGTATTTGTTTTTCCTGACTCGAGGATGTGAATTTTCATCTAGCAATTCTCTTTTTATCAACTCTTTCAATACGGTTCCAGCATCATCTTCACTTTGTATTCCTCTATTGTTCCAAATCTGTAAATAAGCCTGTAATAATTGTTCATTTGAAAATGCTTGATGCATCCTATCTCTCCTCTCGTTTATTCCTTCGGTATCACATATTTTTCGGTAGTAAAACAAAAAATAAAAGATATCGTACTATTTCAAGAAAGAAGGTTAATAAATGAATAGTCCATATAGATGTCCAAATTGTAAGACGAATAAATCAAGGTTTAACATCATTGAACAACATGCGATGCCAGTGAAAAAGGATCCTCAATCCGGTGATATTATCCAACAATTTACCAACGAAGACTTAGATGCTTTCCACCTTGCATACAATGGACCTTCCTTCAGGGTACAATGTGCAGCCTGCGGACTGATTGAAGATGAAAAAACCTTTGAAGCCTACGGTTCCATCCAATCTTAATATGGAAAATCTCTTGAAGCCGGCTCTTTTGCCGGCTCCATTTATTTTGGAAAAATCTCGTTAACAAAGTACTCCGAATCAACTTTCCATCCTTCCATTGGTGAAGTTCTAACAAGAAGAATGTTTGTTTCAATCCTTTTTAAGCCTTCGTTTTTTATATATAGGCTCAATTCCACGGGAACAAACACGCCCCCTCTTAATGGAGAATTGTTCAAATCAATATTTATTCGGTTTACTTTGATGGCTTCAATTTTTAGAATGTGCTCTTTAAGATCAGACTTTAATGGCTGCAAACTAATATAGTTGAACAGATGCTCATCCTGTTGATGGAGTGAGGCGATATACGCGTGTACTGTATCTGAAGGGCTAATCGTTGTTAAATATTCATCCAGCTTACCAGCAGCCTTTAAAATCATTAATAAATGCGACAGATCCATTTTATTAGAACGATGTGTAATGCTTCCGAAAAAGTGAATACAAAAATGGCCTGGAAAGTTATTTTTAAGCGCGCCTGCACCATGCGGCATTCCATGCATGGAAGCTGCAATGAGCCTGTCCTCACTTAAGATGAGAATCGCTCTTCTTTTCCAAGTCCATTGACCGTTAAAAATACTTTTCATCATTTTGGTATCCTGTGAAGTCAATGGTTGTACATCCGCATGATAGGTTCCGGCCCGTCTCTGAACATTGAAATGCCTTCTTGTTTCAACATCAATGACTGTAAAATTGGAATACTTCGGTAAGATTTCATTTACTTCGTTCCACGGAAGCATTTCCACCTTGAAGCTAATAGGTGAATCCCTGTCAAATTCTACTTCTCCCGCTGCTTTAATTGGAAATACAATGAATATGATCATAACCAAGAAATATCTATGAATTCCCATAAAAAATGACCTCTTTCTGATTCATGTCCTTATTCTTTATCGTTTGACAAAATAATAAACAGATTAGAAAGGGTCATTTTTGAACCATTATATGTCGTTGTAAATTATTTTTCAGTTTGTTCAAGTGCACGTAATTCGGAAAGAATTTTATCTTGATTTAAATTTTCACCAATGATAACTAAATTTAAAGGCATTTTCATGATTTCAGGCATCGTTACCGGCATTCCATATGAGTATTGGAATAAATAGGGGTATTGAGAATGAGTAAAGGAAATATACCCTTTCATCCGATATACCGTTTCAGGTAACGACCTTAACCAGTCTTCAAACTCTTCATAATGTACACTGCCCTTAAACGAATACAAAATAGTTTGTAGATGGAGGTCTTTTTTCCCGTTGTTTCCATCATACTGCTTTCGACTCATAGATAAACTACTAATTTGGGTTAGATTGACTTTACTATGATTTGTAAATAAACACGTTGCATGTTCATTCAACGATTGGATTTCAAAGCTCATTTGACCTGCTTCCATTTCGCTGACTAAATCTATTTTATTTAGTAGAAGTAGATCTGCATGCTGAATTTGTTCTAGCATTAAATGTTTTATTTGTGGAGAAAATTGTTCTCTGTCACGCCATCTTACTAGATCCACAACCGTTACAATTCCTTTATATTCTAAGCGTTCAGCAAAGAGAGGAGACATAATACCGTCTAATACTTCAACAGGATGAGCCGCACCGGTTGTCTCAATATAAATGGCATCTACATTCATCGTAAGTATTTCCTGCAGCTGTGCATCTAGTTTTTCTTGAATTGTGCAGCAAATACAACCATCGAATAATTCTTTTAAAGGGATATCCTTGTCAATTAATTCAGTATCAATGGACACCTTTCCCATTTCATTAAGCAATACAGCAATTTGTCTGCCTTCCTTTTTCTCTGCGGCTACAATATTTCTTAAAAGTGTGGTTTTTCCACTTCCTAAGAAGCCAGCTAAAATATAAATTTCTGTTTTTTTCATATTCAAAACCTCTATTACAAGAAAATAGGCAGAAAACTACATCGCTTTCTACCCTACTTATAATAACATATCAGGTCGTTAACAAAATACATTTTGCTTTTACACTTTGGCTCTTTTCGCATAGATTGTTTTTTTGGGACTTAAAAATTTAAAAGCAACAAACTTTACGAAAACAACCTACACTTTTGATCAACTATGACACTTTTCGATTATATTATATTATATTTTATTTTCTTCTGATAACTCTTCGAGCATGCTTTTTATTGTTTCATCGATTTTTCTGCTTAGTTCTTCTTTCGTATCCATTGTCAAATAGCCTACCTGATGAAACAATTCTCCCTTACATTTCCAAATGGGAATAGATTCATTGGGATAATACTCACCACCCATTTCTAGTCCAATTTCAATATAGGATTTATATCCTTTTTCAAAAATTTCCTGCCGAGAAACCAAGCAGCATCCTCTTTCTCTAATGACTTCAACAACCAATTTCACATGATATTTTTCAAAATCCTGTCCGTAGAGAAAATGAAAATAACTACATAATTTTTCGCATAGCTCCTCTTTTTCATGAACGAGTTGTTTGACTTCGTTGTCTAAGTGAGTAATTTGTTTCAATCTATTCCTCCTCGCTCATATTACTTGATCATTTTTGACCAAGTTTAAAAAATTGATGAATGATTGATTTTATTTTTCTAAAACTAGAAAAACAATATAACTTGAACTTCAATCCTTTAGTGTAATATTTTAACAAAATAGTTTAAGTATTTGATAAAAAATTCTTATTATTTCCTCTCCCATATTTTGTTATACCGACTATAATGTATAGTAGATGAACAAAGGGAAGGAAATAAATATGTTTTATTCTAAAATATATCCGGGAACTTTAAAACAATTTTTACTTGAGCCAACGAAGGAAAATCTAAAAAACTTATTGCTGCATAATACCGGAGAGACGGATTTTCTTGATTTCAAAACGAAATGGATCGAGATCACCAAGCTTGCCAAACACATTTTGGCAATCGCTAATTCAGGTGGTGGTTGTATTGTTGTTGGTGTAAGTCAGGCAGAGGACGGTACTGCAGTATTAGTAGGATTAAAAAATGAGGACGTCTTGGATAAGGCCGATATTGACAACAAGCTAGAGCATTTGTTACCAAAATATTTAAAGTACCGTACGGAAGATTTCATTTTTTCCAAACGGACTCATGCTTTACTACAAGAAAAAATCTTTCAAGTGTTAATAATCGAATATGATCCTGTATACGTCCCATACACATCAATCGTGAATCAAGGTGAGCTTAGATACGGAGCCATTTATGTTAGACAAGGTACAAAATCAATTGAAGCATCAAAGGAAAAGCTAGTGGAAATGATTCTTCGCAAAGTACAATCTGGTGGCTCTGATACTAGAGAAATTTCCTTAAAAGATCATCTTAATCATCTCAAAGTTTTATATGATGAATTATCACAACAAAATGATCTTGAATATCAAGCTTTCATACAAGAAATCATCAATGAAAAGAAAAAGAAAATCAAAAAATATCTTGACTTAAAAGAAGAGTAAAAAAGGTGACACATTCGGAAAAAAGTTCCGCTGTGTCACCTTTTTATTCTATTCTATTATTTCATTTGGCTTTTAATAATTTCTACTGCTTTAAGAAGCTGGGTATCGTTTTTTTGGATCTTTTCTCTTAGCTCATTCATCAAAGCTAGTGTCGTATCTCCTGAAAGGATTCCATTTTCAGTTAATTTTTGGTCCTTCTGTAGTTTTTTGATGGCTAATGCTGTTTGTTCATCGAAGAAACCATCCACCTTTCCAGGATTATAGCCGATTTCCTTCAGCATTTGTTCAGCTACCTTCACTTCTGAAGAAGAAGAGGAAATCGTATATTCTTGTTCAGGTGAGAGGTAAGTTAACTCTGAATAATTTGGCAGTTTTACCTCATAATCCGGCTTAATGCCTTTTTTATGAATCCAATTTCCTTTTGGAGTCAGCCATTTAGCTGACGTATATTTGATATTAGAGCCATCCTTAAAATCTTCTGCAGTCTGTACAGTTCCTTTCCCAAAAGTTTTCTCACCAACAAGCGGGATGCCTGCTGATTCTTTTACCGCTGCAGCCACTATTTCAGAAGCGCTTGCACTTCCTTTATCAACAAGAACAACTACTGGGATGCCTAGTTCCTTTTTATTTTCAGATTTGTAAATTTCTTTATTTCCTTTTCTGTCTTCCACTTGGAGAACGACTTTACCATTTGGAACGAACAGATCAGAAATCTCTAAAGCTTGTCCTAAAATCCCCCCTGGATTCCCTCTTAAATCAAGAATTAACCCTTTCATACCCTTCGTTTGCATGTCAGCTAAAGAATCTTTCAGCTCATCAGCTGTTTTCTCTGAAAAACTTGTTATTTGGACAGTAGCGATTCCATCATCTCTCATTTCAGCATAGACCGTTTGTAAAGGGATCGTATCACGAACAATTTCAACTTTCATTGGCTCAGCATTTTCGCCTCGTTGTATCATGAGTTCTACCTTTGTCCCTTTTTTCCCTCTAATCTGCATCACTGCTTCTGTTGCGCTCATCCCTTGAAGGCTTTTGCCATCTACGCTAAGTATATAATCATTCGGCTTCAAACCTGCCTTTTCTGCAGGTGATCCTTTGATTGGCGAAACAATCATAATTTTTGAGTTATGAGACTGAATTTCAGCACCAATTCCTTCAAAAGAAGAAGAAATTTGTTGGTGAAAGCTCTTAGCCTCCTCCACATTCATATAGTCTGAATAGGGATCGTCAAGCGCTTCAAGCATACCATTTATCGCACCATTTATCAGCTTCTCATCATCTACTTCAGTAAAATACTTTTCTTTTAAAGTGTCGTAGGCTGAATATAGCTTATTGAATTCTTTTCG
This sequence comes from Peribacillus tepidiphilus, assembly GCF_009466385.1. GTDB lineage: Bacteria > Bacillota > Bacilli > Bacillales > DSM-1321 > Bacillus_BN > Bacillus_BN tepidiphilus. The sequence goes on along the minus strand of NZ_WIAQ01000018.1, from coordinate 5,897 downwards.
ATTTTGGATAATTTGCTGAATCGGTTGTGCAGGTTCATCCCCAAATGTCAAAGCTACAGTTGTAATACCTGCTGTTATGAAAATCACGAAAAAAATGCTCAATACAAAATGAAATTTTTTGATTTTTATATATTTGCCATTTTCTTTTTCTACTTCAGGTTTCTTCTCTTCCAATTTATCCACCACTTTCAACCAGATGCTCTGTTTCTAATGCTTTATTATAACACCGAAATGTTTGATTAAATAGCTTTTACCTTTGAGAAGTATTCTTCTAGCGTTAAACCCTTTTCGTACAGGATTTCAGCCAGATCTTTTCCAACGTAGCGGAAATGCCAAGGTTCAAACTTATATCCAGTGATTTCTTCTTTTCCTTTCGGATATCTTAAAATAAAACCGTAATGATGTGCATTTAGCGCAAGCCATTTTCCTTCAGGAGTGTTTTCAAATTCTTGAATAAGTAACAGGTTCACACTCTTGCTGGAAATATCTACTGCTAGTCCAGTCTGATGCTCACTTTGACCTGGATACGCTACAGCCTCAATCGCTTTTTCTCTTCCAACACGGTTGATTTCAGCATCAAAAATCATCTTTTGGCGTTCAAAAGAGCGATAGGCAGAAACAGCATAAAGTTCAATACCATTTAATTTAGCCTCTTGAAACATTTGCTCAAGTGCCCTCGCTGCTTCCTTTCTCATGAGAGCTTTTTCTTGTTCAAGGAAACCAAAGGAAAAAGCGACATTCGGTCGAACTAAATCCTTAGGAGCATAATCATCATTTAAAGAATATTCCTTATTTACTAGAACTAAAAAGTTTTCGGGATTTTGGATCAATTTCTTACCGTTTACCTCTTGTATTTCATTAAAAAATTGAGAGTCAAGTGTTAACTCTTCCTCGTTCTCGATGCCACCTTTTGTTGCAGCAGAATTTTCTTCCTTTTCTTTTGTATTTTGCTCTACTTTTTGCTTTGTTTGCTCTTTCGTTGTATTTTCCTGTTGAGAGATAAAATGGAATCCTTCGGGTATTAGATCTTTTACCTGACATCCACTTAGAAAAATAATTGAAAGAAGAAACAGTCCATACTTCTTATGTAACACGAAACAAATCACCCTTATTGTTAAATTCACTTATCCATTTTACCATTTAACCACAAAATAAAAACAGTAATTTGTAATGATAATAAATAAAAGGATGGCCTTCTAAAGACTTACTCATACAGTAAAGCCTTTAATATAGCCATCCTCTTTGGACAAATTCTTATTTTATTGCTGCTTCTAAAGCAACTTCAATCATGTCATTAAAGGTCGTTTGTCTTTCTTCAGCAGTCGTTTCCTCGCCCGTAATGATATGGTCGCTAACTGTTAATACGGATAATGCCTTTCTTCCAAATTTTGCAGCTATCGTATAAAGTGCAGTAGTCTCCATTTCGATCGCTAAAATTCCATATTGAGCCCATTTCTCATGCTCGGCATTATCGTTATAGAACATATCAGCCGTAAACACACTGCCCACTTTAAGATTTAATCCTTTTTCTATACCTGCATCATAGGCTTTTTTAAGAAGGTCGAAGCTGGCTGTTGGAGCATAGTCTACCCCACCGAATGTCAGTCTGTTCATCTGACTATCAGTAGAGGATGTCATGGCCAATATCACATCGCGGACTTTCACATCTTTTTGGATGGCTCCACATGTCCCAACCCTAATCAAATTTTGGACATCATAGCTTTGGATTAACTCATTTACATAAATTGAAATGGAAGGAACCCCCATCCCTGTCCCTTGGACGGAAATTCTTTTTCCTTTATATGTTCCAGTATAGCCAAACATGTTACGTACTTCATTATATAATTTCGGGCTTTCCAAAAAAGTCTCTGCGATGTATTTTGCTCGTAACGGGTCTCCTGGCAAAAGAACTGTGTCTGCAATTTCCCCTACTTTAGCACCAATATGTATACTCATTTTATGCCCTCCTATTTAATCAAATCCATCACTACTATACCATATTGTAGTGAAATCTGAAAAACCTTAATTTGGCGTCCTTGTCCCTTTATAGTCTCTAACCTTTTCCTGTGTAATATTCATAATAATTGGCACAATAATAGGGGAAACCATAAAAAGGAGGATTTCACAAATGGGAAAGAAACATCGTAATCGTGTCAATGCACCAAAAAAGAATAATCATATCCCTCCTGAGGGCATTGTAGCTGAACATGAAGCACATGCTGATGAACAATCACCAGAAAAACGAAAAAACGGACCAGGTCACCATCAATCAGATGGTGATCGCTAATAAATGCCGAGATTGTATGATCTCGGCTCCGTTTTAACAAACATACATCCAGTGTACACGAATTACAACTCCCTTCGAATTAGATTCTCCTATATTCATATTTATGTAAAAGACATGTCGAATCCTTTATCGATATCCCACTTTTTTGTCGAAACAAAAAAGGGGTGTCCAAAAGCCGAAAATTCGACTTATTGGACAGCCCCATTACCTTATGAATATTTAGAAATTATATCCTTGAATTGGTCTTTTAAATACGGTAGGTTTGAATGATTGATGGTAAAGCGGACTTTTGTCTCATCTAATTCCAATGCTTCGGATAATAAGCCTGCCAGTCCTCTTGCTCTGCGGTCAATTTCGATTAATATCTCAGCTTCATGCTCGCTTGATTGGAAGAAAACCAGTTCCAACTCATCGAGCTTACCTCGAAATAATCCGCTGTATGGAACAAATTCGAATTCCTGTATATATGGCACTCTCTTTTGATAGCGGTATGGTGCAGCTTCACAATCTGCGTTTCTTAGTTTGAATCCCAAATCCGTTAATGCGAGAAAAGCTTGATGAATTAAAGGATTTGGCTGCACTTTAATGTAATCTTCATCCTTTGGATCTACTGCGTTTTTGATATCAAGTCCTGTCGCTACCCAAACTTTTGTTTTCCCATAAGTCAAAGGGGTATCGTAAGGAAGTTTAAAACGAAAAGGAATTTCCTTTTTTTCATTGGGACCAATGGTGAATGGTTCATTTATACGAACCTTTTCAATAGTAGCCACCTGTGTAAATTTCTTATCATCATGCTCCTTCAAATAAGTGGTATGCAGGGTTAAGTAGATCTCATCGATGGCTTGTTCAATCGCCCCTCCCTGAATTTCAACGACTCCAGACATTTGTTCTCCTGGAATATATGTATCCTTTTCCAATCGAGTATCAACCTTTGCACTGCCAATTCCGATCGTGGCCAAAAACTTATTGAATAGTGACATATTCCATTCTCCCTTCCATCATTTTTTCTAGCTCTGAATAGGCGTGTTTTGCGTTTATAAAAGGTGTGTCAAGCAATAATAGCTTTTTAATAAAAATTCTCAAAGGAAGAGGAAGACTAAGCTCTTCTTCCCAGCTTCTTTCTTTTTTTACAGTAGGTGTGTATGAGCTATAGAGTAAAAACAACAAAAAATGCCCGAGGCAATACAAGTCACTTATATGGTTTGGGGCTTTTTTGGGATGATCTATATTACGATGATCATACGATGAATCTAATCGGCTTGCTAAACCAAAGTCTATAATACTGACATCTCTTCCATCAAACAGGATGTTTGGAATCCGAAGATCCCTATGAACAATCCCTTTACTATGCATATACAAAACAGCTTGTAACACCTTTTTCACTATGATGAATGATTCGTCGACAGAATACCTTTTTCCTTCTTGAAAAATCCATTGCTCAAAAGTTTTCCCTTTTTTGAGCTCCATAATGAAATAGGGAATTCCATTCATATCTCCTTCTGAATGATATGTCGGAAAGGCCTGATTTTCCAATTCAGAAATAACCTGTTTTTCAAAATGAAACGAAGTAATAGCCTCTGCCGATTTAAGCCTCTTTTTATTTAACCTCTTTAAAACAAATCGTTCTCCCGAATGCTTTTCTTTAAGTAAATAGGTTGACCCAAACCCACCTTTTCCCAATTTGTCTACAAGTAAAAATGGTGTATTTTCATTGATATAATGGGTAAATAAAGAATCTATCTTGTTTTCTGTTAGACCGAACATGTTTATCTTCCACACTCATCTTCAGCTTTTAAAAAAACCGTGCGAGCTAGAAAAAAAGCTTTTTTTATGTTTCTTTTTATAATGCTTGTATCCATAGTGCTGGTGCTTTTTTGAAAAGCCGTGTTTAAAATCACTGTTTGAATGCTTGTAATATCCGTGTTTATTCTTACCGAAAATTAACTTCAGAATTTTCTCTATCATATTCTCACACTCTCCTTTTCTTTCTTTATTACGAACTTCCAAACAAAAAAGTTTCAAAGTTTTTTTGATTCTGTTTTATTTACTTCGAGTTTTTTAAAGAATAAAAAACGACGGTTTCCCGCCGTATTAGATAATAGACAATGTATATGATCACGCACATTCAGACTGATTGAGCCGTAATGCTTTCAATACTCAGAGGACGATCATTATTCGAATTCCTCATCGATGATGGATTTTTCAATCAAGTATTCAAAAGTGATATCAGCGATTTCTTCCAATTCTTCTTCAGAAGGTACATAGCCACGTTTGGTTAACTCTTGAAAGAAAAACTCGGCAATCTCTTCTGTATCAATAAAGACTTCAATTTCACGCACAATATCGCCCCCTTTTCTAAAGATGTATGAAGAATTTGGAATGATTATACTAAAAAAAATCTTATTATAGCTTATTTATAATTTCGCCTTATATTGTAAAGCTCGCTAGAAAGTTTTTTCATTTTATTTAACACTAAAACCGTGACTTTTTTATATTCATCATCTCCAAAATTTTCATACAACGCTAGATAATCATTATATAAATCTAATAATCCATCAATAAGCTGTTTTTTCTCTTTTCTCTCCTCCAATGCTTCCTTTTCAGCTTTCCTGACAGCGGAAGAAGCTTTATTGATTTCTTTTTTTCCCGTTTTTTTATTAATCGGGTATAAAAGGCCTAATTTTTGTATAAAGGTTTCCGCATCTTCTGCTTCGGCAATCAGCGTTAGCTCCTCTTCATGAGCTTCAAGCCATTCCCCATCAGAGAGTCTAGAAAGCTCATAAATGACATCTTCCCATGCATTTTCTTTATATCTCCAAATTTCCGTCCGAAAGCCTACTATTTTGAAATAATCTTGACCATATCCGTCCACCTGTACTAGGTCTCCGAAAAAGAACTTGTATGTGATATCTATTTTTTCTGACTCTTGGACAATTTCACCTTCATATTCTGAAATGTGCTGTAACGTAGACTCCATGTACAAACCTTCACTATGGTTTACTTCATACACATAGGATCCGTCCAAAAATTTGACATCCGTAATATTTCCAACTGTTCCATACATGGTGATGACGACTGTGTCACCAATTTTAAATTTGGCTTTTTTCCGCTTATCCATAGTGACATCCTCTCACTTCACCTTGAAATACTTACAATAGTATATGCAGGATAAAATGACAGGGTCATTGGAAAGTTTGTACCAAATGTCCTTATTTAGTTATGTGATTACACTTTTTGATAGGATTGACGATAAAGCTCCCATGCCTCATCGAAAACTTTCATTGAAGGCAAATAGTGCCCGTTCATTTCCAGATAGTTACTCAGTTCATCATAATCCATCGAATGCTTCGGAAATGAATGATCGTCATAGGCATTGTTAGCAAATTGACTCAACTCATCATGCGGCTTCGGATGTCGCATCGTCATGAGAAACTGATAAAATGATTTCATATCTCCATCCCCTTGTTATTTTTCGTATTGTCAAAACTTTTATAGTAAATAGGTTAGTAAATCCTATATTAGAGGGCTTTTTGAGCAAAAAAATTGCCACCCCCTGAAATTTAGGTAATAGTGAGGTTACCACACCGACACTAAATCCCTAAATAAAGGA
>NZ_WIAQ01000017.1 GCF_009466385.1 Peribacillus tepidiphilus | reverse complement strand
CTATTGGAGTCACCGAGGGTTAAGAAGTCTAACTGAAAGGTATCAGACTCTACGTCATACTTAATTGAACCGCCGTATACCGAACGGTACGTACGGTGGTGTGAGAGGTCGGGGGTTAGTCACCCCCTCCTACTCGATTAAAAAATTTACTATGTGATTCATAAAAATAGGTGCTTTTCATATAAACTGAACTCATCTGACTTAAGCGAAACTTCCATACAAGAAAAAAGATTCGAAAACGATAGTATTTTGTTTCGATTAACCCACAATATTTTATAAATGAGTTGAATAAGACATTCTAAAAACTCGTTACCTACCAAAATAAAAAGACCCAGAACCGAAAAAAACGGTTTGAGCCATTGATTTTCAAATCATATAAAACCTCTTCGTATTGTTCCTTAGTTTCTCATACACTACATGTACGGGCAATTTTTTTATCCTGGCAATTTCGATAACGGAATGATGCATCATGGCAGGATGCGTCATCTTTCCACTAAAAGGTCCTTCAAATGGCCATGGGCCATCTGTTTCAATCATCAGAAGCTCTAGCGGATAATAAAGAACCAGCTCTTGTATCTCTCTTTCATAGCAAACATCCGGAGTAACTGAAACATAAAACCTATTTTGGATCATGCGGGTAATCGTTTCTTTGTCGCCTTTAAACCAATGAAAGTGCGCTTTCTTTATCCTATATTTTTCTAATAGATCACACACAATCGGAGCATCATCATACACTGCATGCAAGATTACAGGCTTATCTTTCTTCTTAGCTAAAATGAGAAAATGCTCCAAAACTTCTATATACTTTTCCAAGTCGACTTTCTGTTCCTGCCTTGTGTAATAAGGAAGACCTACTTCACCGACTGCAACCATCTCATTCACATGCTCTTGAATCCATAATAAAAGCTCTTCTAAATCCTGAGGTGACGGAAGCGGCTGCTCTGGATGAAAGCCAAACGCAGGGCTAATTCTCTGGTCCCTTGTTGATAAAGCTAAATTTTTTTTACAAGATTCCATATTCATTGAAACCGTAATAAGTGCTTCTATATCGTCCTTTTGCAGATCAGAAAGAATGTTCTCTCGTTTTTCTTCGGAATAAGCATCCAAATGAATATGACTATCCATGATTTTCAAATTGCGAGCCTCCCATCGGCTGTAGCAAATTATACAACTCTCGTTTTAAGTCCAGAAACTCCCTGCCTAGTAGCTGCTGTTCATTCCTTGGTCTAGGAAACGGAACATGAACTTCTTTTATTACAGTAGCCGGTCTAGCCGACAATACATAGATTCGATCCGATAGCAAAATGGCTTCTTCCATACTATGGGTAATAAACAAAACGGAGCGTCGGTTTTCCTCCCAAACAGACAATAGCCACTTTTGCATTTGCAGTCTCGTCAATTCATCTAAAGCTGAGAACGGCTCGTCCAAGCACATGATTTCCTGGGGACTTACAAGACTTCTAATAAAAGCTGCCCTTTGCTTCATTCCTCCGGACAATTCATGAGGGTAAGCCTTCTCATAATCCGCTAATCCTGCTTTTACTAAAAGTTCTCTTGCTTTCTCTTGATCAACAGAACCAGACAATTCTCCTCCGAGGATGACATTCTCTAAAATAGATCTCCATGGAAGAAGTGCCGGCTGCTGAGGCATATAGCTAACATGTCCTCTTAAACCATTAATATTTTTCCCATCTAACTTTATGGACCCTGTATTCGGTTTAAAGATTCCCCCAATTAATGAAAAAAGTGTGCTCTTTCCGCTCCCAGAAGGTCCTACAATACTTACAAACTCACCAGATTTCACGTGCATACTCAGATTCTCTAAAACATTTCTCTTTCCATCAAAAGAAAAGGAGACCGAATCAATGTGCAGCTTCATCACTCTTGTCCTCCTTTCTTTTCCAAGCAACAAAATAGCGTTCTGCTATAGTAATGACAGCAAAGAATAGAAGACTCAAAGTCATAATAATAAATATAGAAACAAACACACGGTCCGTTCTGAAGGATGAAGAAGCCAATGTCATATACACCCCTACTCCCGATTTAGCTCCAAGCCACTCGGATATTACGGCTCCCATCACACTATAGGTAGCAGAAATTTTAAGGCCAGAGAAAATATATGGGAGAGAATGAGGCAGCTCAAGCTTCCAAAAAAGCTGTCCTTTGCTTGCTCCCATCATCCTAAAATAATGCTTCAATTCGTAAGGGATTTGACGAAACCCGTCCATGGATGACACTGCGACCGGAAAAAAACAAACAAGCATAATGACGATCAGCTTTGGTAACATACCAAAACCAAACCAGATCACCAGAAGTGGTGCCAGTACAATGATCGGAATGTTTTGCGATAAGATGAGCAACGGATATACAGCATCCTTTGCTCTAGGAAAAAGGTGTAGCAGTGAAGCAATTAGAAATCCTATTAAGCTGCCAATCAAAAAACCGATGATGGAAAGCTGAACTGTCGAAACAACATGCTCCGATAAGCTTTGAAAGGAAGCCATACCTTCTTTCATAATGGCTGAGGGTGCCGGAAGTAGCCAAGGCTCAATCTTTAGGACTTTTAAAGCGAGCTCCCATATTACTAGTAAACCGAATAAAAGAAAGAAGGGAGCCCCCTTCTTCCATAATCTTACTATACTCATCCTCTATACTTCTCCGTTAAGGTATCCATCGTAATGCCTTTCGGCTGATACAAAATCTTCACCTGTGTAATGACATTTGGCGACCCTAGCTCTATCATTCTTTGATTCATTTTTTCTATAATCGAAAGTAGCTGAGAAAGCTCACCTTCCATTGTTGTTTCAAGTGGATGAACTTCATATTTCACACCGGAGTCGTGAATGATTTTAATCGCTTCATCAACTAAAGGAATAACGTTTTCCCCTTTTGGAATAATTTGCACACTCACTAATGAATTAGCCATATTTATACTCTCCTATTCCGGTAAAAATTCATTTGTAAATGCCTTTTCCGGATCGAATTTTCCTTCAAGCAACTTGTTCTCCATCATCCAGTCCGCATAATTTTTCCATACCTCAAGCTTTTGTTCACCCCATCGAGGTGCATCATCCTGATATTTTGGCGCAAGCCACTCCTGACTTTTTTTGACAAGCTTTTCATCCAAGTCAGGTACCGACTTTAATAAAATATCTGCTGCTTCCGAAGGATTTTCAATCGCAAATTGATATCCTTTTGCAGCTCCATGGACGAAGGCTTTCACTGTTTCAGGATCTTCTTTAATCATTTTTTCACTTGTCGCCAATACCGGTGTATAGTAGTCCAGCTTTTTGGAGTAATCCGTTAAGTACACAATGTTTAGGTCTTCTCCTCTTAGCTCTGCTTCTACCCCTGTCCAGCCGTAATAAATCCAGGCAAAATCAATATCCCTTTTCACTGAAGTAAAAAAGTCGGAATCTCCTGTATTTACAATTTTTACTTTGTTTACATCGGCATTTTCTGTTTTCATAAGGGATTCAATAACAGCCTTTTCAACAGGTGATCCCCATCCACCATACGTTTTACCTTCAAAATCCTTTGGCGTTTTAATGTTTTTTGCTACTGGAGATGCAAAACCTGATGTATTGTGCTGGATTACTGCAGCGAGAGATACTAGTGGTACTCCCTGCACTCTTGCTTGAGTAATACTTTCCTGATAGCTCACACCAAACTCCGATTTACCTGAAGCAACCAGTTGATCTGCCCCCGTTTCACCTGGCATGATAATCTCAACATCCAAACCCTGCTCTTCAAAGTAGCCTTTCTCTTTTGCAACATATAATCCGGTATGGTTGGTATTCGGTGTCCAATCTAACACGACGGACACTTTCTTCAACTCCTTGCTCTCTTCCTTTGGAGCTTTGGAAGATTCTTTTCCGCCACATCCAGCTAAAAGAAACATTACCAGTAATACAGACAACAACTTCTTCATCATAAATTCCTCCTTTGTATGTATTGTGTCACATGCTGAAAGAAAGGAGACGTACCAAAGAAATCTTAGGAAAATAAAAAACGCCCGATGATCTCTCGGACGTTAACATACATACTAAGATAGTTAGAATATGTTCCCTCCGCTGGTATCATCCAGATCAGGTTCAAAGAGTCAGCATCTTAACGGATGCAATCTCAGCCGGCAACACCGGCTCCCCTACATGTTTCAGACATATGAACTTATTCTCTTACATTATAACAAAAAACTATGTTTTTCTATAATATTTCTCAAAAAAATTAATCTTGACAAATGTTTGCTAATGGTATGTGCTTTTCTTATTTCATTAATGACTCCTTTTTCTGTCACAATCCAATCAACTGCTAAGTCAAATTCATCTCCGGATTGGCTTTCATTACCTTCGCTTCCTTGTAAAAAGGGAGCTGTACAACGTCCATATTAAAAGGTGTGCAATGACTTTGCACACATGATTTATTTTCTTTAATTTTCCAAAACCTTCAACCCTTCTTCTAAATCCGCCCAAATATCTTCCCAAGCTTCTAGTCCGACAGAAAGACGAATCAGTTGGTCAGTTATTCCCATTTGTTGTCGTTCTTCTTTGGGAACGACTGCATGTGTCATGGTTGCTGGGTGCTGGATTAAGCTTTCTGCATCACCTAAGCTGACGGCAATTTTGATTAGCTTTAATTCATTAAGGAATCTTTGAGCGTCCTCTTTATGCCCTTTTATCTCAAAGGAAATGAGTCCTCCGCCTTGTTTCATTTGCTTCTTAGCAATCTTGTATTCCTTATGCTTGCGATCCAAAGGATAAAAGACACGGTTAATAGCCGGATGTTTTTTAAGTTTTCCAACTAATTTTTGAGCATTGTAGGAATGTCGGTCCATGCGTACAGGAAGCGTTTTTAATCCTCTTAATAACAACCATGCATCAAATGGGGAAAGTATGCCGCCGATATCCTTTTGTGTCGTCATTGCCATTCTGCTAATAAAATCTTTCTTTCCAACGACAAGTCCAGCCACTACATCTCCATGTCCACAAATATACTTTGTGGCACTATGAAGGACAATGTCACATCCTAAATCTAGAGGTCGCTGTAGGTATGGGGTAGAAAATGTATTGTCGACCACTACCGGAATGTTATATTCCTTTGCAATACTCGCAACCATTTCCAAGTCTATCAGCTTCATTGTTGGATTAATAGGCGTCTCTACATAAATACAGGCTGTTTCAGGCTTAATAGCACTACGAATCTTTTCTTCTGTTTCCATACCGCTAAAATCATGAGTAATCTGGTATTTTTCTTTCAACAATTTAAGTAAACCGAATGTACAGCCATATAGCCCCTGCGAGCAAAGAATATGGTCATTTGCATTTGTCAGAGCAAACAGGACGGCTGATACCGCAGCCATTCCCGAACCGAAGGCAAGTCCGGCTCCACCGTTTTCCAAAGCTGCAATCCGCTGCTCTAAAACTTTTACCGTTGGATTTCCTAACCGTGAATAAATGTATCCATCTTCCATTCCAGCGAATCTTCTTTCCCCCTGCTCCGCTGTTTCAAAAGTAAAAGTAGAAGTTTGAAATAATGGTGTGGAGAGGCTTCCTAAATGTACTTGTGAGTCATAACCTTCATGGATCACTGCCGTTTCGAAGTTCTTGTACTTTTCTCTCATGTTATCTCCTCTTTGTCTTTTTAGTCTCTACATTATATATATGAAACTAAACAGAAATATGTAAGCGTTTTCTTTTCGAATCGAAAAAACAAACGGCAGCCACTATGCTGCCGTTTGTTAAGATCTCTTTGCCCGATTTCGATTATTTTTCAATGTTGGATTCTTTTTCGAATTCATCCGTTCCTTTTCGTCTGTTATTTGTCCTTTATAGAAAACCTTTTTCTCTAGAGTTAGATTTAGCTTGTTTGCAATTTTTTTCAAATCACGCTCTTCTTGTGGAGTCACAATAGAAAGGACCATTCCTTCAGCTCCGGCTCTGCCTGTGCGACCAGAGCGATGCGTGTATTGCTCCGTTGTTCTTGGAATATCAAAATGTATGACATGTGTCAGACCTTTTATATCCAATCCTCTTGCTGCGACATCCGTGCTAAGAAGCAAGGGGAATTCTCCCTTTCTAAAGCCTTTTAACGCTTTTTCACGGTCCGCTTTTTTCGTTTCGGAGTGAAGAACTGCAACTTGTAAATTCTTATAGGCAAGCTTTGCGGCCGTAACGGATATTTCTCCGATGTCCTTCATGAAAACTAAGCCTTTCATATTTGGCAATCGAGCAATGCTTTCTAGAATTTTTATTTTTTCTCTGCCTTCTGTAACAAAATAAAAGTGTTCCACCTTTGGAACCGGCAGCTCTTCTTTTTGGATCATAATAATCTCGGGATCCTTCATCAGTGCTTTCGCTTCATCCATTGTGTTTTTCCCGATTGTTGCGGAAAACATCAACAACTGGCGGTCCTTCAATGTGCTTTTAATGATACCTTGAATGGTTCCCTGGTGTTCAGGTACTAAGAGCGTGTCTCCCTCATCGAGCACAATCGTTTTGACGTTGTGCATCTTTAATTTCTTTTGTCCAATGAGTTCATAAATTTTCCCAGGTGTCCCTACTACAATATGAGGGCGTTTTTTCAGCTTCTCCAGCTGTCTTTTTAGGTTTGCTCCACCAATAAATGAAGCGTTGACAATTCCGCTGCCTTGAGACCATTTTTGAATCTCAGCCAAAATTTGCATAACAAGCTCGTGAGATGAAGCAAGTATGACAGCCTGCACATACGGCAATCCAGGATCTATTTTTTCAAGGATTGGCAAAAGATAAGCGAGTGTTTTTCCCGTTCCGGTAGGAGATTCTGCAATAACATCCTTTCCTTCTAATATAGATGGGATCGCTTTGGCCTGGATTGCAGTTGGCTCTTTGAACCCTTCTTTTTCCCAGGCTTTATAAATAAAAGGTTTCATGTTTTGTATCAATTCGTTCATATTTAACTCCTTTGTCGCGGCTCCTTATATAGCGGCAGTCTAATGTGGACAGTTGTTCCAACATGAGGCATACTTTCAAACTCAATTGCCCCGTCATGTCGTTCAATAATTTTATAACAAACGGCCAGTCCTAGACCAGTCCCGTTTTCTTTTGTCGAAAAAAACGGCTCCCTGATATGCTTAAGACGTTCTTTATTCATCCCGATTCCGTTATCCTTTATTATGGCATATGCATATTGGTCTTGCTTTTTTAATAGGATATCAATGCTGCCTTTTTCTTTAATAGCTTCAAGACTATTTCTGATAAGGTTGATAAACACTTGTTTTAATTGATTTCGATCTCCATTAATCCAGATCGGACCGTCACTTTCTTCGTGGATCGTCAATTCTGCATTAACCATATTAGCTTGTGCTTCCATTAAAACGAGCACTTGCTTGACGATCTCTTTTAAATCCTCTTGTTTATAATGAACCTCCTGTTTTTTTCCTAAAATGAGCATTTCAGATGCAATCAGGTTAATACGGTCAACCTCTGATAGCATAATCTCCAAATAGGAGGGATTTAAAGTGTTTGTATCCTTCATAAGTTGAATAAATCCACGTAGTGATGTTAAAGGATTTCTGACTTCATGGGCTACTGCTGCAGCAAGGTGTCCGATGGCACTCATTTTTTCAGAGGAAATCATCAATTCTTCTTCTCTTCTGTAATTCGTAATATCTCTTGCGATTGCGAATAAACCAATAATTTCATCATCTATAATGATTGGTAAGAGAGTGACCCGAACAATTTTATTCTTCTGATTAAAATCTTTTATGTGTAGTTCAAACTTTTTTGCACTGCCCGTTAATACTTCTTGAAAATATTTTCTGCATTTTGTTAAATCCCTTTTAGAAATAAATTCTGTTACTGTTTTGCTTTGAAAATACTGAAAAGGAATACCGATAATCTTCTCCCCTTGAGGATTGGCTGCAATCACTTTTCCTTCCCTGTCTAATTCAAAAACACCATCTGGATTATGATAAAAAAGTGACTGATAATGTTGATTGCTTCTTTGTAGTTGATGTTCTTTTTCTAACAGCTCATTTTGAGATTGTATGAGATGTGCTGTTCTTTTATAAATCATGATATACAGAATAATTCCTGTAATAAAGATATAAAACCATCCTTTAGTTCTTTGAAACAAGAAATAGTCCTGTAAACTTTTATAAGCAATCCCTATAGAAAATTGATCTGTGACGATGATCCATGCAACTCCGATTATGACGTAGACTAGGAAAATTTTGAAGGCTATTTTGTGAGGATGAGACATTGTTGTTATCACCTTTAAAAAGTTAGTTTTATTGGTACGGTTGTTAAAGCATTCAGATCATCTTTTTCAAAGGCTGTTTTCGTAAAATTTTTGCTTTTTTATTGTAATTTAACGACACTCTCTGAGTTGATTGTAGCGAAGGGTACTTGACTCCTCGAAAATGCATTCGCATTTCCTTCGTGCGGTGTTTATTCGAGGAAGCTTTTTCAATGTCCTGCGGGAAAAAGAGGAAAGCGGGAGACCCCACAGGCGGTACGCCGAGGAGTGACATCCCTCCCCGCGGAAAGCAAGTGCCTCTCGCTGCAATCAACACACAAACTTTAAAGTCTAAAAACAACAATCTTTACGAAAACAGCCCTTTCAAACAATCTTCTCGTGATATTTTACCCCAAAAGAAAGCCTTAGAGTAATAATTTGAAAACTTTTTCACAAGCTAACATTTTATGTCACATGATTAATGGGTATTACATTTCAGCTGTGGAATAAACGAAAAAAGTATATACAAAAAAACAGCGAAACGAGTCTTACATCCCATTTCGCTGTTTTTATCATTCGTTATGCTAGTTTTTTCACAGCTTCATCAAATTCAGCTTCAACTTTGGCAGATGGTTTGGCCGTAACTAAGCTGACGACAACGATGGCAATAGCACACGCAATAAAGCCTGGGATAATTTCGTAAACATCTGCAAATCTCTCAATGCTATCCCAGATGATTACAGTGGCTGCACCAACAATCATACCCGCTAGTGCTCCCCATTTGTTCATTCTCTTCCAGTACAAGCTTAAAATAACGACTGGTCCGAAAGCTGCTCCAAATCCAGCCCACGCATATCCAACAAGGTTAAGGATTGTTTCGTTTGGATTTAAAGCTAAATAAAGAGCAATCAAGGATACCACTAGCACAGATAAACGGCCGACAAATACCAATTCTTTATCTGATGCATTTCTCTTAATAAATGCTTTATAAAAATCTTCCGTTAAGGCACTGGAAGTAACGAGTAATTGTGAAGAAATCGTACTCATCACTGCAGCCAAAATAGCTGCTAATAAGAAACCTGTTATAATGGAAGGAAACAAATCCTGAGCCAAAACGATAAAAATCGTTTCAGGGTTTGCAAGTTCAGCATTGTTTACACTGATATAGGCGATACCCAAAAGACCGGTAAACATAGCACCAACAATGGAGAAAATCATCCATCCCATTCCAATTCTTCTTGCGCTTTTCATCTCTTTAACAGACGTGATTGCCATAAAGCGAACAATGATGTGCGGTTGACCAAAATACCCTAATCCCCAAGCCAATAATGAAATAATTCCAATCACGGTAGTTCCTTGGAATGCTTCCAACAAATTCGGATCGATTGAACGAATTTCATCAAACGTTGTTCCTACACTACCAATATTTGCGATGGTTACAGCAGGTACAAGAATTAGAGCAATAAACATAATCGTACCTTGGACAAAATCTGTCCAACTTACCGCCAAGAACCCCCCAAAAAGTGTATAGGCAATAACAACACTAGCCGTGATCCAAATTCCTAGTGTATAATCCATATTAAATGCCTTTTTGAATAGCTCTCCACCTGCAACCATACCGGATGATGTATAAAATGTGAAAAAGATTATAATAACAATGGCTGAAGTGATTCGTAAAATGCGCGATGAATCTTTGAAACGGTTTTCAAAATAGTCTGGAATGGTAATAGAGTTATCTGCTACCTCAGTATATGTTCTTAAACGAGGAGCAACAAATAGCCAGTTCAAATATGCACCAATTGTCAGTCCAACGACAATCCAGCCTGCACTTAAACCGCTAGCGTACATTGCACCCGGAAGCCCCATCAAAAGCCAGCCGCTCATATCAGAAGCTCCAGCACTTAATGCCGTTACAGCCGGTCCCAGGTTTCGACCGCCAAGCATGTAGTCAGATAGATTGGAAGTGCGCTTATAGGCAAAATAACCAAGCAGCAGCATTCCAATCATATAAACGGCAATAGAAAAAATAACCCCATACTCCATAAAAAATCCCCCTTTGTTCGACAAAAATCTAAGATTCCTGTCGATATATATAGAAAATTCTACATAATTAGAATACCAAGAAAACTTTCATTTGTTAAGTTTTTTATATTAGGAAAATTTTAGATCCGCTTTTTATAAGAATTCTTTTTATTTTTTTAACCATTAAAACTATCTTATTAATAATAAAT
Source organism: Peribacillus tepidiphilus (assembly GCF_009466385.1). Taxonomy (GTDB): domain Bacteria; phylum Bacillota; class Bacilli; order Bacillales; family DSM-1321; genus Bacillus_BN; species Bacillus_BN tepidiphilus. Next base: position 80,656 of record NZ_WIAQ01000017.1, on the reverse strand, counting down.
AATGAAAATCAAAATATCTTAAAAACATGGATTGGTTTACATTGCTAAATGAAAAAACCACAGGTTCAAGCCTGTGGCATATTAGATCTTTCCTTATTTCCTTCTTGCAAAATCAACAAACCTAAACTTATCAGGTCTATGACGGGATTCCGTGTATTGAAAAAGACTAGCATCATCCAAATACACAAAGTTTTTAACAACAACTATATTGTGAAAACCATCTAAATCCAAAAGTTCACGATCCTCTTCAGAAGGTTCTTCTACTGTGATTTCTTTCTTAGCAAAGCTAATCACAAGACCAAGTTCTTTTTCAATATATTCATAAATGGAGGATTGGCATATTTCCTCACTCAAAAACGGAATATGCTTTTTCAAAAGAAAATCTTTGTCTAAAATGATTTTCTCATGATTTAACTCTCGTACGCGAATGACCTTCCACACTTGATCCTTCATGGAAGCTTTTAATTGTTCAGCAAGATAAGCATTTGCTGAAATTTCCGCTAGCTGTATGACATGTGTTTTTACAGGCTGTCCCATTTTTTCAGAAAGCTCTTTGAAGCTCACAAGCCCTGAAATGGGAAAGTTAAATTTTTTAACATCTAATACGATCGATCCCTTCCCTTGAACTTTATGGATGTACCCGTGTTCTGAAAGAAGCTTTAACGCTTTGCGGATTGTCTCGCGTGACGTTTGATACATCTCGGTCAGCTCGTTTTCAGAAGGAAGCAAAGCACCCGGTTGTATACGACCATCTTGTATTTGTGCTGACAAGTCTTCATAGACTTTTATAAATTTGTTTTTCACCATTTATCACCAATTTTATTTTATCACTTCTTGATAGCATGATAAACGATGGACTCGTATGGTTTAAGTGAAAGAGTACTATTAAATGCTGGCGGTAATTCATAATTGGAAATTAAATTTTTCACCTCAGTCCCTTTTAAATCCTCCACAACCTTCTCTGGCAGCCTCACTTCCGTCTCATTTCCGTAAAAATTATTAATGACTAACAATATTTCGTCTCCATACGTTCTTTTATACACAAATGCTTCTGGATGATCCTCCAATAAAAGCTCATAATCACCAAATGTAATAATATCAAGCTCTTTTCGAAGCTTAATCAGCTTTTGATAATGATAAAAAATCGAATCCTTATCGATTAAAGCTTTTTCTGCATTGATTTCTTTATAGTTGGAAGCAACAGGAATCCAAGGTGTACCCTCAGTAAACCCGGCATTTTTTCCATCGTTCCATTGAACAGGCGTCCGGGAATTATCACGAGATTTTCTTTTGATAATTTCCATCACTTCTTCTTCAGATTTACCTTGCCCTTTTAATATCTTATAATAATTCAGCGTTTCCACATCACGATATTGGTCAATGCTGTCAAACTTCGGATCCGTCATTCCGAATTCTTCTCCTTGATAAATATAAGGAGTGCCCTGCATCAAGTGGATGACCGTAGCTAGCATTTTGGCGCTTTCTTTATGGAACTCTCCATCATTTCCGTAGCGAGTTACAACACGTGGTTGGTCGTGATTACACCAGAATAGTGCGTTCCAACCTCCACCTTTGTTCATTTCTACCTGCCACTTTGAAAGAATTCGCTTAAGGGAAAGAAAATCCATCTCTCCGATCGCCCATTTTTCCCCGTTTGGATAGTCAACCTTCAAATGATGAAAATTAAAAGTCATGCTCAGCTCTTGATTCTCTGGCTTCGTGTAACGAATACAATGGTCAATGGTCGTTGAGGACATTTCACCAACCGTCATGCTGTCATATTTAGAAAACACTTCTCGATTCATCTCATGGATAAATTCATGTACTCTTGGGCCATCTGTATAAAATCTTCTGCCGTCACCAGGAGGAACAGAACCGTCATCATTCGAGAATGCTTGGTCTTTGGATATTAAATTGATGACATCTAACCGGAAGCCGTCGACACCTTTCTTAAACCAGAAATGCATCATATCATATACTTGCTTACGAACCTCTTCATTCTCCCAATTCAAATCAGCCTGAGTTACATCAAACAAATGCAAGTAATATTGTCCGGTCTTTTCGTCAAATTGCCATGCGGAACCTCCGAACTTTGATACCCAATTGTTTGGCTCTTTGCCGTCCACAGGATCTTTCCAAATATAATAATCCCGATAAGGACTGTCTTTTGATTCTCTCGCTCTTTTAAACCATTCATGCTCAGTAGATGTATGGTTGACGACAATGTCCATAATAATCTTTATTCCCCTGACATGAGCTTCCTCCACCAGCCGATCAAAGTCCTCCATCGTCCCATACTCGTGATGAATGGAAAAATAATCACTTATATCGTATCCATTATCCTTTTGGGGAGAGGCATAAATCGGGGTCAGCCAAATGACATCTACTCCAAGCGTCTTCAAATAATCAAGTTTTTCTATAATCCCTTGGAGATCTCCAACACCGTTTCCTGTCGTATCATTAAAGCTCTTTGGATAGATTTGATATACAACTGCTTTTCTCCACCATTCTTTCATGCTAAACACCACCTGTTGAATTTTCAAAAAATACACACTAAATGAAGGAAGCCGCTGTAAAAAAACTTTTACCAACGGCTTTTTCTTTTAATATTAGTTCTTTTTATATTTTGCAAAAACAAAGGTCAGAACAAATGGAACAATAATAGCAATTCCCATTCCAATGAAAAACGGTACCCATTTTTCTGGAACAATAGAGAAAAATGCTGGTAAGCCTCCAACGCCGATTGAAGGTGCCATTACTTTATTTAATGTGATAAAAATTGCTGCGATTGCCGAACCTGTCATAGCTGCAAAAAATGGATAACGGAAGCGAAGGTTCACACCAAACATTGCAGGCTCTGTAATGCCTAAATAGGCAGAGATGGCTGAAGAAAGGGAAAGTCCTTTTAGCTTCTCATCTTTCGTAGCAAACATCATAGCAAGAGCTGAAGAGCCCTGAGCAATGTTGGAAAGAGCAACGATCGGCCATAAGAATGTGCCACCTATGCTACCAATTAACTGCAGGTCAATCGCCAGGAACGTATGGTGCATACCAGTAATCACTAGAGGTGCATAAAATGCTCCGTAAATAAGACCTCCAATAACAGGAACGGCGTCAAAAATTCCTGTAAATAAGTCTGTAATCGCATTACCAATTGTGAATGTAATAGGACCAATTGCAATGAATGCTAAGAATCCAGTAATCAATAAAGAAACGGGTGCCACCACTAATAACTTTATTGAATCAGGCACTCTTTTCGTTAAAAAGACTTCAATTTTTGCCAAAACATAAGAAGCAATTAAAATCGGCAAAACTTGTCCCTGATATCCTACCTTTTCGACATCAAAACCAAAAAGATTCCATGTAGGGATTTCTCCAGCAGCCTTCGCTTCTGCATATCCCCACGCATTTAATAATTCTGGATGCACAAGCATTAATCCTAATACAATCCCGAGCAGCGGACTACCACCGAAGCGTCTTACTGCTGACCAACCAATCAAACCAGGCAAAAACACAAATGCCGTATTGGCTATTAAATTGATAATACCAGCGAAGTCTTTCCATTGAGTATGAACTTCAACAACGGATTTTTCATCATAGAAGATTCCCGGTCCTGTTAAAATATTATTGATTCCCATCAGTAGACCTGCTGTGACAATGGCAGGAAGAATTGGGATAAAGATATCAGCCAAAGTCTTAATGGCTCTTTGAAGCGGATTCAGGTTTTTCTCCGCTGCCGCTTTTGTTTCTTCCTTAGTCGATTTACCGATACCGGTGAGATTAACCATTTCGTTAAAGACTTTATCAACCGTTCCTTGTCCAATCACAACTTGAAATTGACCGTTCGTAGAAAAGGAACCCTTCACCAAATCAATGCTTTCTAATTCTTCTTTCTTTACTTTCTTCTCATCATGTAAAGCGAAACGCAGACGTGTAACACAATGTGTAGCTGAAGCAATGTTTTCTTTGCCACCAATCGCTGAAACAATTTGTTCTGCAGCTTGACGAAGATTGTTTGCCATCGCTTTTCCTCCTCTGATAACGTTTTCATTTTCATGAAAAAAAATCTATCGTATTAACTTGTATATACAAGATAACGTACACTCGTATCATAACTTGTATATACATGTTTGTCAACACATGATGCTTTGAAACAATAATTATTATTTCAAGAGCACTAATTTTTTCTTTATTAATGAATTTTCAAGGATTAAAATGTTCAAATAGAATACAATTATTATTTTCAGAAAACTCTGGTCAAAAAAAAGAATTCTTGTTATACTTCAAAAATAATTGTCAAGAAAGGATTTTTTAGATGGGAAAACATCTTAAGAAAAAACAGCTTTTATTTATTAGTTTTATGCTTTTTTCCATGTTTTTTGGGGCAGGGAATTTGATCTTCCCGGCATTTTTAGGAAGGGCTTCTGGTACGGAGCTATGGTACTCTATAGGAGGCTTTATATTATCTGCTGTTGGTCTTCCCATCTTAGGGGTATGGACCGTTGCTAAATTTGGAAGCTTTAACACACTGGCCAATCGGGTACATCCTATGTTCGCTCTTGTATTTCCTTTTCTCATTTATATTTCAATCGGACCTGGACTCGCAATACCAAGAGCCGGTACAGTTGCGTTTGAAATGGGTCTGAAACCCTTTTTGCCAAGCCAAGTAAACGAAACGTTTTCGCTAGTAGCGTATTCCATCGTTTTTTTCAGTCTGGTGTTATGGCTTAGCCTGTCTCCTTCGAAGCTTGTCGATCGTTTCGGGAAGCTATTGACACCGACACTTTTGGCTCTGATTGCTATCATTTTCGTAAAAAGCCTCATCACTCCGATTGGGATTTTCTCAAGACCAATGCAGCCTTATAACGAGGCGACATTTTTCAAGGGATTCTTGGACGGCTATTTAACAATGGATTTATTGGCTTCCCTTGTTTTTGGAATTGTGGTGGCAAGGACAATCCGTTCACAAGGTGTAGAGGATTCGCAGTTACTTTCTAAATACATGATGATTGCAGGCTTAGGAGCTGGCATCCTGTTAGCCATTATTTATAGCATCCTTGGATATTTAGGAGCCTCAAGCGGAAATGTCGGTGAAGCAGATAATGGCGCAGCAGTCTTGACCATTGTAATGTCTGAGCTTTTCGGGTCTATAGGAATCGGAATCCTTGGAATCCTGTTTACTATTGCTTGTTTATGTGTTTCGATCGGTCTTGTCATTTCATGCAGCCAATATTTCTCCTCTATTATAAAAATGATGTCTTATAAACAATGGGCAATCACCATTACAATTGTAAGCGGACTGATTGCAAATCTTGGATTAAACAAAATCCTAACGATTTCCGTCCCAATATTAGGGATGATTTATCCTCTTGCCGTCGTTCTCATTTTTATCGGTCAATTTGACCATCAGATTAAAGGGAACAAAGCCGTTTATTTCTTTGGTATTCTTTTTACAGCCGTTTTCAGTGTGATCGAAACGATCAACAAGTCCCTTCTCTTAGGGAAATGGGATTCAATTTTAAAAACGATCCCTTTTTACAGTCTTGGAGTTGGCTGGATTCTTCCAGCACTAATCGGAATAATGATTGGATTATCTATTACATTCGCTGGTAGAAAAAGAAGGCTGTCCAATAGACCTCAAACCACCAGATAAAGAAAAAACATTACCTAATATTAGCTAACTTAGTAGAAGGAGGATAACATGGATTCTAGTTATCCTCCTTTTAGTTTGTAAAAAATATATTACTTGCACATTCTAGTTTCCTCTTTTTTCACCCTTTCTATTAACCACTGTTAAACTCTTTTAATGTTTTTGTAAAACAATTAGTACCTGATTGAAACATAAATGAAACATTTACTTGGTAAGGTATACATAGGTTTTTTAGAAAAGGGGAAACTGTTTTGAAAAAATTCATTGTGACTCTATTAACTTGTGTTCTACTATTATCTCTATCTACATACAAATCAGAAGCTGCTGCCTCTACATACCGTGTCCAGTCTGGTGACACACTTTATAGCATTGCGAAAAAGCATCGTTTAACGGTGGCACAATTAAAAAGCATGAATAAACTGAAAAGCAATGTCATTAAACCGAATCAAGTGTTAAAGGTAGCTGCGGTAAAATCCGCCTCTTCAACGAAGCCTTCTGGTTCATACAGGGTTTTGAAAATGACAGCAACTGCCTATACTGCTAGCTGTAAAAGCTGCAGCGGCATCACTGCAACAGGATTGAACTTAAAGAAAAATCCTAATCTTAAAGTAATCTCAGTTGATCCAAAGGTCATTCCTCTTGGAACAAAGGTATATGTGGAAGGCTATGGATATGCGATTGCTGCTGATAAAGGCAGTGCCGTACGAGGAAATAAAATTGATGTATTTATTCCAAACAAAAAACGCGCTTTACAATGGGGTAAGCGCACAGTAACAGTTCGAATCTATAAATAATGAAAAAGGTTGACTAGTAAAAGTCAGCCTTTTTCATATTGTAGTCATTATGTCATTTACTCTCTTTATATGCTTATTTCTCTACATCAAATAGAATGCCATTTTGTCTTCTTGCTTTTTCTGTAATCATCAATACTGCTCTGCTCCATTTTTTATACTCTTCATACGCTTTGTAATCTTTTTCTTTGACCATTCTTACAAACTCTTCTATTTCATATTTCATATCATTCTTTGATTGCTCCTCGGCAACCTCTACTGTCTGTCGAGTTTTATTCTCTACAAATTGAATAGAATTGATCGGTGCCACATGATCAACAACCAGCGTCCCTTTTTCTCCATGTATTTCACTTGGGATGTAGGATTGGGAGATTTTCGAGCATAGCACCGTGCAAACAAATTCATCGTATTGCATAATAAGTGTTCCACTCCCATCAACTCCGCTTGATAACACCACAGGTGTATAGTGGATCTCCTTCGGTTCTCCAAATAAGGCCACTGCCACTGAAATAGGATACACACCTAAGTCTACTAGAGCCCCTCCTGAAAATTTCGGCGAAAAAATATTAGCTACTTCACCATGTAAAAAAGCATCATACCTAGATGAATACTGTAGATAATGGAGAAGAGCACTACGTATCTTCCCTATTTTTTCTAGATTATCTTGTAAAATCTTAAAATTGGGCGAATGAACATTTCGAATGGCTTCCATAAGGAAGACTCCATTCTGCTCAGCTATTTTAAATGCTTCATCCAGCTCTTTTACATTTGAAAACATAGGCTTTTCACAAATGACATGCTTTCCATTTTCCAAAAATATCTTCGCATGCTTAAAATGCATGGAGTTAGGAGAAGCAATATAGACGGCTTCTATTTCTTCATGTTGAGCTATTTTTTCTAAATCATCGAAATATAATGCAATCCCATTTCGAGCTGCAAACTCTTTCGCTTTTTCTTCAGATCTTGAAAAAACCGCAGCAGGTTCAAAAACATTAGCCTCTCTAGCAGCTGTAATAAATGCTTCTGTAATCCAACTAGTTCCAATCGTTGCAAATTTCATGGCGTACCTCTTTTCTGATTCGTTTTCTCTCTTTAACTAAAATAAACTAAAATTGAAATCTAGTACCGTTTATTTACATGTTTCATTATACCTAAATATCCTAAAAAACCCAAAACAAACACTTAAAAAAGGCTGCCCCAAAATAGTAAGCCAGACATCCTTCGTTTATTTCATACCGGAAAACTATTTTTCCAATATGAAATACTGAAATCCACTCACTTTGGGACAGCCTCTTTATTCATTTTTATTTACATTGTAGGAATGAAATCGCAACTTTTTTTGGTAAATCATCTTGCTCTACATCCATCTTTTTGACTCTTTCACAAGAGGTTAGCTCATATGAAAAATCGATCACATCTTGCGGAATGACGTTTTGCTCTTTCAGCTTAGCAAACAATTTTTCCATTGCCTCATCCGGATCCATCTCATTTTTTGTGTCATTATCAACAAACCCCTCTACACATGTATGCACCATGTTATCGTAGATTTTTTCTTCTACAAAAACAAAATGAACATTTAACAATTCTTCTACTTCTTCATGATCTAATTCAATAATGGTTGTAATATTCATAAAAACACCCACCTGCTCTAATTTTATACAATTAGATCATACCACTAATATTTCAAAAAAATCCCTAATGAATGTAAACATTGTTTGAAATTTTCACAAAATACTTATGAGCTTTTTCTTGCTTTTTCTTTTTCAATCTCAGCTTTTTTCTTAACTTTTAACGGATTTGCAGCATCTTTTGTTGACAAATTGACCAAAGAATGAGAAACTAAAATTTCTCACCCAATCCCTATTGAAAGGTGGAAACGAAATATGAAAATGGATGGCATTTCAAATTTCGTTTGGGAAAGAACTTATTCTCACTGGATCGGCTTCGGAGCCGTAAGGATGTAAGAGAGGTAGGGCTTACGTCGTTTAGGTTCATCAAACGACTATTTGAATATCACCGCGGCAATTTTCATTAAAAAATTTTATTCATATAGAAGAATTTTCACTTAAAAAAGCATCCGCCTTTTCGAGGCGGATGCTTTAGAGTGTAGACAAAGTATATTTCATGCACTTTCAGACTGATTGAAAACGCTTGTCAGTCGAGGAACGAACCCGTGCGAGGAGCGGAGTTACCATAGACGGTAATGAGCACCGGAGGAGGGTTCGTGACGAAGAATGCGAGCGTTTGTCAACAGTCTGAAGCATCCGCCTTTTCGAGGCGGATGCTTTTTATTGATCCCTTTCCCTTCCACTTCGGTACAGATCAAAATAAAAGCCTTTCTTTCTAAGTAACTCTTCATGAGAACCTCTTTCAACAATCCTGCCTTCTTGTAAAACGAGGATCAGATCGGCGTTTTGAATGGTATTAAGCCGATGAGCAATGACAAAGCTGGTTCTGTTCTTCATCAAACGCTGCAGAGCTTCTTGAATTTTTAATTCAGTAATGGTATCAATGCTTGACGTTGCTTCGTCCAAAATAAGGATAGATGGGTCTGCCAAAATCGCCCGAGCAATCGATAATAGCTGCTTTTGTCCCTGGCTAATACCAGCTCCTTCTTGTCGCAAAACCGTATCATAGCCTTTCGGAAGCTTCATAATAAAGGAATGGGCATTAGCAAGCTTAGACGCTTCCATTACCTCCTCATCCGATGCGTTTAATCTTCCGTACCGGATGTTTTCCATAATCGTTCCGTGAAACAAAAAGGAATCTTGTAGTACGAATGCCATATGACGCCTTACACTCTCTCTTTTGTACAGATTCACATCTCTTCCATCCAGTAGAATGCTTCCACGATCACAGTCATAGAATCGGGACAACAAATGTAAAACCGTCGTTTTTCCTGCACCTGTAGGACCGACCAAGGCAACAGTACTCCCCGGCTTCACATGAAAAGAAAGGTCCTTTACTGTATGGGCTTCTTTTTCATACGAGAAAGACACCGATCGAAATTCTACTTCTCCTTTTACCGACTTAAGTTCTTTACGGCTCCCCTCATCCCAAGACTCTTCCTGGGTATCCAATACTTCAAACACCCGCTCTGCTCCTGCAACAGCGGATAAGAGCGTATTAAATTGATTAGCTAAATCGTTTAACGGGCGTGTAAACTGTCTCGAATATTCGACAAACACCACAATGACGCCAATTGAGATACTCCCTTTTAAAGCCAAGATGCCTCCTACACCAGCAATGACCGCAAAGCTAAGGTTGTTTAATACGTTCATCAGCTTTGGGATCAATCCTGAGTAAGTTTGGGACCAAAAGCCGGACAGTTTAAGCTGTTCATTTTTTTCCATAAAGTCACGAATCACCTTTTTCTCCTGTGAAAAGGTTTTAATGATTCGTTGTCCTGATATGGTTTCTTGAATATAGCCGTTAAGGCTGCCAAGGTTTTTTTGCTGCTCCTTAAATAGCTTACCGGTTCTTTTGGTGATCCACTTCATTCCAAAAAACATGGCAGGGATGATAAAAAGCGTCACAAATGCCAAAAGGGGGCTGAGCCAGACCATTACAACAATTGTACCTATGAGCATTATAGTACTTGAAAAAACTTGAATGACAGAACTGTTTAATGTACTGCTCACATTCTCTATATCATTTGTAATCCTGCTCATTAGCTCCCCTTGCTGTCGCTTGTCAAAATAAGATAGGGGAAGCTTATGGAAATGTTGGAACAATTGACTTCTCATAGAGTATACCGTTTTTTGAGCAATGCCTATCATCCAATAATTTTGTAGCCACAGTGTGAGAGAATACAATACATACACAACCACAAGTCCCAGCAATAGTTTTTTTAATCCATCCAATTGCTTTGTTACGATATATGAATCAATTGCTTTCCCAATCAAATAAGGTCCTAGTAGAGCAAGGGTAGTGCTGATTAGAACCATGATTAAAACCATGATAAAAAAGAATTTGTAAGCCGCAAGATTACTCCAAATCCTTTTAATCGTTGCACCAGTGTGTTTCGCCCACTGTATTTTCGTATTCCTTAATGCTTCACTATTGTTGTTCACATCCATTATTTTTGGATAGCGAAAGGGGCTACTTAGCAGTTTCCACATAGCTTTCCCCCTTTCCATTCTGTGATTCCCATATCCTTAAATAAAGGGGAGATTCTTTTAACAAAGTTTCGTGATTACCTTGAGCAGAAATTTCTCCTTCCTGAAGCAGCAGGATTTTATCAGCCTGCATGGCTGTGCTAATTTTTTGAGTGATGATCAGAGTGGTGCACGTATATTTTTTTAAAGCCATTAGAAGCTTGGCTTCGGTTTTTAAGTCTAGGGCACTTGTACTATCATCGAGCACCAAGATTTTAGGCTTTCTTACAAGCGCACGGGCAATCGCCATCCTTTGCTTTTGACCGCCTGATAAATTGACGCCTCTTTGTCCAATCTTCGTTTCGTATGTAAGGGGCAGCTTCATAATTGTTTCATGGATTTGTGCATCTTGAGCCGCTTCCATTAATTCATCCATGGTTGCCGTTTCTTTCCCCCATAAAATATTTTCCTTCACTGTGCCCGTAAAGAGAAATGCCTCTTGAGGAACAAATCCAATTGCCTCCCTTAAAGCTTCCTGACTATACTCACGAACATCTTTTCCATCCACCATAATCGCGCCCTCTGTTACATCGTATAACCTTGGTATAAGCTGAAAAAGGGATGTTTTTCCTGATCCGGTTCCACCCAAAATGGCCACCACTTCACCGGGTTTTATTGTAAAGTGAATGTCTTTCAGTACGTATTCTTGAGTACCTGGATAGCGAAAAGATACATTTTGGAAGGCTATATTTCCACTTTGAGGTCCTTCATGTAATGCATTCACACGATCGACTAAGTTCACCTCTGTATCAAGCACCTCTGTAATCCTGCCGGCAGAAGCCTTCGCTCTTGAAAAAGCCATGATGATAAAAGTGAAAACAGAAAGGGCAGAAGTAATTCGTGTCGCGTAATTGACAATCGCTACAATCTCGCCAACTTGTGCCCCTCCAGCATTCAGTTCGATGCTGCCAAACCAAAGCACTCCCAATATACTAACGTTCATTAGCAGTAGAAGGATTGGCATGGTAACCTCCATTAATCGAAGAACATACGTTGTTTGCTTCATTAATTTCTCATTCGCATCTGAAAACCTATTCGTTTCATGTTTTCTACGCAAAAAAGCACGAATCAGCTTCATACCAGCAAGATTTTCCTGCATGACACTATTTAGGATGTCAAGCTTTTCCTGTACCTTTCTAAATAATTCCCCACCTTTATTCATCAAATAGACTAGGAAAAAGAATAATAACGGAACCACCACCGCAAGGATCAATGCAAGTTTGACATGAACAACAAAGGCCATCACGAGCCCCCCTATAATCAATAACGGTGCTCGCATCATAATTCGCAGACTCATAAAGAGGGTATTCTGCAGCTGGGTGACATCATTTGTCATCCTGGTAATAAGAGAAGCTGAAGAGAACTTGTTAAAGTCGGCAAACGAAAAAGCTTGGACTTTTTCAAACAAAAAGCTTCGGACATCATACCCGTAGCTTTGACTTACATGCGCCGCATAAAAAGAATTCAAAATTCCGGATAGGAAAGCTATAAAAGAAAGGCCAACCATAAAGCTGCCCCACAGCAGAACCGTTTCCATATCCTTTTTCATAATACCTTCATCTATGATCTTTGCCATTAATAACGGCTGCCAAAGTTCTACTACAAGCTCAGTCAGCATAAAAAAAAGCGCTATTGTGATGGCTAATTTGTACGGTTGTAAAAACAGAAAAACTCTTTTCATCTATTCTCCTCCATATCCTTAGCCAATTCCGTGATGATTTTAATTCCTTTTCGATTAGGAAACCGAATATCTTGAAATAGTTATATTTATCATACAGTGTTCACTCAAATTTATAAATAATTACGGATTCTTTTTTTGGTAACAGACTTCGTTTTAATCAAACGTTTGATTAAAACCCTGATTGTTCTTCATCTAACGACTTTTCCTCCGAATATTTTTCAAATTTTGCATAATTTTAAATGTCCGGAAGAATAAAGAGGAATGTGTGTAAATGAATGAGTCTTATGACACCGAACAATCTATAATTTTGTAACTTGCGCAGCCTTCCTTCTCAGTAATCCCGCGAGCTTTCACAATAATCCCGCCAGTTCATGTATTAATCCTGCCAAACGTTACTATTACACTTTTTTAAGAAATCGGTTTTCAAAGAAAATAGACTCCACTTTCTCATAAGCGAAGTCTACATGTTAAAAATTTATACTGGCACTGCAGCAAAAAATTCATGATAAAGAGCTTGAACGGCTTTATGCTCATCAACTGCTTTTACGCCAAACATGATGCTCACCTCGGAGGAGCCTTGATTGATCATTTCAATATTAACTCCTGCACGAGAAAGGGCTTGAGAGGCTCGGGCTGTTGTTCCGACATTATGCCTCATCCCCTCACCTACCACCATCAGAAGCGCCAAGCCGTGCTCTACATGTACATCATCTGCCTGAAGCTCCTTTTTAATTCGATTCACAATGCTCTCTTCAGCTGCCTTATCCATTTGGGATTCTCGTAAAATGACCGTTACATCATCGATTCCAGAAGGGGTGTGCTCATATGAAACACCATGATCCTCTAAAATTTGTAGCAGCCTGCGCCCAAAACCGAGTTCTCTATTCATTAAATATTTACTTACATAGATGCTGCAAAAGCCCTTATCACTCGCAATTCCGATGACTGGACCATTTGTGTTGTCGCGTCTGTTCACAATTTTTGTCCCAGGTGCAGATGGATTGTTCGTGTTTTTCACATTTACAGGAATACCTGCACGATAAGCAGGAATGAGCGCTTCATCGTGAAAAACCGAAAATCCTGCATAGGAGAGTTCTCGCATTTCACGGTATGTTAATTCTTTAATTTCTTTCGGATTGTTCACGATGTTAGGATTAACAGAATATACTGCATCAACATCAGTGAAATTTTCATAGATGTCCGCCTTCAAACCGTGAGCTAGGATGGAACCGGTAATATCGGAGCCACTTCGTGAAAATGTGGCAATTTCACCTTCCTTTGTAAATCCAAAAAACCCAGGAAAAATGATGATACCTTCCCGATTACGAAGTTTATATAAGTTTTCGTAAGACTCCGGTAAAACTTGGGCATTTCCTGGTTCATCACTAACAAATAAGCCTGCTTCAAGTGGATTAACATACGAAGCCTTGATACCCATATGCTGAAAATAGGCGGCAATCAGCTTTGCATGATTATCCTCTCCGCTTGCTTTGACAGCATCCATATATTTATCCGGTTTGCTTCGGTCACTTTCTAACACTTCTAATAAATCATGTTCAATTTTCTTGATGATTTCATTGGATAAGTTAAGATCACTGGCAATGCTTTCATATCTTTCAAGCACAGCTCGAACAAGCTCTTTAGCCTCTCCGAACTTTACATATTGCTCGGCGCAGGCAATCAATAGGTCCGTTACTTTAATATCTTCAGAAAATCTTTTACCTGGTGCTGAAACCACTACAACTTTTCTTTCGCGATCTGATGTAACAATTCGGAATACCTTTTCCAGCTGTTCTCCTGTTGATAATGATGATCCTCCAAATTTAACAACTTTCATCTCTACACCCTCTAAACATTTAAAATATTCAGTCAAAATTTATGTTTTATTATCACCTTATTTTCTTAAAGATGCAAGACTTTTTTCTACATACCATGTACATTTGTCTTTTATACAAGGACTAATTGTTAAATTAGACAAAAAAGTTCTAAATTTTCTGGTATAATACTTGAATAGATATTGTTTAGGGGGTCCATCTTCTTGAGTACAGAGCTAACAGATTATTTACAACAGACATTTGAATATTTACACTCTAATCCGGAAATAAGCTGGAAGGAGTTCCAAACGACTTCTTTTATTAAAAAAGAACTAACTAAATTAGGATTTCACGTTCAAACCTTTGAGGACTGTACCGGAGTAATCGGTGAAATCGGAACGGGTAAGCCAGTAGTAGCTGTACGTGCGGATATGGATGCACTTTGGCAGGAGGTAGATGGGGAATATAAAGCCATTCATTCTTGTGGACACGATGCCCATATGACCATTGTTCTAGGTGTTGCCAAGAAACTTAAGGACTTATCCTTGGATGGTACTGTCCGATTGATTTTCCAGCCGGCTGAAGAAAAAGGAACCGGGGCTTTAAAAATGATTGAAAAAGGTGTAATCGACGATGTGGACTATTTATTCGGTGTTCATCTTCGACCTATTCAAGAAACTACTTTCGGTAAAGCATCACCCGCTCTATTCCACGGCGCTAACGCATCGTATATTGGAGAAATTATGGGAGATGATGCTCACGGCGCCCGTCCTCATCTCAATGTAAATGCCATTGAAGTGGGAATGCACATCGTAAGTGCGTTAAGTCATATTCATTTAGACCCTAGAATCCCTTACTCTGTAAAAATGACCCGATTCATCGCAGGAGGAGACAGCTCGAATATCATTCCTGGCCATGCATCATTCACTTTGGATTTAAGAGCTCAAACAAACGAGGCCATGGCTGAGCTAAAAGAAAAAGTTGAGCACATGATTTCTACTATAGCAACAACCTATCAAACTAACATTATAGTAGAGGAGGAAGCAGGAGTTGTAGCGGCACGTGTTCATGAAGAAGCTCAGCACATCATGCAGCAAGCGATTGAGAATATTTTGGGCGCCGAAAACATTGAACCACCTATCACTACTACTGGTGGGGACGATTTCCATTTCTATACAGTCCATAGGCCAGAATTAAAAGCAACTATGCTCGGCTTAGGATGTGACTTGAAGCCTGGACTTCATCACCCCAAAATGGTGTTTAAAACAGAAGCCATTTTAGATGGGGTGAATATCTTAACGGAAGCCGTAAAGCTTACTTTGAAGCAAAATTCATAATCCACTGCAGAAAAATGGGGACAAGCCGAATCAATAAGGCAAATCCCCTTTTCCTTTATTTTAACTAACGGTACATCGTCCACATACCAATATCTTTAAATCCGATCCGTTTATATATTCTTCCTGCTTCAGGATTATCGTAGAATAAGCATACTATTTTTCCTTCTGCCAGCACATCTTTCACAAGCTTTTCAACTACAATACTCGCCAAACCTCTTTTGCGATACTCCTCTTTTGTACAGACTCCCACAACCATCGCCGAAAGTGAGTTTTCTGCTGCCGTGGATGCAGCAGCAACCATTTTCTCGTCCATTTCCATATAGTAGGTTCTTGCAGTTTTCGTTTCTAAGCCTTTTATCAACATATCCCTTGCACTAGCATTCGGAACAAATTCTTTAATCGAAGCACGCAATGCTAACAGTTCGTCCACACCATCTAAATCTAGAATACGAACCGCGCTTTTATCTGTTTCACTTTCTACGAAGCTATCCTTTGTGCATTCGCAAAAATATGTAACTTGTTTTTTACCGAGCCGATCCGTCAAATAGGACTCCATCTGCTCAACAACTGTAGATATTCCGGAAAGTACAGCCATATCACCCTTCTCTCTTATCAGATCCACGAACCCTTTTACATCATAATAGGATTTCGCATAGGGAATGTAAGAATTATAGTAACGTAGCAACACAGCTCTTATATTTTCCTTGTCATCAAAATCTCCCCACAACTCCTGAAAGTCGCTTTCAAAGCTAAAGCCAAACGACTCGAGATCACCGATGATAAATAAATTAAGCGATGGTTCTCCTTTTAAAAAATCCATCACTATTTCATAATCTTTAGATTCTAATTTTCTAATCATCTAGAACTCTCCCCTTCTCCGAAGATGTTCCATTATTATACAATATGAAGATTATTTGTTCACTAAAAAATGAAAATTTTCAATAAATAAAACGAACCCTTTCATATAAAAAAACAGAAAGTCACTAGGACTCTCTGCTTTTTGTAAAATGGACGGATTATAAAACTTTACTTAAAAATAACTTCGTACGTTCCTGTTGTGGATTTTCAAATAATTCATTAGGAACGTTTTCTTCTACAATATAACCCCCGTCCATAAAAATCACTCGATCCCCTACTTCTCTTGCAAAGCCCATTTCATGCGTAACAACAACCATTGTCATACCTTCTCTGGCGAGTTGTTTCATAACTTCTAATACCTCTCCCACCATTTCAGGATCGAGTGCAGATGTTGGTTCATCAAACAGCATGATTTTCGGTTCCATTGCCAATGCTCTTGCAATCGCTACCCGCTGCTTTTGACCTCCCGACAAAGAATCAGGATAGACATTTGCCTTATCTTCAAGGCCTACCTTTCGAAGAAGCTCCAGCCCTTTTTTCCTGGCATTTTCAATAGGAACCTTTTTCACTTTTACTGGAGCTAGCATGATATTTTCAAGCACCGTTTTATGTGGGAACAAATTAAATTGCTGAAAGACCATTCCGACATCCATACGTATTTTATTGATGTCTGTTTTTTTATTGGCAATATCCTTGCCATCTATATAAATATGTCCAGCTGTAATGGTCTCCAATAAGTTGATACAGCGCAAAAAGGTAGATTTACCCGATCCCGATGGACCAATTACCACTACGACCTCCTGCTGCTTGATCTCAGCACTGATTTCTTTTAGTACTTCGTGATTTCCAAAGCTCTTCTTTAATTTTTCTACTTTGATCATTCTGTAGCCAACCTTCTTTCAAGACGATTTAGCAGGAAGCTTAAAGAAAGGGTAAGAAACAAATAAATAACGGCTGCAGTTAAATACGGTTCCCAAACCTTAAAATATTGTGATCCCATTGCTCTTGACCAGTACATTAGCTCAGGTGCAGCAACGATGGAGGCCAAAGAAGATTCCTTGATCAGCACGATAAATTCGTTTCCAAGCGGCGGTATCATTCTTTTGAAAGCCTGCGGAAGAATGACATACCTCATAGCTTGGGCGTGCGTCATACCTAATGAACGAGCTGCTTCCATTTGCCCGCGGTCAATGGATTGAATCCCAGCGCGAAAAATCTCTGCAATATAAGCTGCAGCATTTAACGATAGAGCGATAACAGCTGCCGCAATCCCATTCGTTTGTTCTATGAAAAAAGGTACGACACCAAAGTGGATGATGAGAATTTGAACAAATAAAGGTGTGCCGCGGAAAAAGGTGATATACGCGACAAAAGGAAAAGCGAGGATTTTGTTTTGAAGCATTTTTCCTATTCCAATAAATAAACCTAAAATGGTTCCAATCAAAATGCTGGCAATCGAAAGGCCAATAGTCAGCAAAGTCCCTTTTAAGAAAAAGGGTGTGTATTCTACAATGATGTCAAAATTAAAGCTCATTCATGATCCCCCTAGTCAAAACGGTAAGTACAAAAAATATAAGACACCTAGCTTCAAAATACTTGCTTAGCGAAAAATTGCGCAACACTGCCAGGCAGAGTTGCGCAATTTTTCGCTTTTGCTACTACTCTTTTTGCTGATCCTTAAGATTTTGAATATCTGGTTCTGAACCAAACCATTCTTTGTATATTCTTGCATACTCTCCATTTTCAAAAACCTTGTTGATCGCCTCATCAAATTCTGCCTTTAGCTCACTGCCTTTTGGGAACATAAGTCCATAATATTCCGCATCAAATTGGTTAGTATCCTCGATTACGACCAGCTTTTTATCAGGATTATTTTTCGCATATTCTTCTACTACAGTGTTGTCTGCCACTACAGCATCAGCACCGCCACTTGTCAATTCCATAATCGCAAGATTGTTATTTTCAAACTTTTTGATGTTGTCACTGTTTTTTCCTAATAGCGCTTCTGTTACTTCCTGCCCTGTCGTACCAGCTTGTACAGCCACTATTTTCCCTTTCAAATCACTTGCACTCTTAATGGCGCTTCCTTCAGGGATAAGGATTTTATTAGTAGATAAAAAATAAGGCACAGAAAAATCATAGGATTTCTTACGGTCATCATTAATTGTAATAGCCGATATTCCGAAATCTGCTCGTTTACTTTCGATCTCAACAAATAAAGGATCCCAACCAACGTGTTCAATATTTACTTCATACCCAGCTTCCTTAGCAACCGCTTTAATAAAATCAACATCAAAGCCGACTATTTCACCCTTGTCCATATATTCAAAAGGAGCATAGGCTGCGTCAGTCACAACTCGCAATGTTTTTTTCTCTTCCGGCTTTTCCTCGCCTTTCGCAGTCGTATCTGCTTCCTTTGTACCACATCCGGCAAGCATCATCATGACAGCTAGCAAAAGAACGAAAGACCATCCAGTGATTTTTTTCAATGTAAATCCCCCTTGATTTTTGGTTTTTACTTTATAAATAGTGCTTATTAGTTAAAATATTCTGTATTTTCCGACGTAAAATTATTATAACTTTTATTACAGGTTTACTCAACAAAAACTTTAATGAACTAACATACTAAAATAATATATTACTTTTTTGCTATAATCACGGATTGATGATTAGACGAATAATCCAATAGACTCAGATCTTTCATTAAACTGTCATTTTTTTGTAAATATATAATCTTAAAATAGCACTCCATTTGTTACATTTTCCATGTGGTAGAAAAATGCCCTCAGAAAATATTGTGAACGGAAGAAATATTTTACTTGGGGGTTGATATTATGCTAAAAAAATATTTTCTATTGTGTTTAGCTGCATTTTTAATCCTACTAACAGTGGGAGCAATGCCTAGTAAGGCGGTCGTTCAGCAGCTAATCATCGTAAATAAACAGACAAATGAACTTGGCTTTTATGAGAATGGAAGACTCGTAAGGGTTTTTAAAGTGGCAACGGGTAAAAAACCTTCTTTTACGCCAGAAGGTAAATTCCAGATTGTAAACAAAATTAAAAACCGAACGTACTATAAAGGAAAAATTAAAGGTGGCGATCCAAGAAACCCACTTGGCACACGCTGGCTCGGAATTGATGCGAGAGGTACTTCTGGTACCACCTATGCCATTCACGGTACCAATAATCCAAGCTCTATCGGTACATATGCGAGTGATGGATGTATCCGAATGTATAATCATGAGATAGAATGGCTGTTTGATCAGGTAAAGAACTATACGACCGTCATTATCACAAGCTCTTCCAAGTCCTTCGATGACATCGCAAAGCGATATGGATATTCAGTATTTCAATCAAGTTTAGTAGAAAAAGGATTAAAAAATATCTTGATTAAAAAAGGCAGTAGAGGAAAAGAAGTTAAAGAAGTGCAAATGAAGCTTTCAGCTCTAGGTTATTCAACCAATGGCATCGACGGTATATTTGGATCGGGTACAGAAAAAGCAGTACGACAATTCCAAATGGATCACCGCCTAACCCCAGATGGGATTGTGGGTAAAAAAACGTATCAGGTTCTATTCGAAAGATGATCGTTTTGTAAGAAAAAGCAGCGGAACCTTCTAAGTAGTTTAGTATTAAGGTAGAAAAATTATATTCACACCATAATTTATAGTCCAATTCGCATATGAATTGGACTCTTTATTTTAATATATCAATAAGACTATAAAATATCAGTTGATGGACTGGTCTCTGCAATTTAAATGTTAAATTCAATAATTAATTTCGATGACAAATAGGAGAAAAAGTCTGATTTAAATGAAATTATTTATATTAGCTCCCCTAATTCGGGCTATCATAGGCGATTTCCTGCTTGACCTGTCCGAATAACCTCCGTATTCGGACACCCCTAGGCGATTTGCTACATATCCTGTCCGAATAACCTTCGCATTCGGACTTTCTTAGGCGATTTCCTGCTGGCCCTGTCCATATAACCTTCACATTCGGACTATCTTAGGCAACAGCCTGCTGGCCCTGTCCGAATAACCTTCACATTCGGACTTTCTTAGGCGATCTCCTGCTGGCCCTGTCCGAATAACCTTCGCATTCGGACTTTCTTAGGCAACAGCTTGCTGACTCTGTCCGAATAACCTTTGCATTCGGACTTTCTTAGGCAATTTCCTGCTGGCCCTGTCCGAATAACCTTCATATTCGGACTTTCTTAGGCGATCTCCTGCTGGTCCTGTCCGAATAACCTTCGCATTCGGACTTTCTTAGGCGATTTCCTGATTGCCCTGTCCGAATAACCTTCGCATTCGGACTATCTTAGGCAATAGCCTGCTTGACCTGTCCGAACAACCTTCGTATTCGGACTTTCTTAGGCGATTTGCTACATATCCTGTCCGAATAACCTTCGCATTCGGACTTTCTTAGGCGATCTCCTGCTTGACCTGTCCGAATAACCTTTGCATTCGGACTTTCTTAGGCAATTTCCTGCTGGCCCTGTCCGAATAACCTTCGCATTCGGACTTTCTTAGGCGATTTCCTGCTTGCCCTGTCCGAATAACCTCCGTATTCGGACACCCCAAGGCAATTAGCTACATATCCTGTCCGAATAACCTTCGCATTCGGACTTTCTTAGGCGATCTCCTGCTGGCCCTGTCCGAATAACCTCCGTATTCGGACACCCCTAGGCGATTTGCTACATATCCTGTCCGAATAACCTTCGCATTCGGACTTTCTTAGGCGATTTCCTGCTTGCCCTGTCCAAATAACCCTCTTATTCGTCTTGGTGGAAATATCTATAATATGTTCAATTACTAGTTGAATTACACTATAAATCACCCCAAATTGACATACTGTCTATTAATAATTTCTATACTGCAAATTCATATGTGAAAGGTTCGTAAAAGTGTAGGAAATCTTGCTACATCTTTAAAGAAGCAAACGATATTTCCTATATTTATTTTTTATTCCCTAAAAACCTAGTAAACTTATTGGAATTGTTATAATATAATGTTTATAAATTTTCTAATAATTTTTACAAGGAGTGATTGCATGTTACAAATGATTGTGTTAGGAACGATTTGTGGCCTGCTGCTTGGATTTGTTTTACAGCGTGGACGATTTTGTATTGTAGGAGCCTATCGGGATGTAATTTTAGCGAAAGATGGGCGCATGCTTTTGGCCACTTTTATCGTAATTGCCATTCAAAGCATTGGAGTATATGCATTGAAAGACGCTGGACTGATCGTTCTTGAAGCAGGACCTTTCCCTTGGCTTGGAACCATTTTAGGCGGATTTATTTTCGGTGTGGGGATGGTTTTTGCAGGAGGATGTGCAACTGGTACATGGTACCGTGCTGGAGAAGGACTAATTGGAAGCTGGATTGCCCTTTTTGGCTATATGCTTGGTGCGGCCATCACGAAATTCGGTTTTCTCAAACCAGTTGGAGATCAGCTTCTATCTTATAAAACGAGCGATACTTATATTCATGAGACGTTTCATTTATCACCTTGGGTTCTAGTTGTTGTATTAGGAGTGGTCATTGGTGCTTTTGTTGTGAGAGATTTAAGAAAACCTAAACTCAAAATCGCCTCCTTAAAGCCAAAGAAAAGCGGGGTAGCCCATATTCTATTCGAGAAGCGCTGGCATCCCTTCGTTACTGCTTCACTTGTTGGGATCATCGCTATTTTAGCTTGGCCGATGAGCGAGGCAACCGGAAGAAATGCAGGTCTTGGGATCACAACTCCAACCGCAAAAATCCTGCATTATTTTGTAAACGGAGATACCTCCATTATTGATTGGGGTGTATTTTTAGTAGTAGGAATTTTCATCGGATCCTTTATCGCTGCGAAGGGAAGCGGCGAATTCCGCTGGCGGTTACCTGATAAAAAGACACTTATGAATAATGCCCTCGGCGGTTTAGCTATGGGTTTTGGCGCCAGTATTGCTGGAGGCTGCACCATTGGGAATGGTCTCGTGAATTCCGCAATTTTTGCTTGGCAAGGATGGGTGGCGGTCGTATTTTTCCTATTAGGATCTTGGACTGCTACTTATTTCATAATCATTCGAAAACAAAAAATAGCTGCTGCTAAAGTAGCCACAGAAGCGACAGCATAACGGAAAGGAGAGAATGACATTGGCTAAAGTATTAGAAACAACAGGAATGGTTTGTCCATTCCCACTCGTAGAAGCAAAACAGGCCATACAGGAAATTCAAATAGGAGAGGAACTCATCATTCACTTCGACTGCACTCAAGCAACTGAAAGCATCCCGCTTTGGGCAGCAAAGGAAGGACATGAAGTAACTGAGTTTGAGCAAGTGGATGATGCACAATGGAAAATTGTTGTGAAAAGAGGGAAATAAAAATAGGCTTGTTTCTAGAGAATCCGACCTGCGCATTCAATTTGTCCATTGTAAATCATATGTAATATGAAATGAGGATCGATCAAACAGAGCTAACCTGTTTTTATCGATCCTTTTTCTTTTTAGTAAACAACATGCATTTCTATGAAAAAACTTGTAATATTAAAAGAGAAAGCTTAAAACAATTGAAGGCGTAAAATTCTTTACATGATCTTTGGCGAGGAAGGTGAAAGCGATGGAAAAATCTCATGATGAAGTAAGAGAAGCATTACATACATTTCAAAAAAACGAAAAACATTATTCAGAACAAAAATTTTGGGAAAAGCTTAAAAAGTTCGGCAAAAAAGCCGGCTCGTCCGTTGTTTATGCTGTTCTTCTTTTGTACTATACGCTTCAAAAGCCTGAAGTACCTACTAAAACAAAAACGATCATTATTGGAGCACTCGGTTATTTTATCCTGCCTCTTGATTTGATTCCGGATTTTGCTGTAGGCGTCGGGTTTACAGATGACTTAGGGGCTCTAGGCATCGCTCTCTTGCAGGTCGCGATGTATATTGATGATGATATAAAATTAAAGGCTAAAACGAAGCTGAAAGAATGGTTTGGAGATTCTGTAGATACGTCGGATGTAGATAAGAAATTAGGATAGAAACCGGGGCTATAGCTTGACTGGTCTTCCGATTTTATTATTAACGGGGCGCTTTATTAAGTGCCCCGTTTTCTGTTATGTAGCGATGTTCTTGCTCCTGTAGACTTCTTAAAAAATGAAAACCCCCCATACTCACAGAGGGCTCACATCCTTCCTTTTTCTTCTTTCGATTCGTCTTAGCATCAGGATTTCATAGGTTCCAGAACCAAGAATGACGCCAGCCACAATAAAGACAACACCAAAAAGATGAGCTGCCTTAATTTGCTCTCCTAATAAAAGAGCAGAACCCAATAGGGCAAAAAATATATTAAGATTCATAAAAATGGATGCCTCAGCTGCTCCTATTCTTCCAATTGCAAAATTATAAATCATGTGTCCTAATGCAGTGGCGAAGATGCCTGACGCCAAGAGCCATGCCCATGAACTTCCCTCAACTTTTGACAAACTTTGGAGTCCACCTGGTTCTTTTATAAGACTTATGATAAATAGAATGATAGCTCCAATAATCAGCATATACCCAGTCAGTAAACGAGGATCCAAAGTTTTTGCTGCTTTACTGATCAGGATAAAGCTCAACGCCTGTGAAGTAATAGCTAGGAACACATATAAATCTCCCACAGAACCTCCTGATAGTCCATTTCCACCTGCAAGAACCGTAATAAATACCCCTAAACTCCCTAAAAGAAAGCCTATAACTCTAATAAATGACGGTATTTCCTTTAATAATACCGAAGCTAGAATCGCCGTTAACAATGGACCCAATCCCAATATTAAACCACCATTAACTGCTGTTGTCTTCGTTAGCCCCATCGCCAAGAAAGAGTGGTGGAACACAACACTTAATAAACTCCCTAGAACAATGTATATGACTTCTTTCTTTGTGGGCTTCCTGACTAATTTAAACCAGGAGAGAATGACAAAAACCGTTATTCCGGCAATAAAAATCCGAATAGACGTCGCAGTGATCGGCATAAACCGTTCAACAATGATTTTCAAAACGGGCACATTAACCCCCCACACCACCATGGTCCCGACCAAAATTAAATAGATTTTAAGGTTTTTCAAAACAAGTTCCTCTTTTCAAAAATAAGGTATCTTTAATGATATACATAAAAATAAAAAAAAGAATAATCCTGCATCTTTTAAATAAAGAAGCAGGATTATTACCAATTATTCACACTATCCTTAAACATATATAGAAATTCATCTGCTAACAGAAGCACCTTTTCTGTGTTAGGCAGTGTTTGTGGGCAAAATGCAGCCCATATATTTCAGTCGAAATACACATCTTGTCCCTTCCGTTGGTTCAATGTTTTTGTTTGTAATACGTAATCGCTAGAGCAAATGAGAGTACGGCACCTTTTACAATATCCATGGAATAGTATGGAACAGAGAGCATAACCAGTCCATTTTGCAGAATTCCGATGAGTGCCGCTCCTATAAAAGTTCCAAAGGCATTCGGCTTCCCTGCCCCGAGTACTGAGAATCCGATAAATGCAGCGGCGACTGAATCCATAAGATACGGCGCACCTGCATTAATTTCCGCTGTCAGCACACGGGAAGCATGCACAATTCCGCCAATTGACGCAAACAAAGCTGACAACAAATACGCAGCAATTTTGTATTTATTTATTGGAATTCCTGAAAGACGGGCAGCTTCTGCATTTCCTCCTATTATATACATATACCTTCCATATTTCGTGTAAGTTAAGAATACATGAACAATTACAACTACTACAATCATGATAAAAATGATCCAAGGTACCGCTCCGATTTTTGCAAAAAGTGGGCTAATGACTCCCTTAGAGAAGGTTCCATCCGGCATTACCATGTTTTGTGATACGGTAGCCCCCTTCGTATAGGTCAACGCAATCCCTTGAATAATAAACATCGTAGCAAGTGTCATGAGCATATCAGGGATTTTCCCTTTCACAATCATAAAAGAGTTAAAAGCACCCACAAGTAAAGAAGCGGCTATAGCAGACAAAACGGCCACAACCGTATTTTGTGAAAACCATACAAACATCGAAATGACGATGGCATTTGACAAAGATGCAACGGATCCGACCGATAAATCAAAGCCGTTGACGGATAAAGAAATGGTAATTCCTATTGCAATAATCGTCACAATCGAAATCGAACGTAAAATATTAATGAGATTGTTTCCTTGAATAAAAGAAGGATTGCTCATTGAGAAAACCAAAATAAGAACAAAAATCGTGATAATTGTTCCATACTTATATAAAAAATCAAACCAATTGAATGGCAACTTATTTAGTTTTTTAGTAGAAATAGGGTTCGATAGATCCATCTATCTGCCACCTCCTGTTGAATAAAATAACAACTCTTCTTCACTCGTATTTTTCGTATGGAGTTCTTTTACCGTTTTTCCGTCATACATCACATACACTCGGTTTGTAATTCCCATAATTTCAGAAAGCTCAGAAGATGCATAAAGGATCCCTTTTCCTTTTTTAGCCAGCTCCACAATTAATTCAAAAAGATCTCTCTTCGCCCCGACATCCACGCCTTTTGTTGGCTCGTCAAATATATACAAATCCGCTTCGGCAACCAACCATTTTCCAATGACAACCTTTTGCTGATTACCCCCAGACAGATTTCCAACTTTCGTTTGCTCGGAAGGTGTTTTCACTCCTAAGCTTTCTATTATTTCTTTAGATCTTTGTTTTTCAGCATTCCTGTTTAAAAAACCAAACAGCCTTGTAAATGGCTTCAAATTTGCTGCTGTCAAATTGGCCAAAACAGATTCTTCCACAAGAATGCCTTCTTTTCTTCTTTCTTCAGGCACAAGCGCTATACCTTTTTTGACTGCATCATATGGATTTTTCACAACAGCTTGCTTTCCGTTAATGGTAATTTGACCTGCAACAATTTTAGAGTCCCCAAACAACGCTTTGCACAATTCTGTTTTCCCGGCTCCTACAAGTCCCGCAATGCCAACAATTTCTCCAGCTTTTACATCCAGTGATATGTCGTAAACATTTGAATCTGTTAAACCTGATACCTCTAAAACTTTTTCACCGAATTTAACAGGAATTGATGGAAACTGTTCATCTAGTGAACGTCCAAGCATCTGTTCAATAATCTTATGCTGATTGGTTTTTTCAATGTTTTCTGTCGTTATGGTTTTACCATTTCGCATAACCGTTACTTCATCACATATTTCAAATATCTCCGGCAATCGGTGTGAAATAAATATAATGCCAACATCCTTCTTTATTAATTTTTTTATTACCCTGAACAGCTCAGTTGTTTCTTGATGGCTTAATGGGGCAGTCGGTTCATCTAAAATTAAAAAACGACAGGAAGTTGTAAGAGCTCTTGCAATTAAGATCATTTGCTTTTCGGCAAGCGTTAAATTCTGTACTAGCTTTTTGGAGGACAAATTGAGGTTTAAGCTACTAAGAATCTGAGTAGCTCTCTCATGAAGCTCTTTCCAGTTTACAAGAGGATTTTTACCAGACTCGTGAATGGTATATGGGAGCATGATGTTTTCACCAACCGTTAAATAAGGAATAAGTGCTGTATCTACTTCTTGATACACTGTCTGAATCCCAAGCTGTTGAGCCTCTCTAGGTGAAGAGATGGAAATTTCTTTACCGTCCAAAAAAATACCACCAGTGTAATGGTTATATGCACCCGATAATATTTTCATCAGTGTGGATTTCCCTGCTCCATTTGCGCCTATTAATGCTTGTACGGTGCCTGTTTCACATGAAAAATTTGCGCCATCTAAAGCTTTGACACCTGGGAATTCTATAGATATATTCTTTAACTCTAGCTTAGTCATGTACTCTCCCCTTTCATTAGGAAGAGGGGACGAAGAGTACATTCACCCTTTCGTCCTCCCTTTTGGATGCCTTATTATTTATAATGTTCCTTAAGCGTCCTCATCCAATCTTCTACAAATGCGTCCGACTTGCCCCATCCTTCGACGACATTTCCTAAGTTCTCCATGTTAACTGGTTCTTTTGAGTGTTTAATCGCTTCTTGAGAAATAAGAGAAGCTTCTAAATCATAGGTTTGCGGTGTTTTTTCTCCAGCTAATTTTTTCGCTAGCAATCGAATATTCACAGCACCGATGAGCTTAGGATCAACGGCAGCTGTATATTTCCATGAACTTTTTTCTTCTCCCATTGCCTGTATATCTGCATTAGAAATGTCTATTCCATAAATTTTTATTTCATCTCTTCCTGCTTCCTTGATTGCTCTAGCTGCCCCAATGGCAAATGCATCCCATGTGGCAAAAATTGCATCAATTTCCCCTTTTTTGTGTTTATTTAACATGGCCGCTACAGCATTTTGCGTTTGAACAGATGTATCTGCAGCAGCAACTCCGAATCGTTCTACTTCTTTAATACCCGGATTAGCAGATAACACTTGTTTATAGACTGCATTACGTCGCACCATTGGTGGGAAACCATCAACCCAAAGGTAGACAATATTTGCTTTACCCTTTGTATCTTGAACTAGCTGATCAAGTGCTAGTTTAGCTAGTGCTTCATCATCTTGTGATGTAAGTGTCACACCTTCAATATCTGCAAGTTTAGGATTGGAATCAAACGTAACGACACTTTTTCCTTGATCGACTAGCTTTTGCACATCACTTACCGTTGCTTCGTCATCACCATGAGAGATAATAAAACCGTCATAATCTTCTTCTAAAGACTGTGCAATGGCATCATGAAACTTTGCAGAATCACCATTTGCCGTAAACACATCAACCTTAAAACCTAGTGCCTCGCCTTCTTCTTTAGCTCCCGCAAGATATTGTGCTGTATGGTCATCTCCACCAATTTTACGAATCACCTTAATTTTCACTTCTTCTCCATTCGCAAACCGCTCCGGAACATTTTCAATTGGACCGGACGGCTTTTCCTTAACTGGCTCTGCTGAGCTGTTGTTTGAGCAGCCTGTTATTAGAAGTGATGCAGCTAATACAGGTACTAATAATCCTTTGAACACTGTTTTTCTCATTTTTTTGCTCCCCTTTTTCTAATCATTTTTATCATTGGAGAAGCTTCTTTTTATAAAGAAAACTCGCCGATTGGCTAGCCTTGTAAAGGCGAAGACAGAGGCGTAGTTGCACTTATGCAGATAGGAAAGTTTTATACTTTCCTATCTGCCAAAAAGAAAACCTCTCCGTATAGAGAGGTTTTAGACTGTTGACAAAAAACATTGGCATTCTTCGTGTGATCTACCCTTCACCAGTAATCAGCGAGATCAAACTCCACGAATGCAAATTTGTCTACAGTAAAAAAACCTCTCCGAAAAGAGAGGTTCATCAGCATACATATGTAGGATTCGCCTCTCTTATCTCTCAAAACAGTCCTTGTTTTGCAGGATTTAGCACCAATTCCATTTGGAACGGTTGCCGGGCATCATCGGGCCAGTCCCTCCGCCACTCTTGATAAGAGAATTTCGTATAAAATTTTTAATTAAATTTAATCATTACTTTAATTAGAAAAAGTAAATATGTCAAGAAAATTTTGAAATGAATGATTTTTAATCCTCATCCTTCACGTCTAAATCTTCCGGAATCGGCTCACTCCATACCTCTTCCACAAACTTTTTATATTTTTCCAATTGTTCAAAGTGTGTATTGAACTGATCTTTGTAAATCAAATACTGCTCACCGTCGTACAATGCCCGGATTTTCTTTTGCTGGATCAACTTTTCAACGTAAAACTCTGAAACTGATAAATACTCCGCTGTTTCTTTTACAGTCAGATACATTTCTTTCACCCTTTTTTGTTAACTTCGATCTTATTTTATATTTTTTTACAATGTTGTCAGAGAAACTTCCTGCTCACTTGTTGTTATATAAGCGATCTGCTTCCTCCATCATTTGTACAATAAAATCTGATTTCCCCTCTGTATACTTTTGTCTGTCTTCAGGGTATGTCGCAGCCAGCTGTTTTTTTAATGCCTCATATTGCCTTGCTTTGTCAGGATGTGCGTTCAGGTAGTCTCTAAACTGTATGTATCCCTTCCACCGATCTTCACCATAGATGACAACATGAATATGGTGCGTTCTAATCGCATCGTTTCCACACGAAAAAAATATTTGCCACACTTGATCATTTTCCGGCTTATGATAAAAGCCGTTTTCCTCAAGACGCGGGACCAAATCATATACTTCTTGAAAATTTTTCACACCGATTACCAAATCGATAATCGGCTTTGCTTTGATGCCTTTTATCGATGTACTCCCTACATGCTGGATATCGATGGCCAGCTCTTTATAAATTCCTTTTAGTCTCTGAATGGTTTGGTCGGCAACACTAGCCCATTGGCTTTCATGTTGAGCAAGCTCGACGATCCCACGCTTAAGTCCGATCATATGCTCCCCCCTTTTTTATTCTACACCTTACTGTACTGTACGATGGACTTGGAGTAACCTATTTATTTTGCTCTTGCGCTTCCATGCCTTTATTATGGAAGTCTGTTTCAATTTGGATGAATCGTTCTAGCTCATTAATAAAGACAAGCAGCGCTGCCCGAGTCTCGAACTCCTCTCTTGTCTTCGGAAGCTCCATTTGCTCAAATTTACTCCTCATTTCACGGAGCTTATCAAGAAGACTAACCGCATCCATTTTACGATAGATTTCAAAGCCAAGACCTTCCACGAAATCAGCTACCATCTCATTTTGCTCAAACGTCGTTGGCAGGTTCAAGATAATTGGAATAACCCGCTCAATCAGATCCAGCTGCTGCTTTCGCATTGTAAAATAGTCTAAGTAAAATTCTTCTTTTCGGAAAAAAGAGTTTTCAACGCTTCTTCTCGCAAGCTCAAGCCCACGCTTTATGGTATTTTCACTCTTATATACAAATTCATCGTTCCAAACCCGCTCCCTTTTCCGGATAAAACGAGCAAGCTGAACAAAAACAGCCTTAAAATGATCCTCCGTTTGAATAGATAGCTCGCACAATTCCTTTTCAACACTCGGCATATACAGATTAAACACAAGTGCAACTAAAATACCTATTGTCAAAACCCAAATCTGATTCAATACAAAATCCAACGTGATATGGTAAGTAATAAACAACTGCATGACAATGACAAAGCCGGGTACGATTCCTTCCTGCAATCTAAGCTTTGCCATAGCGGGAATAAAAATAAAAAGAAACACTCCTACCATAATGGGAGTATATGCTCCGCCTTCAAACAACAATACAGCAAGTCCAATGCCGAACAAGCAAGCAACTAAACGACGAATCGCTACTATAACTGATTGCTTCTTGGTGCTCTGAACACTTAACAACGTAACCACCGCGGCAGTGCTTGCATTCTCGAGCCCGATCAATTGCGCGATAAACAGCGCGATCATTGAACCTACCGCTGTTTTCACCGTCCGACTTCCGATTGTAATCAAAAAAATTCCTTCTTTCTCATGTTGTTATTAGCTTATTATATGTTTTCAGAATCATGATATCAAAATGTAGGAGAGGATGCTTAGCAACCGCATTGATTAGTTCTTTACATATATTTCTCTCGTCGACCGATTTATCCGATTGACAGCCGATTTTTGCTCCTGACGACCGATATATTGCTCATGATGACCGATTTATGTGTGTAACATTCTTCCTTTAAAAAAGAATAATTTTTCCTAAGAAGTAAAACATAACTACTGGAGGAGGTGTTCAAGATGGCAAAAATCGGTGTTGAACAATCATTAACAAACATACAGGAAGCCTTACGTGAAAGAGGACATGAAGTGGTAGAGTTAAAACAAGAATCAGATGCAAATGGATGTGCATGCTGTGTCGTATCAGGCTTAGATTCTGATGTTATGGGTATGCAGGACGTTTCCATTCAAGGCTCAGTCATCAACGCAAGTGGATTAACAGCTGAAGAAGTTTGCCAAGAAGTTGAAAACAAGCTTTAAGCAAAATAAAGTTAATCTACGAAATTCCACACCTAAAGCAGCCATTGTTTTAGGTGTTTTTTATTTTATGAATGATCTACAGTTTTATTTGTATTTTTAAATTGCTTCCTTTTTTCCAGTTTGATATATTGAGTGCAATATATTCCATTTTCAATCGATTGGAAAGAGGAGCGTTTGAATGATAAAAAAACACTATGTCCTATTATTCCTAATCCCGGCCAATTTGTTTTGGGCAGGTAATTATGTGTTTGGAAAATATGTTGTAACAGAACTGTCTCCTCTACAAATATCATTTTCCCGATGGCTAATCGCCGTTTTTCTTTTATTTCCAATTGCTCATTGGATTGAACGTCCAAATTGGAAAAAAGTGTGGAAGGAATGGAAGATTCTTTTACTCATGGCCTTACTAGGAATCGCTGGATATAACTTTCTATTGTATGAGGCTCTGCGATTTACCACTTCTATGAATGCTGCACTGGTGAATGCGATGAATCCAGCTTTACTTGTCCTTTTTTCATCCCTGCTCCTAAAAGAAAGAATTTCTCTGAGGGTTGGTCTAGGTCTTTTTATTTCCTTGATGGGGGTTCTTCTCGTCTTAACGAAAGGACAACTGCAACAGGTTTTCCACATCAACTATAATCAAGGAGACCTATTCATGCTTGTGGCGATCCTAATCTGGACCTTTTATTCCATCATTGGGAGAAAATTAAAAAATGTCCCTCCTATTTCTGCCACAGCGATTTCTGTTTTATTTGGAATATTGATTCTGCTTCCGTTTTTCCTTCTTTCCGGGGGGATCCACGATCCTATTAGCAAACAAGCTACAATAGGCATTTTATATATGGGGATTCTTCCTTCGGTAGGATCGTTTATTTTCTGGAATATCTCAATTCGTCAAATTGGTCCGAGCCGAGCAGGAGTTTATCTTAATTTAATCACAGTTTTTACTGCCATCCTTAGCCTTCTATTAGGAAACACCATTACGTACGTTCAGATTATAGGCGGTATTCTCGTATTTATCGGGGTTTATTTAACCAGTCAAAGTACAGGAGCCGTTCCTGTCACCACTAGAACAAACACAGCTTCGAAAAATTCATAAAAAGGCTATTATGGTGCTCAAATCATCCTTATATTTCGGATGGTTTAGAGCACCTTTTGTTGTTTCAATCAACACCATTGAAATATATTTCCAATTATAAGCATGAAATGATTGGAGAATGATACATAATGAACTGAATCAAAAGGAGGAAATATGTATGAAACATGCGAACAAACTCATGATGCTTTTATTAACCATGCCGATCTTTGTTGGATGTGGAGTAAATACGGATCATGACCGTAATACAGCAAATCGATTTGGTGTTGAAAACGTCCGATACGATAACGTCAATAACAATCAAGCTGGATATGATGACCTTCCAGATAATCGAAGACTGAATTTAAGAAATGTGAACATGAACAATGACGAAAACCGAATGGAGGTTGCTGATGAAGCAGCTGAAAAGGTTGCCAATTTAGAAGAGGTTCGTACAGCAAATTGTATTGTTACAGATCAAAATGCATATGTTGCCGTTATTTTAGAAAACAATCCTAAAGGTGAAGTCACAAGGGATATTGAGAATAAGATAGCAAGAGCAGTAAAATCTACAGATCCCGATATTCAAAATGTGTATGTATCAACCAATCCGGACTTTGTCGATCGTATTACTGATTACGTTGATAAAATCCAGCAGGGTAGACCGGTACAAGGATTATTTGAAGAATTTAATGAAATGGTAAGACGAGTGTTCCCAACCGCTCGTTAACTGTCCAATTCGATTTTTGTTTAGTCTGAATATGTTGTTGTATATATACCAAATGGTGTAGGCGTATGAATGATTCATACGCCTACTCTCAGACTGTTGACAAACGCTCGCATTCTTCGTTACGAACCCTCCTTCGGTGCTCATTACCATTTAAGGTAAATCCGCTCATCGCACGGGTTCGTTCCTTGACTGACAAGCGTTTTCGATCAGTCTAAATGCGCGTGATAATACATTTTGTCTACAATCTAACCCCTACTCTATTTTATCTCACCATGGCTTCTTTCCTTTGCAGCATTAGATCCATGATTTGTTTTAGTTCTTCAATGATGTGGGAGTTTTCGAAACCTGGACTTAGTTCAATTAGCTTTATGCCATGGTCATCATGATATTCACTGGTTTGTAATTGTTTTCTTCCAGGATAGATCGCCCACACTTCTGGAACCGGTCGAATGGTGTTTCGGACACTCTTATGCAGCTTCCCTTCAAACAAATGTGGGGAACGACAATGAAATGCATAACTAACTAGCTGCTTCATGGTATTTGTCTGCTTGTTTGTTGAAATGAGGTCTGGCTTCCAAATAGCTGTCTTAGAACGATATTTAAAATCAAACAAGAGACTCCCAAGATACATTTCCTTCTCATAAACATCTAGTCTTCCGTCCGGATGATTGTTCGTTCCACTCGTATACAAAGGTTGCTGTAAAGGATGTGTATCTAAACTTTGCGTTGGCAATTTCCCCTCGTACACAATCTTAACGATGAGATCACCTTTGGAAAAAGAAACAGTTGTTCCAGGTTGAATGGAAGGTATGATCAGGTGGTCATGGATTTCCTCATTGTATAGCCAGCCACTAACTGGAGTAAATCCTAATCTTTCATCCTGCAAAAACTTCAATAATTGAATAAATCCCCATATTTCATAAAGCTTGTCTGTCCGCTTCCATTGATAAGAAAGAGAACGGTCCAATTGTATATCAACAGATTCTCGCCTCAGATTGTTCATGAGTTGATAGAGTGTTCGATACCTTACATCTGTTGTCATCACAATCGGCGGTACTAAATCTTTCTTTTCGGACACTTGCTTATACCAAGGAGCTGTCCGAAACCAATGAAGAGCTCCTCTCATTTGTTGTGCTTGGTTCATGTATTCTTTCAATTGATCCAAGTTTTTTACATGGTATTTCTTTTCCACAGGTTCATGTTCGAAAGAAGGAATTTCAGTATTCCCCTTATTGACATAAGTCTCTACAGCTGAAGCAAACAAACTAAGAGTTTGTATAAGTTTCTCCACGATGCTCTTGACTAATCGATTTTCAGGCAAATCAAAATCCAGCGTGTTCACAGGTGTTTTAATTAACTGCTTTGTTTCAGGATGCTGCGTACGGTGTCGAATCGTTATTTGGTCGATCAGACGGGATTTATCTTCAGGAACCAATTGATAAACCTTTTTGATCCGGTAATTTACTTTTCTATATAAATCATTTAAGGCAGACATCGTTCTTTTAAAATTCGCTTGGATGACCCTAAACTGCTTAAAAAGCTCCGGAGAAGCAAAGTTCGTCTGTTCCAAATCTAGACCAGCACTCGTATATACTAAATCATGAGCCAATCCTTTTAACACCTGTTCCACTTCTTCTCTCATAATATCCAGCTGCTTCTGATTAATTTGTTTTGGGACAATTTTTAACCAAGCATAGTAATTTTCGTTCTCGTGTCTCACCATTAATCGATACAGTCCTGGAATATACGGATAATAATACTCTGCCTGGATATCGTAAAGTACCACTGGATGTTCGGAAGGCTGTAAAAAAATATCCCCATCCTGCTTATCGATTTGTATGAACGTTTCAGGCAGAGCATCTAACCCATCCATATACAAACGATCGGAACTGTTGTCTGACTGAAAATGTATTTGAAGCGGGATATTCTCCGTAACAGAAATAACAGGAGTAGCTCCCTCTTCATATAGCTCCGATTCGGTTGTAAAAAAGAAAGGTACCTTCTGCTCGCTTTCCCCTTCTAAGAAACGCATGGTAAACGTAACTGAAAATGGGAGCAAATCAGACTGTATAACCATTGAATTTCAACTCTCTTGCTTTTTTAATAATTTCCTCTTTTGTAGCAGTAAAAGGAGAAACATCACGATATTTTTCTAATAGGCTCATAAACAAACTGTCATGAACTTGATCTTCCGCTTTTATGTACTTGCCTAATAGAGGGTATAGTTGCTCTTCTGATCCTCTTATTTTTGTTAAGATACGCTGAATAATCTGCATATCAAACGCTTCTTGCCGAGTAAAAGTCGGATGAGCAGGAAGATTTTTTAAATATGCATCAATCTGTCTTACAATTCTTGGACCAATTCCTAATTGCTTGCTCACTTTTCTCAATTCTTCGTGTAACTCCCACAAGAATTGTAATTCACGATCTGAAAGCTCAATCGTTCGGTTCTTATTCTTAAACGAATCATACATTACAAAATCGATGGCTTGGTCCCGAGAATGAACGATTTTCTTTTTATCTGTTATTTCACGAAGATGATTAAACTCCATAACCTGCAATTGTATGACATTTGCTCGATCTAACACTTTATCTGAAAAATGATAAGTAGATTCATCAAGATTCACCGTACCAACAAATAAGACATTGTCTTTAATGGAAATAGTTGGTGGATACTGTGCAGAGTTGTAAAGTCTATTCGCTAATTCATCATTATATAAGCGAAGCTCTCTCTTGCCAGGCTCCATTTCTAATATAGAAAGAAACTGAGAAAAATAATGCTCGACTCTTGCCAGGTTCATCTCATCGAAACAAATGATAAAGAGCTTATCCTCTTCTTTTTGAGCTTGCATTAGTACATTAATTAAACCGGAATCCCCTGGTCTATATACCATATGAAGCGTATCAGCATAACCAATTAAATCGGCATCATCCGACCAAGAAGGTCTTACAGGTACATATGTAAATTGGTCTGAATACAATCCCAATGCACGACTATAAGCACTTACAAGCTTCGATTTACCAGTTCCGCTC
Source organism: Peribacillus tepidiphilus (assembly GCF_009466385.1). Classification (GTDB taxonomy): domain Bacteria; phylum Bacillota; class Bacilli; order Bacillales; family DSM-1321; genus Bacillus_BN; species Bacillus_BN tepidiphilus. The sequence goes on along the minus strand of NZ_WIAQ01000017.1, from coordinate 44,607 downwards.
ATTCCAGCCAGTATAACCAGATTGGAAGATTTCATCGCCGTGTGGAAGTTGTAAAGATCCTTTTCTGCATAAATTAAGCCCATTTCCTGCGTTGTAGCAACAAACAACTCCAGAAACTTCATTTCATTACTATTTTCTTCCGCACCCGAAATAAATGGGGGTTCATTCATTGTTTCAGAAGTGCTAGTTACTGGCGCAGATTGTATTTCTTCTCGAAACTCCACCACTTCTTCTGTCGCTGCTGCGGCTTGTTCGATTACTACATTATTTCTTTCTGCTCTTTGCTGGAGAATATGATCCACCGTCTTTGCTTGTTCCATTTCCTCCGTTATTTGCTGATAGCGCTCTAGTGTTACAAACATTACATTCGGAATGGATTCAGAATCCGTGTAAGAGTCTTCTAACCATTCTTCTTCAAATTCAATGTGCTTAAGCTCCCCTCTTACAGAGAAACTGAAGCCACCATGAGCATATTGATGTTTATCGAATTCACCAAGTAAAGAATAAGAACCATCTTCGTGTTGCCACATTACATATGATGGTGTGTCATTTATTTCATTTGAGATATTATCAACCCGTCCTACAAATTTTCGGTTTTGCAGTTTAAAACAGAATTCCTCAAAGGATAATTTATGAGCAGATTCGCTAAAAACAGGAATCGGAAATAAGCTAACATTATTACGATAACTTTCTGCTTTCGGAATAAGTCGAACATTCTTTGCTTGATACACCTCATTATGGTTATAAAGTACTTTCCGTTCCGCGTTAAAAACAATTAAATTATCATTTAAAAAATCTCGCAAATTCTGTTTTCTTATTTCATCAGTCGTATACGGATCATCTTCAAATCCCCATTTTTCCAAATCAGTTGCAAAGCATGTAATATATTTGACATTCGGGAAGCTCTCAGGCGGTTGGGAGATTAATTTAAGCAAACACTGTAAAACATCTTGACTATTAATAAATATATTCTGTCTGAACGATAGGCTTTCAAAATCGTCCTCTGCTAGTACTCCAATTAAATCTGTTGTCCAAATTTTTTGATTCATACTGATTTATCCTCTCTGTAGAATTTTTGTAAGATTAAGAAAATTTCCTATTTCCTTGATTCCGGTCTTAGCTTTTTCCTGTAACACTTTTTGTTTTGTAGGTGGCACTTTATATGTTAGAACCCAAATTTCATCATATTGATGAAAAGCCTCTTCTCTTTCTATTGCCTCATCTAACTCTGCTGTTTCAAAAACAACAAGATCAAATGTATTATTTTGTAAAATTTTCTTATTTCTTGGATTCCCAATGACCGCAATTTTCTTTTTCTCTGACGCTGCTGCAATTTCTTTATTAAGGGTTGTTCCTTTTTCTACGTTTAATAATTGTGCATGCAAATGTGAAATTTCTGCATTTTTTCTAGATAATTCATTGTCCTTATTCATCAGCTTTTCATTAAACTGATCGATTTCTCGTTGTAGTTTTTCGAGTTGGTTATATATCGTGTTCTTTTCATGCTTTAAAGAAGCGATCGTTTTATTGATCGTTTTCTTCTCTTCCTTCCAATGCTTTTTTGCATGGTTGTATTCCTTTTCAATCTGTGAATACCTGTCAGCGTAATCTTGATTTTTCTGTTCAAGTTGATGGATCTTTTTTTCTTGCGACTTTATAATAGATCGAAGTTCTTTAATTAATGTATCTTGGTCTTCTTGAGCATCCTTTTCTAAAATGTCCATCTCTGTTTGTTGGTTTGAAACAGCGTTAAAGAATTCTTTCGCTAATTGGAGATGCTCCTCTTCATCGCTGCTATATAAAATACCCAAGATTTCCTCCTTATTCTGACCTTCATCATAGAGCTGAAGTAACCGCTCAAGATCCATGGACCGAATATCTTTTTCTTCCTCTTCCCTGTAATAATGATGCAATCCTTCAAAAGCTTTCTTCACCTTCAGTAAGTTTTGGTTCTTTAAAGCTTCCATGATAAACCTTGCTTTAATCGGTTTAATCTTATCTTTTTTAATTTGTCTAAAGCCAGGGATCGAAATATCACACATCTGAATAAGCTTGATAAAATGATCATCCGGCATGCTTTCCAGTAATTCTTTCCAAATATTCTTTTCCATATCTTCAACCTCCTATTTTTTAAATAAAATCTAACCGTATTTTCCATAAAATTTGTCAAAAAGTTGCAAAGCTCCTCACCTTTCTCCCCCCCTTTGTTCTTGTATTCAAATTAACACATCACCCAAACAAAAATTTGAAAAGGTGGTATTTATTCCCTACCTTATCCTTTTTTTGTTCAGCCCAAAAGAAAAACCTCTTCACAGTGAAGATTTACTAAGCTTGGCTTAGTAATTTCTCCCTACTAAATCATACCATTTTACCATCAATTTTTTTGAATAGGTTGAAGTTTTTTTCAATTTCTTCCCTTACCAATCGAGGAAACAAAAAAGAACCCCATGTTGATTCAGTGCGGGACAAACCTATCATTTTGCTGTCCTTCCAGTCTGAATAAACCTCTTTTAGGAATTCAGAGGTTTTGGATATTATCCCGTCAAACGTTTTTTTAAACTCTTTTAAAGTTGTAGGAGCTGGAACTAGGTACGCCTAATCTCCCTGTATACAAAAAAACAGATCTTCCGCAGGATGGAAGGTCTGTTTTTCTAATTCATAGATTTTTTAAATCTAAAAGGTTAGTTAAACATTAAAAGCAATGTTTATTGAATACTTGGGATCCTATACATTTGCGTTGGATTCTTCTATAGATGTACGTTCTTTTTTCTCCTTTGAAAGAAACCAACCACCTAGTGCAATGAGAATAAGCACAGCATAGAAGGTTATTTTCCATTCAGCTGATTTTGCAAATCCTACAGGTAATATAGCTAGCTCTGGATGTGATAACGTATAAACAGATAGCTTCACTCCAACCCACCCAACAATAAGAAATGCTGCGATTTCTAAGCCTGGTTTTGTATGAAGTAATTTTACAAAGAAATTAGCTGCAAAACGCATAATAACTAAACCTATTAGTCCTCCAGCAAAAATCACGAGAAACTTTCCACCGTCTAGTCCGCCGATTTGGGGCAGTTTTGAATTGGGAAGTGTAACCGCCAAGGCGACTGCTGCCAGAATAGAGTCAACCGCAAACGCGATATCAGCTAATTCAACTTTGAAAACAGTTCCCCAAAATCCCGATGGTTTCCTTTCTTTTATTTCATCCTTCTTTTCTTTTCCTTTGTTCACTACCAGTTTTCTAAAGATATGATTGATTGCGATAAACAATAGATAAAGAGCGCCTATAGCTTGAACTTGCCAAACATCAACAAGGTATGAAATCGCAAATAGGGAACCGAAACGGAAAACAAATGCTCCTGCAAGCCCATAAAACAACGCTTTCTTTCTTTCCTCTTCTGGAAGATGCTTGACCATAATCGCTAATACAAGTGCATTATCTGCTGCTAAAAGTCCCTCGATTGCAATTAAAAGCAATAATACCCAGCCATACTCTAATAAAATTCCAAATTCCATCTACATATTTCCTCCTTATAATGTGATGTTATGGGTGACAAATAAAAAACCTTTACCAAAATGCGGTAAAGGTTTTACATACAAATAAAGACCCTTACCAAAAGGTAAAGGTCTTGCTAACAACGTCATGTTGCCAACAAAGCCGAGAGTGTTAAACTCCGAAATGACGACTTTATTGTAAAAGCTACTCCCCTTTAGGAGAACTATTCAGCTGTTTAAGTTAATGATAATTCATTCCCTATGAAACTGTCAAATTTTATCTATTTGCTCCAATGATTATTTTACAATTTAAACTTTTCGAGAAGTCTTTGTAATTCTTCGGCTTGATTGGCCAGGGCAGTAGCTGAAGCTGAAACTTCCTCCATGGAAGCAAGTTGTTCTTCAGCCGCAGAGGCAGCTGTTTCTGTACCTGCTGTTGCCTCTTGTGCAATTTGAGCGGATTGATTCACAGCAGCTACCACCTGATCTGTTCCCTCGACAACAGAATTTGCCTTATTCGTTATATCCTCTATTTCACTCAATACCTTTTCTATTGAATCCTTTATTAACGAAAAATTACTGCCGGCTCCCTCTATCGCAGCCATTCCATTGTCTACTTCTGTATTAGCTAATTCCATTGTACTTTTAGCATGCAAAGTATTCTCTTGAATCTTCGCAATTATTTCTGTAATTTGCTTAGCAGAAGAGGTAGACTGTTCCGCTAATTTTCTTACTTCACTTGCTACCACTGAAAACCCTTTCCCATGTTCTCCGGCTCTAGCGGCTTCAATGGAAGCATTCAAAGCCAACAGATTTGTTTGGTCAGCAATATCTGAGATCACCTTAATAATATTCTCTATGTCTTTGGATTGCCCATTAAGTACCATAATGATATTCCCTAAATTTTGAGCAATCGATTGGATATTCTGCATCTGATGAACCACTTTTTCAAGAGATCTTTCCCCATCCTTCGCTAAAGAGGAAGCATGCTCTGCGCTTTGAACCGTTTCACTTGTACGCTGAACAATTTGATGGATGCTTGTCTTCATTTCGTCCGCTGCTAGAGCAGTTTGCTCCGCCTGTCGTAACTGCTGTTCAGCACCAGAAAAGATATCCTGCATTGTATTCGATATTTGCTCTGTTGCTTTGCTTGTTTCCTCTGCTGATGCCATCAACTGTTCTGAAGAAGCAGCAACATGCTGTGTATGCAATCCAACCTCCTTAATAATCGTTTTTAACTGGGAGGTCATATGATTAAATCGATCTGCAAGACGCCCTATTTCATCTCTTCTGTTCACATTAATTTCTTCTACTGTTAAATCGCCGTCTGCTATCTTCGAAACCGCAGCTTCCATGTCTTTCAATGGCCTGATCATTCTCTCTGAATATAGTAAAATCAGGGCTGCACCTGCAAGTAAAGATACTCCTAATGTTATTAGAAGGATATAAATAATATGATTGGCGCCCTCATTAAAATCAATGAAATAGGTTCCCGCATTGACAATCCAACCCCAATGAGGATCCTTTCCTACATAGGTAATTTTTTCAGCTGTTTTTTGAGAATTTGGCAGAGGCCAATCAAATTCTAAGTATCCTCCACCCTTTTCTCCTAATTGAACAAGCTCTTTACCGACTAACAATCCATCTTTCGATTTCGTGTTCCAAATATTTTTTCCTTCTAATAAAGGATGGGCTACTTCATTAGCTTTTTCATCAAGAATAAAAATATAACCATTCTTCCCTAAGTCAAAATGCTTAGAAATAGGTCTTGTTCCATCTTCCCGTTTTTTGCCGAGAATTGTTTCTTTTACTTTTTCCTGTGCTTCTTCTAATGATATGTTTCCTTTTTTGACTTGTTCATCCATTACTTCAATTAAGGCAAGAGTATATTGAACATTATTTTTCAAATTAATTTTGCCTGCCTCATCTAATTCTGACTTAGCATTAAAATACCCTGTAATACCAATCAGTAAGCTTGGCACTGCTAAAAGAAAAAAGCCGATTAAAATAATTTTGGTTTTTAATGTTTTCTTCTTTTTAGTTCCCACTGTGATGTCCTCCGATTTTTAAAAAATCCATTCACTCTTATTTTTCGACATATACAATAATTTTTTAATACTATTTTTAATTATGAGAAAAATTTTTTCTATTTACATGATGTAAATAGAAAAATACCTTCAACATTCATCTTATTCAGTGCTAATAATGGACATCCTACTAAAAATCATTCTGACAAAATACTCTTAATTCATAGAATAATATTATATTAATAAAACATATTGAATAATTATTCCTATGTATATATTATTAATCCTGTGAATAAAAATAAACGATTATTAGGAAGGTATGCAACAATGATTTCTACAGAAAAAAAGAAGATCGGTGTATTAGGATTATCCATCATTAGTATAAATACAATACTCGGTTTAAAAAATATTCCTTTTGCTTCTACAGTTGGGCCATCTGCTATCCTTTATTGGATTGTAGCTGCATTTCTATATTTTATACCCATTAGTTTAATCGTAGCTGAATTATCTACGACTTATCCTGATCAGGGTGGAGTGAGTGCGTGGGTAAACCGTGCTTTTGGCAAAAGAGCAAGCTTTTTAAGCAGTTGGTTTTATTGGGTTGCGAATTTTACTTATTATCCATCCCTCTTACTCGGAATTACAGTCAATCTGGCTTATGCAGTGAATCAACAGCAAATTATCGATAACACATGGTTAACGACGATCATTACGATTACGATTTTCTGGATTATCACATTGTTAACATTACGCGGTACGCAAATGAGCGGAAAGCTGGCGGCAATCGGTACTCCACTAGGCGTTATTGTACCGATCATCTTACTTTTCGGTTTTGGTTTAGCCAGTATTCTAAGCGGACAGTCTTCAGCAACAGAATTTACAACACGGACGATTACACCGAATAATCTTTCATTAGATACAGTGATGTTTTTGTCCACGTTGATGTTTGCCTTTTCTGGTATGGAAATGCTTGCAACCATAGCAGGCGATGTAAAAAATCCGCAAAAAACCTATCCAAAAGCGATTTGGATTACTTCAGTGATTATTGGAGCCGTTTATGTTCTTGGTACCATTGCTTTTCAATTTGTTATAAATATTAAACCAGATCAAACAGCAACAGCTTTTTACTTATTTGCTGATCAAATCACACAGCAGTTCCATTTACCGTTTCAATTATCACAGGTTCTTGGAGCTTGTTTTGTCGTTTCTACTTTGGGCGCATTGTCATTTTTGATTTTGAATCCGAGTGTCATGTTCTATGAAAGCGGGAAGACGGTTCTGCCTAGTATCTTAACAAAAACGAATAGAGCAGATATGCCTGCAAACCTTATTCTTTGGCAGGCCGTAGGCGTAACCATTATTTTACTGTTATCTGGGTTTGTTCCGACAATCTCTGATGCACTGAACATGCTAATCTTTATGGCAACTCTCGCCTTTTTCATTCCTTATATCTTTTTAATTTGCGCGTATATCAAGCTGCGCAAGACAGATCATGCAACAGTCAGACCGTTTCAAGTTAAGAATAATGCATTAGCCTATTTGGTGGCAGGCATTGGTTTACTATCCGTTATAGGAACCATCGCATTAACCTTAATTCCTGCACCTGATACAACCATTTCCCAATATGCACCACTTGTTGTTGGACCTATATTTTTTGCTATTTTAGGTGTTTGGTTCTATCGAATAGGGACAAAAGAAAAAGAAGTAGACTTGAAAAAAGTGAGTTAATATTCATTTTTATAAAATTTATTTGGTTGATATTGTATGTTTATTCCCCATTCTGAGAATAAAATAGATGATTAGGAATCCCACGCTACTAAAAAAGGAGATGATTGTTTGTAATCATCTCCTTTTAAATTGTAGACAAAGTATATTATCACGCACATTCTGACTGATTGAAAACGCTTGTCAGTCGTTAAACGAACCCCTGCGAGGAGCGGAGTTACCCTAGACGTAATGAGCATCGAAGTAGGGGTCGTGACGATGAATGCGAGCGTTTATCAACGGTCTGAATAGTCCTTACAAATTCCCCGTCCATCTTAAACCTTTTGGATAATGGTTTTTTAGGACACCATTCACTAGCTTTCCCCATCCAATAGAATAACCATCGACTTCGACAAGATACCAGCCTTTAGGACCTTCTGCTGTTAGTGATTCTCCTCTTAAATAAGCCATTAATTCCGGGGAGTCCTTTTCTAAGTTCCATTTATTTTTCACTTCTGCTCCTTTTAACGATAGAGCCAAAGCATGTGAAGGCTCAAAACGGTTTTTCTTAATTGTACCTAGATGCCATCCAGCTCGTAATACTTTAAGATTATTCAAAGATAGCATTTCTTTAGGAATCATATATAATTGATCACCAAATAATACATACTCCCCTTTTGGTATTTCCTGCAGCGTTTCCTTCGCAAATTGCAAATAGTCCTTTAGTAATTTTTGATCCTTTACCGTTTCTGCATATTTCCGTTTAGTCGTTTCCTCGCCTTCTGTCTTTCTTAAAACGGCGATATAGTGCCCTTCTCCTTTCACTTGATGCGGCCAAATTCGAATCGTTCTGTCGATGTTCGCTGCTCCGTCAGAAATCCAATCAGCCCGACCTTTTCCAAAGCCTTCATAGACTTGAACCTCTTCGATTTCAAATCTTGAATCTAGCATTAAAAACTGACTGATTACTCCTTCATTTTCTTCTGGTGAAAACGTGCATGTGGAGTAGACGAGCCTGCCTCCAGGTCTAAGCATGTTTGCAGCATGTTTGAGGATATCAATCTGGCGAATAGCGCACATCTCTACGTTTTCTAAGCTCCATTCTGCGCAAGCTTGAGGATCTTTGCGGAACATTCCTTCTCCAGAACATGGGGCATCCACCAAGATTCGATCAAAGTAACTAGGGAATCTTTGTGCTAAACGATCCGGAGTTTCATTGGTAACAACGGCGTTTTTGATGCCCATCCGTTCAACGTTTTGAGAAAGAATTTTGGCTCGTGCTGGATGAATCTCATTGGTAAGCAAAAAGCCTTGTTGCTTCATTCTTGCAGCGATATGAGTGGTTTTTCCGCCTGGAGCTGCACATAAATCCAGAACCTTCTCTCCTGGCTGTGGATCCATCATTTCCCCTACAGCCATTGCACTAGGCTCTTGAATATAATACAATCCAGCTTCATGATAAGGATGCTTGCCGGGCCTTTCCTCATCTTTATAAAAAAATCCTTCCTTTACCCAAGGAATTTTCTCTAATGTGAATGGACTTATTTCTAAAAATTCATCGATTGACACCTTTAATGTGTTAACCCGAAGACCTTGACTTTTGTTTTCCCCATAGCTTTTTATAAAAGCTTCGTATTCATCTTTTAAAAGACCTTTCATTTTTACTATAAAGTCTTTTGGTAAATCCATTGTGTTATCACCTCAAATTTCAATACACACTCTATCTTGTTTTCACCATTCATATTTCATGTTCTCTAATGCACATTGATTTAGGTAAATAATTGTTATTATAATATAATATTCTTAGCATCTTTTTCAAAATCCAAAAAACATTATAGCACTAAAGTTTGTTTATATTGAGAGCACTATCGAATAGGTAATGTTGGAAATCTAATTTTAAATGAGGCATTAAAAGAGAAGCTCTTAGGTTTATAGTCAATTTTCACAGTGTTTAATATTCAGTTAAAATGTTTGATAATTGGTTTAGTTTTTAATATTTCTTTCTCGATTCGAATAAAGTATGCTGAATGATGATTATTATATTAACAGCCACTATTACAGCTTGGTAATAGAACAGTTTTTGTAAATGCTTTGCACAAATATAGAAAGCTCATCCTATGACGATACAAAGGATGAGCTTTTTTTCAATTAAAATTTGACGATCAATCTGCCATTATGCAGCCTCATTTACTCCGCTTTTTCTCATTTGGTAACGGTCCCTACCTACAAATAATGAAACCAGAAATCCAATAATACCAGCAATGAGTGCTAATTTAAAGCCGTGGTGCAAAGCTGTTTCTACTGCGTCTCTCATAAACTCAATAACCTGAGGAGGAAGCTGTACATTCTCTTGCATCAAAATTTCTGGCTTTGCCAATTGTTCAATCTTATCAACAGGCATTTTGGAGGCTGATGCAAATTCTGTCATCTTCTCATTTAAATCATTGTTCACAATAGTTGCAGTAATCGCAGCCCCTATAACACCGCCAATACTGCGCCAAAATCCTACAACCGAAGAAGCGATTCCGATATATTTCATTTCAACGGATTGAGCTACAGCATTTTGAGAAACACTCATGAGTGGACCAAGAACGATCAGTCCCATCGTGATCATCACGAGTGTTACCGTCCACTTCGCCGTATCATGCGTAATGGATCCAAGCAGATAAGCCTCGAATATACCCACTGCCATGGAAAATGCCATAATGGTACGGAAAGGAACTTTTGTACAAAGGAAACCACCTAAAATTGCACCAATCATAATCGGAAACATCATGGGCGTTAATACGCTGTTTGAGTTTTCGTTCCCAATGACAGCTACTGAAAGAATAGGAAGATACGTAATGGCAGAGAACATGATGGCTCCCTGGCAAAACACTACAATGCTTGTTCCCAACACCATTTTGTTTTTAAAAATAGAAAGAGGCAAAATCGGTTCCTTCGCCTTTCTTTCCACCAATAAAAACAACACAATCGAAAAAGCGGCTCCACTAAACATCCCAATGATTTGAACGGAGTCCCATGCATAATCCTTCCCGCCCCATTCTAAAGCAAGAAGTAGCAAAACGGTTGAAGAAACTAACAGTATGGTCCCGAGATAGTCCACTTTTGGTTTTTGATTTGACTTGGATTCTTTTAAAGCAAACAACAAAGTAATAATCGATAGGATGCCAAAAGGTACATTTACATAAAAACACCATCTCCACCCTAACCAAGAGGCCTCGGAAATCCAAGTACCAATTTGTGGGCCAAGAACGGAGGAAATACCAAATATCCCTGCAAAAACACCAGACATTTTGGCAGCTTGCTTAGGATCTGTTGAAATCGAATAAATAATCGTGAACGAAATCGGAAAAATGGCTCCTGAACCGATCCCTTGAATGACACGATAGGCAATCAGCTGATCGATATTTTGAGCCGTTCCGCATAAGGCTGACCCAATCAGGAACAAACTAATCCCAATCAGATAAAACAATTTTCTTCCAAATAAATCACTCATTTTTCCAAAAACGAGCATCGTACTTGTCGAGGCCAGCATATAAGCCGTAAAAATCCAGCTCATCTTATCAAATCCCTCAATATCCTTGATCACTTCACTAATGCTGGCAGAAACAATTGTATTATCAAGTGATGCCATAAAAAGCCCCAACGCCATAGCTAAAATAACCAATGGCATTCTTTTGTTTTGTTCCATTATTTTCTCACTTCTTCCCTTGTAATCGTTTATTATTTCTTAAAATAGAATATCACGTTAAACAACACAATATGGAAATGTTTTTTCGACAAATACTTCACTTGAATAGGACAAAAAAAGGTGCCTGCCCCATGGTGCATGAAAGCATTACTACCAGGAGCAAAAACTTATTTTTTTAAATCCATAACCTTCTCAAATTTTTATCAACCTATTGATTTATATTTAGATCAGATAAAGTTTTTCATCAAAACTAAACTATAAAATAGGAGAGATTTGCAATGGCAAAAGAAAAAGTGAAGAAACCATTTTATAAGAAGTGGTGGGTGTGGAGAAAATACTAAAAATGTAAAAACCCACGAGATAAATTTATTTTCTTCGTGGGTTTTCTTCATTCATAAGGGCTTTGGGGACAGCCCCTTTACGATTCGTTGTACTATTATAAGAAAAGATAACGTAACACTTCTTTTACTTTAGTTTTTGATAAGCTTGAACTACACTTTCTACTAAAATATGATGTTCATCTAATCCTGTTATTTCACTAAATGATTTTGTGACTCCATTACTTGCTATGTTTTTCTGAAGTTCTAATGATTCTGGGTCATCTTTTGATTCAAATGCTAAGGCTGCTGCCATAACTTCTACTAAATGATGTGGAACTTCGTTGAATAGACTCAGAAAATCTAAGGCAGGAGCAACTAAACGATCCTTTGAACCAAGCTTACGGATCGGAGCCCTTCCAACCCTTTGTACATCATCAATGATAAATGGATTGGAAAATCTCTTGATGATTTTTTCAATGTATTGGTAATGCTCGGCTCCATCGAATTTATGCTTAGAAATCAGGACCTTTCCTGTCTCCTCTAAAGCTCCCAACACAATATTTTTTATTTTTTCATCTTCAATCGATTCAGCAATGGTTTTAAAACCATGAAGATTACCTAAATAGGCTGTGGCTGCATGACCAGTATTCACAGTAAACAATTTTCTCTCAATATAAGCGTTTAAGTTATCAACAAATAACGCTCCTTGAATCTCTGGCTTACTGCCTTTTATCCCCGTTTGATCAATAACCCATTCATAAAATGGCTCAACCAAAACATCTAATAGGCGTTCATTTTTTTGATTTGGAACAATTCTATCAACTGCAGCATTTGGAAAACCTACATTCTGCTTCACCCATTGTTTTTCCTCTTCGTTCAAGTGTTCTAAAACGTATTTTTGAAGCTCACTGCTTCCGCCAACCATGTTTTCACAAGCAATGATATTTACAGGCTGACCTTTAGTTTCTTTACGTCGTTTTAGCCCTTCAGCAATAAGCGGGGCAACAAACTTTAATATGTTTGGTCCTACTGCCGTTGTAACAAGATCTGAAGTGGCAATCGATTCAATCGCCTCTTCCTTCGCTTCAACGCTATTGATTCCTTTGATACCACTAACTGTAAAAGTTTCTCTTTCTTCGTTTGCCAGAATCACTCGATACGATTGTTCTCTGTTCATTTCATCAATCATCTTGCCATTGACATCAATAAAATCAATTTCATAATTCGCTTGATGCAATAATAAGCCGATAAAACCTCTTCCGATATTTCCAGCACCAAAATGAGTGGCTTTCATTTAGTTCACCTCACCAAGAAGTTGAAGAATTTCTTCCACTGATTGAGCGTTTACTAATTTTTCAACATTTTCTACCTCAGAGCAAACAATCGCAATCTTTGAAAGAATATCTAAATGTTCATTATCTTTTCCAGCGATTCCAATTAAGATCTTCACAATGTTACCATTGCCAAAATCGACTCCCTCAGGAACTTGTACAACGGATAATCCTGAATGAAGAACAGCCGCTTTGCCCTCTTCAGTTCCATGTGGAATAGCAAGATAGTTTCCCATGTAAGTGGAAGTAAGCTCTTCCCTTTTCAGCATTTCTGTAATATATTCCTCTTTTACATATCCTTGGTCCACTAAAATTTGGCCAGCTATTTTTATAGCCTCTTCTTTATTACTGACTTTTTGATTTAATAAGATATTTTCTTTTTTTAAAATTGACATTTTTGTCACTCCTTATGTTTTTGAACAAAGTTGTAAAAGTAATGTTGAGTAATATATTGAATCAGATCGTTACGGATTGCCGTTTCGAAAACTTGAATACTTTCTTCAGACTGAATAATGAGGGCACTGATAAAGCTCATGATTTCTAAAATATTTGAGCTAGCTTCCTCAGGAACTAATAGTAAAAGGATTCGTTCAACCTTCATGGTCTTTTGATCCATCGACTTAATGAACTTAGGATATTTTAAATCAATGACAATGAATGAAGGTCGAATTACATGCTCGCTCTTTGCATGATAAAGGGCTAGTTTCGTTCCAGGTATTCCTAAACCACCTAACATTTCTCGTCGTTTTAAGGCCGTTACAACGCCATTAACACTTTGGATCAATCCTTTTTGTAAAAGACTTTCACAAACTGATTGAAGAATACTTTCGATTTCCGTATCCTCTTTGATTTCATATAGGTCTAACGATTCTAAGATGTGAATGAGTTCAAAGGATTTCTCTGTAAATCCTTTAAAGTCATCAAACTGAATGAAATATTGAGATGGGGTATTCTCTTCTTTAGAATCGGGCTGCGCTAAATAGTCCCCTTTTTTACCGATATATTTTTTTATGGTATCAATTTCTTCATCTGTTAGCATTGGACTAACAAGAAGATACTCTTTAGGTAGCTCTTCAATCGGTATTGTCGAAAGAACAAGATCATATTGTTCAACATTCACTTTTTTTAATTCAAATGCTGAAATACTTTTTAATTCAGATATACCAGGAATTTGATTTTTAATTTTTGTAGCCAGCATTTTTGACGTTCCGATTCCACTTGAACATATAATCAGCACACGAATCTTGTTTTTGATTTTTTGAGAATTCAATGCGGATCCAAAATGAAGAACTAAATATCCTATCTCTTCATCAGGAACATCCAGATCTGGCAAAGCTAAGGAAACCGCTTTCTTTACCGTGTGAAATAATTCCTTATAATCTCTTTTAATCTGATCTAAAAGAGGATTCGAAATTCTCATATTTTGCCTTAATCGATATAGAGTTGGCTGCAGATGTGCTAATAATCCTTGAAATAAAGAACGATCATCCCTTAACGTAGCCCCCATCAGCCTTTCAACCGTTTTGATTAGCTGATTGACAATAAATGCAGTCTCTACATTTTCCTCTTGAACATTTACTCCTTGCTCAAAGCGGATTTTGGCACCTCTCAAGTGCATGGTAATATAACCAATTTCATCCTCTGGTATATTTTGATTAAAAATTTCTTGAAGCTTATGCGCAATTTCCCTTGCAAATTGGAATTCCTTTGTCAATCTGAGTTGGGATAAATACTCCTCTTTAATCGTAATCTTTTCCCCTCGTTGAATTCGTTCCATAGCCAATGCCAAATGTACAACTAAACCAACGTAGGAACTATCTGCTAGCGGATAAGGAAGACGACTATTGATTTCTTCAATTAAATGTTCAATAATAACTAGCTTTTCTTTTTGAACAAGTCCTAGTAATCGTTCTGAAATGGAATCAATGGTATTGGTTGATTTTTTTTGAATATTTTCTCTTAATAACTTTAAGAAATCTTGTACATCCAAACGATCAGAAATTAAACTTCGGATCATTTTTCTCTTTGACTCCTCAGAGCCTACGAGTTCGATTCCGTACCCTCTTCTTCTTACTAGAGTTAAGCCAAATTTCTCAATATTGGGTTCTATTTTATCTAAATCATGACTGACTGTTGCAGCTGTAACTCCTAAATCGTTTGCCAAAGAAAACAATTTAACGGGCTCCTGGCTTTCTAAAAGGGTACATAAAATAATCATGATTCTTTCATCCGGAGTATATTCTGTATAATCCTGTTTTTGAATGGCTACTCTTAATTGATGCAAATGATTTTTATCACCAATTAGCTTGATCCCTATGCCAGAACGCTTGACTAATTGGACATCAAATGGTTGGATCACATCTTCAATATTTTTTAAATCTCGGTGAATGGTCCGTTCACTCACATCTAATAATTCTGCTAGTTCTTTAATCGTAACTTCTTGATTCATCTCATCGATCAAATATTGAAGAATAAGACGTTCTCTTGCTGAAACAATCATTCCTCTCATCATCTCATTTCAGAATAAGTTACTGACACAATTTAATTATAAATATTCCCGCAACTTTTATTCAAAGGTTTCATAATGTGTTTTTTTCAGAATCCTTCCTGACAAAATTAAATTATTCATTGTTAAAATAAAGTATTTCTATTTTCACATAGCCTAATATAAATAAAGGGTGACCCTTATCGTAAAGAGGTGCACCCTTTCATATATAATACGTAGAAATTTTTTTATTTTCTATTTTAATTGATTAACAATTTCATCATACTTTGGACTATTTAAGAAATTTTCTACTGACACATGGTAAGCATTAGGAAGCTTTGCTTTTGCACGATCGGTTAAATCCTTATGGGTAACGACAAGATCAGCATCATTCGGCAAGTTATTGATTGAAGTATTGGAAACCTCTACGTGCTCAATACCAGCCTTTTGAACTTTATTTCTTAAGATGGAAGCACCCATTGCACTAGATCCCATTCCAGCATCACATGCAAAGATGATCTTCTTTACATTCTTGAAATCGAAAGTTTTAGTTCCCTCTTGATCTTCTTTACTCTCAGCTAACGCTGCACTAATAGAGCTTTTCTTTCCTTTTAAAGATTCCATTTTCTCTGTAGCCGCCGCTAAATCTTCCTCTTCTTCTTTCTTGCTTGATTTAAGAATGAATGAAGCAACAGCGAAGGAAACTAATGTTCCCACGATAACACCTGCCATTACTCCTAAGTAATTGCCTTTTGGAGTCATTGCTAATAGTGCAAAAATACTTCCCGGTGATGGAACAGCAACTAATCCTGCATTGAAGATTGTAAAAGTAAAGACTGCGCTAATACCACCTGAAATCACAGCTAATAACAATAATGGTTTCATAAGGATATATGGGAAGTAAATTTCATGAATTCCACCTAGGAAATGAATAATTGCTGCTCCTGGTGCAGATTGTTTAGCAGTTCCTCTTCCGAAAATCATGTAAGCTAGTAGGATCCCTAAACCAGGACCAGGATTCGTTTCTAATAAGAATAAGATAGATTTTCCTGCTTTTGCAGCTTGTTCAATACCAATTGGACTTAAAATTCCGTGGTTAATCGCATTGTTTAAGAATAATACTTTAGCAGGTTCAATGAAAATACTTGCTAGTGGAAGAATACCTGCATCAATAATCACTTGTACTCCACTTGCTAAAGCTTTATTTAAACCTAAGACTAGTGGTCCGATTCCTTTAAACGCTAATAAAGTTAAAATTGCCGCCAAAATACCTGCTGAGAAGTTATTAACTAACATCTCAAAACCAGATTTGACTTTACCATGAAATAACTGATCCACTTTTTTAATTAAATAACCGCCCAAAGGCCCCATGATCATGGCTCCTAAGAACATCGGGATGTCTGCTCCAACAATGACCCCCATCGTTGCAGTAGCACCTACTACTCCCCCGCGAACATCATAAACCATCTTTCCGCCTGTATAACCAATTAGTAACGGTAAAAGATAGGTAATCATAGGACCAACGAGTTTTGCTAAATTCTCATTTGGTAACCAGCCAGTTGGAATGAATAAGGCTGTGATAAAACCCCAGGCAATAAATGCACCTATATTCGGCATAATCATTCCGCTTAAGTAACTGCCGAAGCGCTGAATCTTGACTCGGAAATCACCTTTATTCTTTATTTCAGACATTTATCTCACCTCTTTACTATTCATGACCTAATAATAAAGCGTTTTCATTTTGTGAACAATGGAAAGTAAATTTGATTTTGACTGTAGGAATGTTGACAAAAATAAATAATATTTGATAGTGTGCCTGTGCTCTGCGATCCCGAATTTTTAGAACATAAATATTGGATAAAAAAACTGGAATTGAGCTTTTCTTTTGAGATCGTTGCAGTGCAAGAAAAAACTCACCCTAATCAAAATCAGGATGAGTTTATTTTTAAGGGTACGGGTAATGTTAGACCGTATGATGTCGTACCGTATCGTCCAAGCAATGCACCACTAGAAAATCGCCATGGTATATTAGATGTCTGGGCTAAGCATAATGTACCAAACTATGTAAGTAGAGGTGCTGATACCCCTACAGTTGCTTTGACAAAAGCACAACATGATGCCACAAAAGCAATATATAGACAATGGTTATACGAAAAAACCGGTAAAAAAGTTGGAGGAAAAGTAGATTGGAAAACAGTTTCGCCGAGAGAAATGCAACAATTAACAGAGAGAATGTTCGATGCTGCTGGTGTTCCCCAGTCTGCTAGAAGAGAGTATTATCGTGCATTTCATCAATATATTTATCGGGAGTAGTGAAGAAAAATGAGGATTGAGAATTTAATTAATAAAATAAAAAATTTAGGGGATTGTGTAGTTTATCCTCCAGCTGGTATTCCAAATGTGAGTACATCGCATATTTTACCTGATGATGTGTATAAGTTTTATGAGTTATGTGGGGGGGCGCTTTTATTTGAAAAGGCTGATTATTCCATTTTAATAGTCCCTCCTCAGGATTTTCAGTTAGCTAACCCTATTATTGTAGGGGAGTTATGTGAAGAAGATATTTCATCCGATTGGTATATCTGTGCAACGGATAGAAATGGAGAGTACATTACGATTGATTTGAATCCGGGTAGGCTCGGTAGGTGCTATGACAGCTTTTATGATAGGCATGGGGTGGTAGGAGAGTGTTCTATTATAGCGACTTCTTTTACCGATTTATTAGAACGATTGATAGAAAATAGAGGTAGACATTGGTACTGGCTACAAGAAGATTTTATACCGTTAGGTGATGCTTACGATGATTTTTAAAGCCATTTTTGAGAAAGGATGCTTCTCAGGATTCCTCCCCGGATTTAAAAAATTATATAAGGTATTTAACAATAAATTGAAAACCTTGACTGGCTATATGCCTTTCAAGGTTCTTTTTATTATTAATGGTTTCGCTCTTAAAATAATTGAACATTAACTTCAGAACTCATGATGGTTATACCTACATGGAGTTTTGGCTGATATGCATACTAAAGAGACGGATACCATTAATACCCTTCGAACATAGTTTAAAACACGGGAGAACGCATTCTCGCGGCGAGAAAGTGGAGATAAACATTGAACCGACTGTGACAATACTAAACGGGCACATTATTTTTGTATTGTATTTTCACTAGAGACGGTCGTATAATACTCGCCATTGTTAAAAAACGTTACATAAATTGTAAATTGTGTAACCGTAGGTGATAAAAGAGTTTACTAGAATCGAGATTTAGAAGTTAAACTAAGGGTAATCGTAAACCTTATTCAAATCCGAAAAATCGACCAAAATATGCTCCTGGTCAAGTAGAGCAAGTTTGGGAAAATGCTAAGGATGTTAATGGTAGAATATATGACCCAAATACTGGGGAAGAATTATTTTGGGATAAAAGTAAGCCGAGAGCAGGTCAATGGGATATGGGGCATACACCAGAAAATAAATATAGTGTATGGCATAAAAAATATATAAAAGGTGAAATCACTAAAGAGGAGTTTTTAAATTGGTATAGAAATCCAAACAATTACAGACCGGAAAGTCCTTCTGCAAACAGAAGTCATAAATATGAATAACAAGGAGATGAAGTATATGCCGACGGAGAAAGCAGACATTTTTACATTGGCTAAGTTCGGGGATTTAGAAACATTTAAGATTAAATTTGATATCGGTGATATCAATAAAAAAGATGAAAATGGTTCTGGCTTATTACATTATGCTATTTCAGGTAATAAATTTGATATTGCGTTATTCCTTATTAACAATAACATTGATGTTAATATGACAAATTCCGACGGTCAGACTGCATTACATCTTATTTGTATCAATCAAAATTTAAATGTCGCTAAAGAGTTGTTACAAAGAGGTATAGATATAAACTTAAGAGATAAATATGGTAATAATGCTATGTGGACGGCTGTATTCAATTGCAAAGGTAGAAATTACGAAATGGTTGAACTATTAATGAAATATAATCCTGATATTTCAACTAAGAATAATGCTGGAAGGTCTCCTTTGGACTTTGCAAAGCAAGTAGGGGATGAGAAATTGATAAATATATTGTTGAAAAAATAGTATCGTATAATCGTACCTTGATTGGTTATAAGCCTTTCAAGGTTTCTTTTTTATATACCCTCCATGCAATTAAGAAGGAAAGATGATGGGTGGACAAACATAATTACGTGGTACAAAGCCACATTAAGAAACACCATGTAAATAATCCAAAAAAAATAAACCAACTTCATTGAATCGTTACTTGTACGCCGATGGAGACGCAGTTAATAACATCGATCCGGACGGCCACTTGCCGAAATGGCTGCAGCGCGGATGGAAAGCAACGAAAAAATGGGCGAAGAAAGGATATAACTTCGCGATTGGCGACGATATTCGGACATTGAAAAGCCCGAAATCGAAGTGGTACCATAAAGCTGGAGCAGCCGCGAGCATTGCCAGCAACTTCTTCCCAGATGCGGGAGCCGTCAAATGGGGCGTAAAAGCCGTAAAATACGGCAAAAAGATGAAGAAGTCGAGGAAATTCGCTTCGGCATCGATTAAAAAGATGCGGAAGGCGAAGTTAAAGACGAAAGCCAAAGTCAGCCGATCCTACCATAAGACAAAAAAGGCTGCGCATCGGGTGAAGAATCGGACTGTCAAATCTAAGGGTAAACTTAATAAGCCTGTTGCCGGAGATAATATAGGAATAAATTTAAGGTCTAAGGGTACAGGTAAAAATTGGAAAGTAGGAGACCCTATAAATAAATTAACAAAGAAAGGTAATTATCCTTCATGGAGTACAGTAAAAAGTAGGTATTGGAAGAATGTTGCTAATGAAGCAGAGGAAGGAGAATATTCAGCACAAAATTTAGCACGAATGAAGAAAGGGAAAGCACCTTTACATCCAAAATTAAATGTACCGAAGGAATTACATCACATTAATGGTAGGAATATACCTGACCCTCATAATATAAACAACTTACAAGAAGTGTGGCCATGGGAGCATGCTGATATTGACCCATTTAGACATTATAAAGGACCACGTCCATAGAAAGGAGAAAGATAAATGAAATTTGGTAAAAAACGTATATACAATGATGAATTTGAAGGAAGAAACAATGTAGTTATGTGGGATGTTTTAAAAATTGATAATGAACAAACAATAAAATTAACATTTATTAGTAAGAATTCGAAAAATAGACAGGGAGTTAGATTAGGGATAGATGTAGGAGAAGGATATATTGAAGTTAATGGATTAAAATCAAAAAGTATCGAATTATGGGAAGATACTGCTCCAAAAGAAGTTCTGTGCAAGTGTGTTTCTTCCGAGGGTTTGTTAAGTGTGTATAATATTTGGGATAAAGGTAAGGGACGTCAATCGCAATTATTAACATCGGGAATGATACTTGAAGAAAAAGATAATAAAATAATTTATTATTGTAATGATTATGGTTTTGAAACAGATTTCGATAAATTAGTATTTTCAATAGAAAAACTATAGAGAATTAGAAAAACGGTTATTACATTATTGATAACTGTTTCAGACTGTAGCCTTAAGAGATAAATTCTCTTAAGGCTTTTTACATGGAGGAGTGCCGAATAAACCGCAAGAGCAACAACCTATACGCATAACCCTTGAAACTCCTGTATGATAATTCTTAGGGTTAGATTGTACGCACAAAATCAGTTTGAAAAAGATGCTATATTTTATGATTTTCATCAACGATAAACGACTGAAAATTATCAGCTACCACCGTTTTTATCTCCTAAAACCTTACCTTTGCTTTCTCCTTGACTTTTGAAATTTTTTTCGCAACTTTTTCTTCGCTACCACCGATTACTATAGCGAGAGGATTACTCCACCTCGATTAACTCCTGGATGTCGATGTCTAGCACTTTGCACACTTTTTCTAATGTTGAGAGATAAACTCTGTCCACGTTGTCTGAACAAAGATGGCTGATGGTGTTCGGGCGCAGCCCTGTAAGTCGAGCTAATTCACGCTGAGAAATGCCACGTTCTTTGAGGATTTCTTTCAGTTTGATTTTAATTGGCATACTACATCCCTTCCTCTGTCTGTATTACTTATACGATACATAAAAAATTTGTATCGGTAAAGGGNTTGAATGTATCGGTTAAGCCGCATACAATAGACTTAACATAGCGTCTAAGCGTTACGTTAATCTCAATTTGCGTAACGGAGGGGGAAGGTATCATGAAGGTGATTGGATATATCCGCGTTTCCACACAAGGGCAAGCCAAAGATGGATACAGCCTTGCCTACCAAGAAGATGAAATTAAAGCGTATTGTCAGGCACAAGGATACACTCTCCTGTGTTTGTTTAAGGATGAGGGTATCAGTGGGGCGAAAGTGGATGAAGAAGCGTTAGAAATCGACAGGACAGGATTTCAGGAGATGTTGGGGTATCTCTCCCGCCATCAGGTGGATTATGTGGTGACACTTAAAACAAGCCGATTATGGTGTTCAGACATTGTTAAGGTGTTAGTACATCGTGAACTGAAAAAGTATGGAGTAGACATTCGGAGTATCGAACAACCGCAATACAGTATTTACAAGAAAGACCCCAATGATTTTCTTATTAATGGGTTAATGGAACTCCTCGACCAATATCAACGCTTAGAAATTGCGTTAAAGCTAGGGCGAGGAAGGAATAAAAAAGCACAACAGGGCGGTTATGCAGGAGGAAATGTCGCTTTTGGATATACGGTTAAAAGAGGCCAAAAGCGACTCGTTATAGATGAAACACAAGCAAAAACCGTTCAACGAGTGTTTGACTTACGAGAACAACATCCTTCATGGTCTCTGTCACAAATTGCATCACAACTGAATGAGGAAGGACATCGAACCAAACAAGGGAAGTTGTTTACGAAAGTCCAAGTCAAGCGAATTTTGAACAGAAAAGCGTTCTACAGTGGTGTATACCGTTATGGAGAGATAATCGCCAACGGAACACATGAAGCGATTTTATAACGGAACGAGATAGAGAATGGATAGGCTTTCGTACCCTTGCGAGTCCATAGAGACGAACGCTCGACCTAAGGTTGCCGACATTCTCTGTCTTGCTTTATCCGTTCAATACAAGATAGGGGTGAGATGTTCTGATTAGACGTCACAAGCCCTTCTCTGTATTATGAGAAGATTAGTGCGGATTATCTATGGCATGATGAAGAATAAGACCGCTTATATCATGCCTGACATACCTAACAGCAAAGTAAGTTGATATAATGAGTGGTAGTTACTGAACTGCCACTTTTTTTATAAAGTACATGTTTAGAATTTCCTAAGGGTATGAGCAATCACTAAAATAAAGGTGGTAATAAAGGTAACAATCAATAAAATGGCCTGACCCCAGTGCATTAAAGCATTACCTCATTGAGGGTCAGGCACCCATATTTGGTTCTCATATTTTAATCTTTTACAAGTCAAATATTGCATGCGAAGAAGATGCCAGCCTTTCTTTCTACTATTCTTTAATAAACTCTTTTGTGCTCCTTACTGTATCGATCGGGCGAACTAATTTTTCGATTTGTTCACGTTTTGGTTCTAAGAATGGAGGTAAAGATAATTTTTCTCCAAGCGTTTCATAAAGTTCATCTCCCATGAATCCTGGACCATCTGTTGCAAACTCAAATAAAATGTGTGGAGCAACTCTTGCGTATAAGGATCCAAAAAAGTAGCGATCAACAAATCCTGAAGTTTGGAATCCGAAGCTACGCATACGTTGATCCCATTCTTCTAAAACAGAGCGGTCTTCCACACGAAATGCAGCATGGTGTACTGTACCAAACCCTTGTTGTGCTTGAGGAAGAATCGTATTATGCTCTACAACTACTTGTGCACCATTTCCTCCTTCACCAACCTCAAATAAATGGAAGGCTCCTTCTTGAGCGATTTCTTTAAATAATAGAACTTTTTCAAGCATGTCTTTAAAATAATCAAAATGAGCGACACGGACGAAGATTGGACCTAAACCAGTAATAGCATATTCTAGTGGAATCGGTCCTTTTTGCCATGGCGTACCCGCAGCAACACCCTTATTGTTTTCATCTGAAATCAATTGATATTGCTGGTCATCAAAATCCACAAAAGAAAGTGTCTTTTTACCAAATTGTTCTTGAATCCCAGAATGTTTAACATTGAGACGATCAAAACGTTTTACCCAATAATCTAATGCTGTATCACTTGGTACACGGAAAGATGTTTTCGAAATCTCGTTTGTACCATGTACACCTTTTGGAATACCAGGGAAGTCGAAGAACGTCATATCTGTACCTGGGCTTCCTGTATCATCCGCAAAAAATAAATGATACGTTTGGATATCGTCTTGGTTAACAGTTTTCTTTACTAAACGCATACCTAAAACATACGTGAAAAATTCATAGATCTTTTCTGCACTACTTGTAATGGCCGTTACGTGGTGTATTCCTTTTAGTTCATTCATTTACTATTCCTCCAATAAACCCTCAATGTATGTTCATTTACTTCTTCCCTTTACCTATTCATATACAAGGCATATGAATGTTTCATCATAGGCCCAGCTCCGGAATTCAGCATATCTTTAAAAAATATTGTTGTTACCTATGAATCCTCCACTTATTTTTCCAGGATACTCCATATTTATCATCAACCCATTTTTAAAAGGCTGTTTTCGTAAACTTTGTTGCTTTTTAACAAGTAGTGAGGATCGGTTGATTTCCGCTCCAGGATGCTCGCTTTCCGCGGGGCGGGCGGTGAGCCTCCTCGGCGCTCAGCGCCTGTGGGGTCTCATCTGTCCCGCTGCTCCCGCAGGAGTCTCGCACCTTACGCTCCAATCAACCAACTTTTTTATCAACGGTTTTCATTCCCAGAACCTATGTAAAAACAACAATCTTTTAGAAAAGAGCCTTTTAAAACTATAAAAGATCGGTAAAGTCAAATGCCTTCCCTATCTTTTATACTTCGTGATTTTGTCACATTAAAGTGAAATTAGACATTGCAAATTTGAAAGTTAATCCATAGAGCACTTCTTTTTATTTACCTTTAGCAGTTACAAGCTTTAGCATTTTGAACATTGGTAGCATGACGAGAATCCCAATGATGAAAAAAGCTGCAGAGATTTGATAAATCGTGATTAAGGAGAATTGTTCCTTCAACAGACCGGCCACGCTCATCGTAATGACCATCGAACCCATGAATAAAGGGGTCAATATTCCATTTACACGACCTACGAAGTTTTCCTCGGTGTTGTTTAGAATAATCGTATTAATGCCAATATGTAGAGCTGGCATAAAGAGACCAATGAGAAACTCCATCACCATCGTAAGCCAGAACATAGTGGACCAACCCATCACGGCAATTCCTATAGCCATAGCCCACATCCCCAACATCAAAAGGATGTGAGGAGCGATTCGATTGGATAAAATCATTGCTATACCACCACCAATGATCATGGCTGCTCCATTGGCTGCGAACAGCCATTTTAAAAAACTCTCATCCATACCTAAGCGCTCTGTTACAAGAAATATGGCCATTGGATGGATAAATCCTAGTCCTAACCCAGCTGCCATGAAGACTCCGCCCAAGGTTACAAGAATTTTTCGTGACCAAACATATTGAAAACCAAGCCTCATTTCTTGCCATAACGATGTCTCACAGTCTTCTTTCTCCTCCATTTGATCAGGAGGCAATAAGGTCAATACAAGTGCAGATAATAGAAAAGCAACACCTACTATTGCCATAGAGATGTTTATACCGAATTGTTGAAAGACGAATGTACCTAAAATTGGACCTATAATCATGAAAATAGCCATCATCGTCTGAAATAGTGACATTCCTGCCTGCATCTGTTCACCTGGAACATGAATCTTAAACAACTTTATCCCCGAAGGCTGCGAAAACTGAGATAGAATCGCAGAGACGAGTGTAGCGAAAAATACCACCTTCCATGTACTGAACAGAAGGGCCATTAATATGCCAAATATGGAAACAGCACTTAAAATGTCACACCAAATCATTGTTTTTTTCGGGCGCCAACGGTCTGCAAACGTTCCACCAATAAAGGAGAAAATAAAAATCGGTGCAAATTCGGCCACTGATATGAGTGAGATGGCATTCGCATTGCCATTCGTCTTCTCCATAACAAACAATAGTATAGCAAAATTCCGGACCCAGATGCCCACCTGAGCGAATAAGCCAGCAGCCATAATCGTTAATATAAATCGATTACGTAATAGTGAAGCCATGGATGGATTTGAATTTGTTGATGACATACAAATATCCTTTCTAAATTTGAATTTTCTCTTGTATTCCTCTATACATTTTTACCTATATTTCCAATTTACACAACATTTGGAATCTAGAAAATTCTATCGTGACATGCTCATCTCAAAAATACGGACTTACATATTCTGCAACTCATTTACAGTGACAAATTTATAACCTTTTTTTGATAAAGAATCTAATATTTCCTACAAATATATGGTCCTTCAATAATAAGGTGCATTTCCTTGCTACAGGATCGCACCAAATATTAAAAGACGCCTTCTTGCTTAAGAAGAGCGCCCTATAATGGACAATTAATCTTAATACAATTTTTTCAAGGTAATAGTACTAATTTAACATTCTTTTTTAATTGCCCCCTCATACTTGCAAAGGTTTATCTCTCTTCACCCTACTCATTTCACGATTTTCTTTTAAATGTTTTAATAGTGCAACAATCATAAAACTAACAATAACAAGCAAGAACCAAGAGCTAATTTTCCCGATATGGACAATTTCCCATTGCTGTTGTTGGTTTGGATATTGCCAAGCTCCAAAAAACGTTGCAATATTTTCAGCAATCCAAATGAAAAAGCCGATTAAAACAAATGATAATGACAAAGGCATCGCATACGTATGTTTTTTGACTGTAAAATATACAAATGTTCGATAAAAGAGGAGCAAGGTCATAATTTTTAAAATCCAGCGAAAATCGTAAATAAAATGATGCGTGTAGAAATTGGAATAGATGGCAGCGCTTAGTAGAACAACACTCCAAGTAGGGGGCCAATTTATAAGTCTCAACTCTAGCCTTCTCCATGCTTGGCACATATAACTTGCTACACTGGCATACATGAAGCCACTATACAAAGGGACGCCAAAAAACTTTGTAATGGCTTCCTCAGGATAACTCCATGAACCCATATGTACTTTATAAAGCTCTAACGCTAGACCAATGAGATGAAAGACTCCAATCACTTTCACTTCATCAAATGTTTCAAATTTGAACATGATCATCAAAATTTGTGTCAATAAACAAATAAATAAAATTAAATCATACCGAGCGATAAAAGACACTTCAACCATTTTTGTCATTGCAAGAGTAAGAAAAATAATAACAGGAAAAAGACAAGATTTTGCTTGCTCATAACCAAAGTAGAATAATTGCTTCATCGTAACACCCTTTCACCAGGTAATAAACTATTCTTAGTTAAAATGTAGATTCTTTCTTATTTTTAAGATTATTCCTTCTGAAACCAGTAGTGACATATTTAATCCTTTACAAACACATGATATAATAGAATAAGACTTTTAGACTACAATAGAGGCGGACCACCATGGATTATACCGGTAGAATCATTGGGAGTTTGGGCTTATTTTTATTACACTCCGTTTATATCTTCTACTATTATTTTCGTGATAAAGTAATTGAACCACTTGATTTATATTCATATCCTTTTCTAATTTTTTTTGGTTATTGGGCTGGTAAACAGTATGATAAAGTAAGATTTTATTCTGAGAAAGATGAACTTACGGGTATTTTCAATCGAAGATTTGTTATGAATAATTATGAAAAGATTGCTTCCTTGGCGGAACGAACCAATAATAAATTATTTGTATTAGTAGTAGATTGTGATAATTTCAAAACGATAAATGACACCTACGGGCATCATAAGGGCGACATAATTCTAACAATGATTAGTGAAACACTTGTTGAAACAACAAGAAAAAGTGATATTGTGGCTCGTTGGGGTGGTGATGAATTCTTGGTGATTGGACATTACAATGAAGAGGCAGGTTTGCAAGCCCTTCTTCAAAGGCTGGAAGAGAAACTGGAGAGCCTTTCTGAACAAGTAAAAATACCTATTTCGACTTCTATAGGTTCGGCAATCTATCCAAATCACAGTAAAAATTTGTTTGAATTAATAAAGATAGCTGATCATAAAATGTATCACAGTAAAAAATTAAAGAAAACCTTCATAACTTCCAATTGCCTAAATAGTGTGCACTGGCACCCCCCGAAGTTTGACGAACAAATGTTCTTAACAAAAAGATGAAGCTGCAAAAGAGTGGGGCTTTTTTTGGAATCGTGTATGGTACTCCTAAAATTTCTCATTGAAAAACTCATCCTAATCTCAATTTAGGATGAGCTTTTTTCTATACCAAATGTAATGTTGCCAAGAACTCCACATGTGCAGAGTACATTTGACAGACAAAAATAAAATTGGCGACTATCTACTTATTTTTATCAAGGTATGAAAAACATCATATAAACTAAAATGAGAGCCTTTAAAAAGGCTCTCTTCCTCTGATGATGGAAAATTTTCCTCTTGATAAGCAAATCATCAAGCACCATCTGTTACATATTATGTCTCTAATAGTCAAAAAATAACCTGAATAATTTAAAAAGAGAAGATAAAAATCTCCTCTCCATTCTGAATATAAACCTTTTTCCTCTTATCCTAACAAGGATAAGCACTATCTGTAATTTTATTAAAACATAACCTAGGGAAAATATCAATTATTATTTTTTTTTAACGACTGAATAGCACTCAATATATCCTCATTTTTATTTACTCCGAGTTCTTGTTGTATTTCCCTTAACTGTCTATTCAAACTTCTTGCATAATTGTCTCTTTGCTCATGTATTAAATACTGATAAGTTCCTATAGATTTCATTAAAGCATGGTCCACTTTCTTAAGTTCTGCATTCTTTAATTTATCGATACTATTCCCAATTAATCTTGATTTGTGTACTACTTTAACCTGACCTAAATCAATTGTTCCTGTAACATTGGGGTTAGCTGCTCTATTAATCGGTACTGCTATAGGAAGGTTAATTGTGGCATTAGTAATAGGCGCTACTATAGTAGTTGGAGCATTATCGTTCCCTTTTTGGTTCTGTATTACAACTACTGGTCGCCTTTTACTTTCCTCACTACCTATGTTCTCACCTAGTTCACACCAATAAATTTCTCCCCTATAAATTACTTTATTATTCTTCAAATGGAAACTCCTATTTAATCTGATCTTTCTTATAGACCATTCTAGCAGTTTCTCTGATTTATTGGGATCCGATTGATGTAGTTTTCTCGCCATTCTTTCAACTAAATTTACCATTCTCGTTATGAGAGGCATATGTTCACCTCATTATTCTTTTACCCAATTTTACCAATAAACAACCTATTTTTCTATAAAATTATTACATATCTCGACAAAAGGTGAACTCACAATACACTTGTACATGATATTAAGTTCATAATTTAGCTAAACTAAAGTCTAATCTTTCTTATTATAGAACAGTACCGAACGATTATATTGCATTTCTTATTTCTTTCACCTTATTTTGTATGTAAGTTAAATCTCTATTAGACTCAACAATCTTCAATGCTGTAAGTAAACCATTAACTTTATTAGTTTGCACAGGTTGAGGGGTTATAATCCCCCTCAATCATTTTTTAAAACTATCTGTGAAATACACTCCACATGTGCAGAGTATATGTGGAAACACATGGTATATAATAAGTTGTTATATTTTGAATGGCGATTTGGAAACATCGTTTATGATATGTGCGTTTTATCATGTTGTTTGATAATGGAACGGACAATATGGATGGAGTCCCATTCTCCAGAAGAAAAAAACGTAATGGGATATTTTTTAGGAAACAATGTGGTATTAATATCTTCAGGAGTCTTTCCTTCATCATACAGCTTTAAAATATTTCCTTGCAGATCCAACAAATAATCCAACTTTCTCTTTAAAGCTGTGCGTCCATCGTTCAAGTAGCCTGCGTGACTGCAAAACACATCTTCAAAATCATAGGTTAAGATTTTTTTTAATGATTCGATAATCACCGGAATATTTTCCTCCCGAAGAACAACCTTTGTCCTTTCTTGACAATAGAGGTCTCCAGTAAAAAGCTGACCTGTTTCATCATTTAAAAAGGCAAGATGATCAATGGCATGCCCGGGAGTTTTGATTACTCTCCATGTTGCATTTGGAGAATGAAATGTTTCACCAATGGGTTCTGCTCGAAATGGTCTGCGCCTCCCCCAAAACAATTGACGATAGATCGGATAATCTGCCTTCTTCATGCAGTATTCAATCATGATGTCATTCATGAAAAGCGGCAGCTGAAGCTCTTCCTGTAAAAACGCTGCACACCCTGTATGATCTTCATGAAAGTGCGTCATCACCACTTTATCAATATCAAGATGCTTAAAAAATGCCTTAAATAACTTTTCTAATGACTTTGCGCCTGTATCAATTAAAACACCATCAAGGAAAAAGCAATGAACATTTAGTTTTACTCGTTGGAACGATACCGTTCCATTGCCCATCTGCACCCCATTCACTGTCTTTTGGGCAAAATTCTTTTTAAACAACATAGACTCTTCCCCCTAAGTCATTCCTTTTTTTCATAGTAACATAAAATGAATGACTATTCATTCAATACCGAGGGTTAGCTAGTTATAATTTAGTCGATGACCAAGGCATTAACAGATCCAAAGACTCTTTATCTTGGGTATCCATTTTTGGTAATTGCTCAAAAGGTTCTTTAAAAAACTTTGGGTAAAGGAAAAAGCGAATTATAATCAGATTGAAAAATATCATCAGTTCTTAGATATCGTGCCTAGCACACCCTGAAGTTTTACTAACGAATAATCTTGAAAAAATTGTAGCTATTGTCGTCGCAATAAACAAAAAGAAATAGCCACCCTGCCTGACCAAGCTAAGGTGACTATTTCTATTCAACAAAATTTGGTCAGCCGCTAAATCCTGCGGCATGTGTGTTGTAATGATCAGGTGTTCCAGCACCTGATCTTTTCTTTTATACCCTTATTATAGATAAGATATTCACATAACTCAAGTTAATTGAAAGAGTCCGGCTCATTGAATTAAATGCAGTAAATTCTTTGTTTTTAAGTTTCTAGACAACTGTTAAAATTCATTTATGGTCTTTTAGTTCCATTGCAGCGTATAAATGAAAAACCGCCCTCTCATTTACATCTTCAATTAGTATCATCTGAACTGAATAATTTTGATAGATTCTCTCTTTTATTGCTTCTGGACATTTCAATCCACACACCCAAATAGGGTGCGACCTATCCAAATGTACCTGTCGCAAAAGAACGATTAACACCTTTAGGGGTTAAGGTAGTTCAAATTGATAATGATGAAAATCTTCCTTTTGAAGATATGAATGAAAAATCCCATCCCAAAAAAGGTTCATCTACCTGTTTTAACAACGAAATAAACTTTTTGTCATTCATTATATTTACCTCCAGTAATAATTTTGAAATTTAATATGGTTTAAAACTTTGGAGGGCCTCTCGCAAACGAGAAAGGTTGTTATATATCAAGTTCCTTCAGTCTCATAGTTAATAGCTCCCCGTAAAGTATTGATTTATTTCACTATAACAAATTGCCCTTTAAAAAGTATTCTAAATATTCCATATTTAGTTAATAATTCTTTACCTAATAAATGAAAAGGCAATAAATCAACGGGAGTGTGTGCTTTCTATACGGATCAAGCCACTTCTTTAGATTCATGACCAAGGTTCGGAGAATCATTGCAAGATTCCTGTAGTTTTTACACCAGAACCGTTAAGGAGAACATGGAATAGTGGAAAAATTACTATTCAAGCGATTATAATCTATATTAATAATTAACATTTTTTTCCTTGATTAACATATCTATCTAGTGGTACATTTTTAGAAAAGGAGTCCCTAAAAGGAGGGAATTCATATGAGTTTATTTTTGAGGGAAAAACCGTTACTCTCAGCAGAAGATGAAGAAAGATTTATACAAAGAATGCGGATCGTCGAAAATAGAAGAAGAGAAAGCGTTTTGCATTTAGAGAATGTTATTTTAGAAGTAGCTGCAAGTGTTGAAGAGAATGTTTCTACTAATAATCCGTTCCAATTAGTAAAACAAATGAGTGAGGTAGCAAAGGAACGTGAAAGATTTAAGGAACTGTCTAAGAGATAAATTTAATTTGAACGAGGACTTATATATAATTTCAATCGAAGACTTTTGTAGCTAAAGAATGAAAATCTGCCCTCTAGCCATACTGTTTTATTAAGAGGTGAGAGGGATGACTTTATTTATAAGAAGAAAACCTATTTTAACAAAAGAAGATGAAGAACGGTTCTTAGAGCGAAAGAAAGACAAGGAACAAAAAAGAAAATCAAAATCAAATAAAAAAAATCATAAATAAAAATGACTCCCGTATTGCTGAGTCATTTTATTTTTATATAGGCTCTGTTATCGCTTGCTATTGATTTTCAAATAAGACACCATATTATAGGTAGCTATTAAGTATAAATAATTTTAGTAAGGCTTTCTTTTGGATCTTTGGATCGTATATGGTCACTCCAAAAATTGTTATCATTAAAAAGCTCACCCTAATCTTAATTAGGATGAGCTTTTTTCTATACTAAATGTAATTTTGCCACACACTCAACGTGCGTCGTCTGCGGAAACATATCCACCGGCTGGACTTCGAGTGTTTTGTATCCACCGTCTTCAAGAATCCGCAGGTCTCTGGCAAGAGTTGCGGGGTTGCAGGATACGTATACGACTTTTTTCGGTTTCATTTTTAGAATGGTTTCCAGCAGGGCTTCGTCGCAGCCTTTTCGTGGTGGGTCGACGACGAGGACATCAGCGGTGATGCCTTGCTTGTACCAGTTCGGGATGACTTCTTCGGCAGATCCTACTTCGAATTCGACATTGTCCATTCCGTTCAATTCGGCATTTTTCCGTGCGTCTTCGATTGCTTCTGGGACGATTTCGACTCCGTACACTTTCTTCGCTTTTTGAGCTAAAAATAGTGAGATGGTTCCGATACCGCAATAGGCATCGATGACCGTTTCATTGCCGGATAAATCAGCATACTCTAATGCCTTTTCGTACAGCACACAGGTTTGATCCGGATTTACTTGGTAAAACGAACGGGCGGAAATAGCGAAGCGAATGCTGCCAATATAATCGTAAATGACCTCATTGCCCCACAGTACCTTCGTTTCGTCACCCATGATGGCGTTTGTACGCTTGCTGTTGACGTTTTGGATAATGGATTTTATGTGATCCACCTTGGATGTAATTTCTTCGACAATTTTATTTTTGTGTGGAAGATCGGCTGTCCTTGTGACAAGCACGACCATCACTTCTCCTGTTTGCTTTCCATGTCGGACGACAATGTGGCGTAGAACACCCTTATGCTTCACCTCATCATATGGCTGGACGCCGTACTTTTGGCAAATGTCCTTTACGACTTGAATCGTGCGGTCATTCTCTTCATGCTGGATAATACACTTTTCCATATCAATGATGTCATGGCTGCGCTTTTGAAAAAATCCTGCAATCAGCTTGCCATCCTTTTGTCCAACTGGCACAGAGGATTTGTTGCGATAGACCCAAGGCTCCTTCATTCCAAGAACAGGATGGACCTTTACATCCTCCAGCTTGCCGATTCGTGCTAGCACCTCACGCACCTGCTTTTCCTTTGCACGCAGCTGGCCTTCATAGCTTAAGTGCTGAAGCTGGCAGCCTCCGCACACCCTATAAATATAGCAAGGTGGTTCGACTCTGTCCGGGCTTTTTTCATAAAGTTCCATCAAGCGCCCGAAGCCGTAACCTTTATTCACCTTGACGACTTTCACCATTCCACGTTCGCCTGGCAGTGCATTCGGTACAAATAGCGGATACCCCTCTACCTTTGCTACCCCGGCACCGTCATGGGTCAAATCCTCGAAAACCACTTCTACTGTGTCATTTTTTGAAACAGGTACTTCTTTTTTCATATGTTCAGCTTCCTTTTCTATATCAAAACGTGGTTGTATTCTTCATTAAGACTGTACTGATTTTAACATAAAGAAGTTCGATGATAAAAGGCAGGCTTTATGCATAGCAAAAAGAACCAAGGCTATCCTAACAACAAAGGAGTTGATAGTATGCCAAAAGATAGCCAAAATACGCACTCACAAAGTTTTCCGCATCCTGATGGCCCGTATGATCGGGTCATTCAGGATTCTGGAGAAGACTTAGTCAAACAAATTGGGGTTGTGTCCGGTCCGACAGACGAATTAAAGCAGGAAAAAAATCCGTTTGACTTTAACTTTAAGCAAAATCAGACGATGGAAATGCTCAATCGGTTTGTGAATGGGAAAGATGTTGAATAAGAACAAACGATTGTCTTAGCTTGGCTCCAATCCTTTTTGGCGAGCATTCTAATGAAATATTATCTGCGTTATCCTACAATATGGAAGAAATCAAGCATTTATTTGAAACAGGCATTATTTGAAGGTAAATAGCTTTCGGGGCTGTCCAAAACCTCATTGATTTTGGCAGCCCCTATTTAAATTGTTTTTAGTTTGGTGACTAGCAATTACGCAGAGAGGTGATTCATTAAATTAGCCTTGCAATTCGATCATTCAGCGAGATTTTCCGATCACTCTACGGGATTTTTCGGTCACTCCACGAAATTTTACCCGAAAACGAAAAAAGAACACCGACCCATGCGATGTTCTACCCTACTATTCCTTTACCTCCAGACGGTCAAGTTCTGTTTCGTTGCCTGATTGATCGGCTTCTTGAACAAAATCCTTCGGAACAAATACTTCAAAATGCCGGTACAGGTTGACAAATTCAGCAGGCGCTAATCCCCCGTACTCACCATCAAGATTTAATTGCATTTTTTCTTTTGGAATGACTTTTATTCGATTTGCCTTCGCATAAATAACGTTTGGATCCTTTGTATGCTCCCCTCGAATAGCCAATGTTGCAATCCGGATAAAGTCTGCCAAATTGGTTTTCTTTACGATCAATAAAGAGAACATACCATCATTCAAGGAAGCATCGGGAGCGAGTTTTTCGAACCCGCCGACCGAGTTTGTGTTGGCCACTAGAAACAGCATGATTTCGCCTTCAAACAGCTTGCCATCATATTCAATCGTAACCTCTTCCGCCTTAATAGAAGGCAAGATTTCCATTCCCTTTAAATAATAGGCAAGCTGACCAAGCATTGTCTTCAACTTGCTAGGCACTTCGTATGTCAGTTCAGTTAAGCGTCCTCCGCCTGCGATGTTAATGAAATATTTGTCGTTCATTTTACCAATATCAATTGGCATCGTGTGACCTTCTGCAATAATATCTACGGCAGCCTCTACCGTGCGAGGCACATGGATTGCCCGTGCAAAGTCATTGGTTGTCCCAACCGGAATGACGCCGAGCTTAGGACGCTTTTCTGCCTCGGCTAATCCATTGACCACTTCGTAAATGGTTCCGTCTCCTCCGGCAGCAATGACGACATCGAAATCCCGTTCAACTGCTAAGCGAGCCGCTTTTGTTGCATCTCCAGGACCCGTTGTGGCATGACAAGAGGTTTCATAGCCAGCTTGTTCAAGCCTAACCAAAACGTCTGGCAGATGCTTTCGAATCACTTCACGCCCAGAGGTTGGATTATAAATTAATCTTGCTCTTTTCATAAGCCCCATCATCCTAAACTCTAAAAGTTTTCCATATTTTTCATATTAACGAATAATCCCGTGAAAATCAATGGATTCATCTGATACATTATCAGCTTTTCCAAACGGATGCTGTACAAACTTATTCTCTTGCAAAATTTGATTATAAACCTTTCTTGGATGAAAAGCTATTAAAAACATCAGGATGGTTTCTCCCTGTAGCTTTTAAGGCCTGCTCTTCTTGTAATAGCTGCTGATTGTGGGACAAACAAAATAAAATCGATTTCTGCACGAGTTCAAACATATTATAATCTGGCATAACCCCGTATTTTTCAAGAAGCGGTTTGATTTTTTCTAATGGTGTGGCTCCATTAAAATATGACTGGAATTTTTCTTTTGAAAAATCGGCAAAGCCATGCCCGCTGACCCCTTCATGGCGCAGTTTTAAAAATTTCTCCAGCTGCATATCATTCATTTCATAGTAAAGCTCGACAAAATAACGCTCTTCTTTTGTAAATGGAGCTGTAGGAATCGGCTTGTCCCTTCTAACTTTGATTCTGTATTTATTCTCCAAGCTTCTCATTTTTTTCGTAAGTAACTGCAAATATTTATGATGATGCCTTGTTAGCCGATCATTTGAAGAAAAGTCCAGAGCGAACAAAGCATTTTTCCTTCGTACAAATTGAGGGTGCTCCTGCTCCCAGTCGATATCCAGTCCAATTGTGTACAGCAATAGCTCCTCTGCTAATCGGTAATAAAGAACCAGAAATTCAATTAAATCATTTTCTTTATACAAGTATTCTAAGTAATTATGCAAATAATAAAGGAAAGCGACTTGATCACGCTCTCGCAGCTTTTTCATCCCCTCGACATAGGAGATTGCTTCTTCCTCTGCCTCCATATTTCGTAAAACGCCCGCTAATACGTCAAAAGAATCGTGTTCCTGTTCGAGCTTTCGTACATCCAGCTTCTTGAGTTTTTCCCCGAACTCTAGCAGTTGCATAACAAAGCGCGGCACATCTCCCGTTTGCAGCAGCTTTCTAGCTGAACGAAAGTTTCCTGAACCAATTAGCTCTCGAACTGGCTCCATCCAGTCATTGCTTGAATCATAAACCTCAAGCTCCCACTCCGTCAGTTCCTGATCCAACCGCAAAAATTTTGCCGTTTTCCCATACTCTTGGGATATAACATGCAAAAGTACATTTTCGTATAAATGAGAGCTTCCTGTTAGTAAAAGGTACAACGAATCTCCTGGTTTCACGTTTTCTGCTAAAGCCGTGCGAATTTGACGATACACTTCTTGAACGGAGTATCCAGGATCGATCCAAGTAGCCTGACCCGCAAATCTATCCTTTTTCTCTTCTGAAACAAAATAAACGTGAATGTCAGGATACTTATTTTTTAAATAGCGAATGGCAAGATCAGCTTCATTTTTAGGATAACAAAACAGATGTGCCTTCATCCTGCAAACGCCCTTTCTTCTCCATGCTGTTGCTTAGCTCAATCAAATAGTCCATTAATTTTTCGAAATTGTCATCCTGCTCTGCTTGTAAATCCCGAAATAAAAGATCGGTTTCGAGTAAAAATCTCCGCTTGGCACGGGCAATCGTAATGTTGTCCGTGCCATAATAGGAATACCATAGCTCTGCATTTTCAATCGGATCACGACCATGACCGATGAAGCTTTTATTTCTCACCTGTAGCGCGTTTGCTACATTCAAACTTTTTAAATAAAAATATGCCCCGTAATAACCGTCGATTTTCTGCTGCTCATATCGTTGCTCGAGTTCATCGACTACTTTATAGATGGTGGACTTTTTCATAGATTGCAAATCAACATCAGAATCCTGTGCATATTTTAACAAAAAAAAGAGAACAGCTTCTCTCGCTCGATAAAAACGCACAAGAAAAGCAGAAACATCGTCAATCTCCACAAAAAACTCCATATGACGGTATAGCTCTTCAATAAGCGCTAAATCTTTTTCCTTTTCGTTTGTAGAATTTAGCTTTACTAGAATTCTCTTTGTTTCCTCTAAAACAGGGGTGGATGGCAGCAGCTTTTCCGCTTCAGAAAGATGAACAAGCGCATCCTCCAAATCAAAATTCACCCGAGCCTCGAGCATCTCTAAAATCTTCTTCATGCCTAAAACAGCCGGTGTCTCTTTCATATTTTTCAATAGCTGCAGAGCTCCAACAAAATCATAGTCCAATAAAAAACTTCTAAACTGCTTTATGATCGAAGGAAAAGATGGCTCTGTTTTCGTTTCCATCACAATAGCTCTGTCCGATTCCAAATACATGCAGGACATCCGGTCATGTAAAACCTCTACACCACTTAAAAACATCGCCTGATACAAAGTCGGCTCACCAAAACCATGTACCACTGCAAACCGTTCATACGGATGTAAATAAGACAGTCGATAGTAAATCTTCTCTACCTGCTCCATCAGCTGGGTAAAGCTTTGTGAATACCAGGTTTGAATGATATACACATCGACCGTCTTCTCCTGCAAAATCTCCTCCTCTATTAAACTCTCTAAATAACGCTCTAAGCTTAAACGATCCTTCTTTGACAGCCGACCTTGAAACGGGAAATAAAGCACAACTGTATCATCGGCAGCAGCAGAGCCATTAAGCCCTTCATGTAAACGGCTTAACTCTTCATTCAGCTTCCCCTTATCATACACCCACTTTCCTGTTTTATGATGGGAAGAAGACTGAATACGGACTGAGCTCAAAATGATTGGTATGTAACTAGTTTTGTTCATTGTGAGACCTCTTCCATATAACAATTGTTGTATTAAGTATAACGAAAAATATGGACAGAAGTGGAAGATTTTTTCTATATACCTCCAAAGAGGGTGTTGCTCGTTCTCTTCTTTATTCAGATTCTTTTCGTAAAAAATTCTAAATAAAAACACAAATTTTTTCAGTAGGGGCGGCCATTTTTAGTTTATCGATTTGGCCTATATAAAGGAAGCCATTTAAGAATTGTTTTAAGCGAAACATTTTCTGATTTAAACGAAAACTCCCTTGATTTAATCGGAAGTTCTTTTGATTTAAGCGAAACTTATAAATGAGGCAAATGATCGATTGAATGGTGCTTAGAGTTGAAAAAAAGG
Organism: Peribacillus tepidiphilus; assembly: GCF_009466385.1. Lineage (GTDB taxonomy): Bacteria > Bacillota > Bacilli > Bacillales > DSM-1321 > Bacillus_BN > Bacillus_BN tepidiphilus. Next base: position 6,685 of record NZ_WIAQ01000017.1, on the reverse strand, counting down.
ACCCCTTTTTATTTTTATTTCAGGGGTCCCTTTTTATTAAGCTGCTAGCGTCATATCCACATCCTGCTTTTTAAAGCCAAAGAAGAAGACCGCTAGAGAAAGTACGGCAAATAAACCGAAATAGATTCCTAAAATACTAGTGTTTGACCATAAGAAGCTGCTGTCTCCTAGAGATATAATGGACTTGAAGCCAGCGTTGGAATAGGTTAGAGGCAAATACTTACTCAATGTTTGTAGATTTTCTGGAAGCATCGGAATCGGTAGGTTAGATCCTGTAGTTGATAGTTGCATAACAATGAAGGCTAGCGCTACAAAGCGTCCAATATTTCCTCCTAATGCGACAAGGAAGAAAACGATTGTTAAGAATGTTAAGCTAACAAAAACTGAAAATAATATAAACGAGAAAACGCTTTCAACTTGAAGCCCTAGAACAACAAGTGTAAAGACTGACACTAAAAGAGCCTGAGCAACAGCGAATATTGAAAGCTTTAGGAATTTGCTGAAAAACCAGCTGAAGGCCGAGTTCGGTACATCGAGCGGTTTTTTGAAGTCGGTTACAAATGATAAAATCAAGATTCCTACAAAAAGGGCTAACGATAAAATATACGGTGCGCTAGAATCTCTATAATATTGAAGCTCATTGACTTTTTCTCCAGCAAGTTCTACCGGGGATGAAAACATCTCGATATTTTCGTCTGACACTTTTACCTTCGCAATTTCATTGGCACCGCCGGAAAGTCCTTCAGATAGTTTCTTGCTGCCATCCTTTAGTTGTTGTGCACCGTTGTTTAACTTGCTCACTCCTTCGGACATAGCGCTCCATCCGTTTTTCACGCTTTCATTTCCAGCACTCACTTTTTGCATGCCTGAATGCAGTTGACCAGCACCAGAAGATAAGGATTTCCAGCCAGATGCTACGGTTTGGTTCCCTGCGCTGATTTGTGAGACGCCTTGTTGAAGCTGTGCAACGGAATTTGTCATTTTAGTCCATGAAGTGGCTAAAGATGAATTCCCTGCAGCGATTTGATCAGCACCAGCAGACAGCTCGCCAATGCCTTTAACTGCCATGGTTTGACCGGCTACCAATTGAGAAAGCCCATTATCTAAATCCTTTACTCCCGGAGCAGCTTGTGCAAGACCGCCAGCAATTTGTTCAGCACCAGCTTTTAACGGGACCACTCCTGCGGACAGCTCCTGCATTTTCTTTGATACGACTTGACTTGTACCAACGAGTGTCATGAATTCCATATCATTTTTCAATTCTGGGTGTTTTCCGAGATAAGCTTCAAGTCCAGCTGATAAACCTTTCGTAGCATCAGACAGACCCTTTGCTCCAGCTTCTATTTGACTCATTCCAGCAGCTAGCCCCGCACTGCCAGGGACAAGCTTATCAAGACCAGCATTTAACTCTTTACTGCCTGCCTGAGCTTTCTTTAATCCATCCAACACTTTAGTGGAGCCTGTATTTAGGGCCTTTGCTCCATCGGCAACCTTTTTTGACCCTGCCGCAAGCTTATTAATATCACCAGAACCATTTTTTAAACCTTGCAATAGCTGAGTTGTACCATCGTCTACCTTTTTTGCGCCATTCGCTAACTTAGAGATGTCACCTTGTTTGGAAGTCAACGAATTGTATAATTTCTGCGTTCCTGCTGCTAGTTCTTTTGAACCTGCTGCAAGTTTGTTAATATCTGCTGATTTTTCCGTTATGCCTGTTAATAGAGTGCTTGTTCCTTCCTCAAGCTTAGAGGTTCCCTCAAATAGCTTTTGTGATCCATCAGCCCCTGATTGGAAGCCTTCTGAGATGTCTCCAAATTTAGAGAAAAGATTGCTGGTATACGTTTTTGTAATTTTATTGCCCAATTGTTCTCTAATTCTTTCCGTAGCACTTCTTGTTACCTGTGCAGCCATAAAGTTTAGTCCTTCATTCTGGATATACTTTAACTGCGGGACTTGTGGTTTAGCATCTAAAACGGTTGTTACCTTTTTAGAAAAATCTTCAGGTATTTCAATTACCATATAATATTTCTGGTTTTCTAACCCCTTTTTTGCCTCTTCATCGCTGACAAAATCCCATCCAAGTGTATTGCTGCTTTTTAATTCCTCAACCAAATCCTTGCCAACATTAATTGGTTGGTCCCCTGACGTTGCTCCTTGGTCTTTGTTGACAACTGCCACAGGCAAGTTGGACAGGTTATCATAAGGTCCCCAAGTGGCTGAGAGCATAATGGCTGCATATACAATTGGTATTAATAAAACACCAATAAGGGAAAACAGCAACCCCTTTTTTTCCTTCCACTGTGAAAGCTCCATCCCTAGTAAACGGAAAGCGTTCATATAAAACCCCCAAATCCTAATAAAATCATTTATATAAAAAATAACTGAATGACCATTCAGTTATTTGTTAATTCATTATATTCAAAATATTAGGACAAAATTCCTGCTAAGATATCCCCAAAATTGTAAAAAAATCGCGATTTTTTTCATTCTTACTATGAAATTGCGGCATTTTGAGGGTTTATGTCAGATTCCGACGCTATTGATTGGAGCCTATCCATTATCTTCAGGATACCAAAACAATGATTGAAAACGGTTGTCTGTCAGATATATCGGTCATCAAGTGTAAACTATCGGTCATCATTTTGATAGATCGGTCGTTAAGAGCAGGATATCGGCCGTCATTCCGATATATCGGTCGTCAGAGACAGGATATCGGCCGTCATTCCCATTTTATCGGTCGTCAGAGGCAGGATATCGGCCGTCATTCCGATAGATCGGTCGTCAGAGGCAGGATATCGGCCGTCATTCACATTTTATCGGTCGTCAGAAGTAAAAATCGGCCAACATTCCAATATTTAGATTATTAGGTGACAGGTTTCGTAATGAAGAATGCCAGCATTGCGAACAGTAAAAAATCCCCGCCAGCTACTGTAGCGGGGACTTTTTTGCTATCTCTTCTGAATCTCTTCTAAAAGAATTTTGTTTACCATTTGCGGGTTGGCTTGTCCTTTTGTAGCTTTCATGATTTGACCTACTAGGAATCCAATCGCTTTTTGTTTTCCTGCTTTGAAATCTTCGATCGATTGCGGATTGTTGTCAAGTGCCTCTGTAACAACCTTAAGGAGCGCGCCTTCGTCAGAGATTTGAACCAGTCCTTTTTCTTTTACAATAGTCTCTGCGTCTCCGCCTTTTTCAATTAACTCTTTAAACACGGTCTTCGCAATTTTCGATGAAATCGTACCATTTTCGATCAGCTTAATCATGGCAGCTAAGTTTTCTGGAGTCAATGCAACGTCCTTTAACTCTTTTCCTTCTGCATTCAAGTATCCGGACACTTCACCCATGATCCAGTTAGAAGCCTGCTTAGGATCAGCACCTGCTGCAACAGTCGCTTCAAAGAAATCGGCTGTTTCTTTTGTAACGGTTAAAACTTGAGCATCATAGGCAGGCAGACCCCATTCTTCCATGTAACGCTTTTTACGGGCATCCGGAAGCTCAGGAATTTCTGCACGAATCCGCTCTTTCCACTCATCATCAATATATAAAGCGACAAGATCTGGCTCAGGGAAATAACGGTAGTCGTCAGAGCCTTCTTTAACACGCATGAGCAGTGTTTTACCAGTTGCTTCATCAAAACGGCGCGTTTCCTGCTGAATTTCACCGCCAGCAGAAACAATTTCAATTTGTCGCTGTTGCTCGTACTCCAAGCCTTTGCGTACAAAATTGAAAGAGTTTAAGTTTTTCAGCTCTGTTTTCGTACCAAATTCCTTTTGTCCGACCGGACGAATGGAGATGTTCGCATCACAGCGAAGTGAACCTTCTTCCATTTTACAATCTGAAACGCCAGTATATTGAATGATGGATTTTAATTTTTCCAGATAAGCATACGCTTCATCTGGTGTTCGTATATCTGGCTCTGAAACGATTTCCACAAGCGGAGTTCCTTGACGGTTGAAGTCAACGAGTGAGCCTTCGCTTGTATGCGTCAGCTTCCCGGCATCCTCTTCTAAATGAATACGTGTAATCCCGATTTTTTTCTTATAGCCGTTTACTTCAATTTCAATCCAGCCATTCTGACCGATTGGCTTGTCGAACTGGGAAATTTGATAAGCCTTCGGATTATCTGGATAAAAGTAGTTCTTCCGATCAAATTTTGTGTCAGTTGCAACCTCGCAATTTAAAGCCATAGCTGCTTTCATTGCATATTCGACTGCTTTTTTATTTAGCACCGGCAAGACACCGGGATATCCTAGGTCGATTACGGTTGTATTCGTATTCGGTTCCGCCCCGAAATGGTTTGGACTTGATGAAAAAATCTTTGATTCTGTTTTGAGCTCTACATGGACCTCAAGGCCAATGACCGTTTCAAATTCCATTGTTTCTCACCCCTTACAGCTGTGGCTTTTTTGTATGATGGTCAGTCGCTTGCTCAAACGCATGAGCTACACGATAAACTGTGCTTTCGTCAAAATGCTTTCCAATAATTTGAAGACCAAGCGGCAGACCTTCTGCAGAAAAACCGCATGGAACCGAAATACCAGGAACACCAGCAAGGTTCACTGGAATCGTTAAAATGTCGTTTGCATACATCGTAAGCGGATCGCTTGTTTTTTCACCAATTTTGAAAGCAGGTGTCGGTGTTGTTGGTCCGATGATGACATCATAGTTTTGGAAAACATCTTCGAAGTCCTTTTTAATTAATGTACGAACCTGCTGCGCTTTTTTATAATAAGCGTCATAGTAACCGGAGCTAAGAGCAAACGTACCAAGCATAATACGGCGCTTTACTTCATCTCCAAAGCCTTCGGAACGAGTTTTCTTATACATATCGATTAAATTTTTTGCATTCGGCGTTCTATAACCATAACGAACCCCATCAAAACGGGCTAAGTTTGCAGAAGCCTCTGAAGAAGAAAGTAAATAGTAAGTGGCTAGTGCATATTTAGAGTGTGGCAATGATACCTCTTCCCATGTTGCTCCTAGACCTTCTAATACTTTCAATGCTTCCAATACAGCGTTTTTCGCTTCTTCTCCAACACCTTCTCCGAGATATTCTTTCGGAACGGCAATTCTCAAGCCTTTTATGTTGCCTGTTAATGCGTCCGTAAACTTTGGAACGGGAAGGTTGGCGGAAGTTCCGTCAAGTGGATCAACGCCTGAAATAGCTTCTAACAAGTAAGCATTATCTTCAACTGTTCTTGTGATTGGACCAATTTGATCTAAGGATGACGCGAACGCAACAAGACCAAAACGGGAAACTCGTCCGTATGTAGGCTTCAATCCGACAACTCCGCAATAAGCAGCCGGCTGACGAATGGATCCTCCTGTATCGGAACCTAAAGAGAATAAAACTTCTCCTGCTGCAACGGATGCAGCTGAACCTCCTGAAGATCCGCCCGGAACATAATCTAGGTTCCAAGGATTGCGAACATTTTTATAGGCAGAGTTTTCGTTGGAAGAACCCATCGCAAACTCGTCCATGTTCAATTTTCCAATGGTGACTGTTTCAGCTTTTTGAAGCTTTTGGACAACTGTCGCATCGTAAATCGGATCAAAATTCTCTAAGATTTTGCTTGCACAAGTCGTGCGCAAATTTTTTGTGACGATATTGTCCTTGATTCCGATCGGCATACCAAACAGAATTCCTTTTTCATCGTTACCGTCTAATTTTTCATCTAGTTTTTTTGCCTGCTCGCGAGCATTTTCTTCATTTAATGTTAAAAATGCCTGTATCTTATCTTCTACCTGGCCGATTCTTTTGAATGATTCGTCCACTAGGTCAGATACTGAAATTTCTTTTTTATGTAAAAGATTATGAAGCTCTGCAACCCTATGATTAAATAGCGACACTGATAACCCCCCTATTCCAAGATGGATGGTACACGAAATTGTCCATCTTTATGATCCGGCGCATTTTTCAAAACCTCTTCTACCGGTAAACCTTTTTTCGCTATGTCTTCGCGCAGTACATTTTTCATATCAAGAACATGTGAAGTTGGCTCTACAGATGAGGTATCCAATTCATTCAGCTGTTCTGCAAATTCGATAATGTCTGCAAGCTGCTTGGTAAATTTCTCAGCTTCTTCCTCTGTAATGGCTAATCTCGCTAAGTGAGCAACATGCTTCACTTGCTCTAAGGAAATACGTGACATACTTTTCACCTCCGATACTGTTCGTTCATACACAATAATATTGATTCTACCAAACTTTCGCGCGTTAAAGCAACAATCCAACGGTTTACAAATCAAAGTAAGATGACAAAAAGTCTTTCCTTTAAACCGTTCTTTTACACCGCTTACTATTTTATCATGTTTATCCCCATAAAATGAGTTTTTTGTCAAAAAGGTATTATCGAATTTTACAAAAATTTTATTAATCAAACGTTTGATTAAACGTAACTACTTTCTTGTTATTTAGGTGATCTATACGAAAATCACTGTAAAAAATAAGTCGTTTTTTCAGAGAATATTGTCCGGGAAATATTGACCTTTTTCGAGTTTTTTTACGCAAGCAAAAACCCCTTTTCGTATTGAAAGGGGTTTTTGTTGTGTGCGCCCGGCATGGGTGTAATCTATAGGGTGAGAGTCCCGAGCTGCGAAGGCAGAAGTAGCAGTTAGCTTAACGCAAGGGTGTCCGTGGTGACGCGGAATCTGAAGGAAGCGAGCGGCAAACTTCCGGTCTGAGG
>NZ_WIAQ01000016.1 GCF_009466385.1 Peribacillus tepidiphilus | reverse complement strand
GCAGCGGGACAGGTGAGACCCCACAGGCGCTGCACGCCGAGGAGGCTCACCGCCCGCCCCGCGGAAAGCGAGCATCCTGGAGCGGAAATCAACCTATCCTCACTACTTGTTAAAAAGCAACAAAGTTTGCGAAAACAGCCTTTACTATAAAGTGAAACTTCCATAAGTGGGGGGCTTTATTCCCACTGATTAGCCTGAGGCCCACAGGATGTGGTTCACACAGACGTTGCCACACGATGTGGCGTTTTTAGTCTGTGATCCTTATGTTCGGGCTTTTATGGGCAGTTGACACCCACATAGTACTTCATCAATACCACTAAGCCTTGAAGTGGGGGTCTTACTGCCTGTTAATGCGGGATAAAAAGTTCAAAAAGATGTAACATTTTTATTATAATCCTTTAAGTGGAAGAAGGAAAATGAATGTCGATGATAATATCCGAATATTATAACATCTTCTTATTTTTATCGTTCGACATTTAAGTAATTAGTTACTGATAAAAAGGAAAAAATCCAACACTACCACTCAGAAATCGAACGTGGTAAAATAGAGTAGAATTTTCAAAAAACGTATCAAGCTGTCCGCTTTAGATTAGCGGCACATAACAAGGAGGATGGCAATGAGTCAATTAGCGAAGCAAGATGAGCAAGTGTTTCAAGCGATTCAAGATGAATTAGGTCGTCAACGATCAAAAATCGAATTGATTGCTTCAGAAAACTTTGTTAGTGAAGCGGTCATGGAAGCGCAAGGGTCTGTATTAACAAACAAGTATGCAGAAGGCTATCCAGGCAAGCGCTATTACGGAGGCTGTGAGTATGTAGATGTGGTAGAGGAATTAGCTCGTAATCGCGCCAAAGAAATTTTTGGAGCTGACCATGCAAACGTTCAGCCGCACTCTGGAGCCCAAGCAAACATGGCTGTTTACTTTACGGTTTTAGAGCCTGGTGATACGGTCCTTGGAATGAACTTGTCCCATGGTGGTCACTTAACCCACGGAAGCCCGGTAAACTTTTCAGGTGTGCAATACAACTTTGTCGAGTACGGTGTAGATGAAAAAACACATTTGATTAACTATGATGACGTGTTAGAAAAAGCAAAACTACATAAGCCAAAGCTGATTGTAGCAGGTGCAAGTGCCTATCCTCGTGCAATTGATTTCAAGCGTTTTAGGGAAATTGCGGATGAAGTAGGAGCTTATTTAATGGTCGATATGGCTCACATTGCGGGTCTTGTTGCTGCTGGGCTTCATCAAAATCCAGTTCCTTATGCAGAGTTCGTAACAACAACGACGCACAAAACGCTTCGCGGACCACGTGGAGGAATGATCCTTTGTAAAGAGGAATTTGCTCAGAAAATCGATAAAGCGATTTTCCCTGGAATCCAAGGTGGACCACTCATGCATGTTATTGCAGCAAAAGCTGTTGCATTTGGTGAGGTATTGAACGGAAACTTTAAAGAGTACGCCCAAAACATTTTGGATAATGCAAAACGTTTAGCTGAAGGATTAAAGAAAGAAGGCTTTACCCTTGTGTCTGGCGGAACAGACAATCATCTTCTTCTTGTGGACCTGCGCTCTACAGGATTAACAGGAAAAGTGGCGGAAAAAGTTTTAGATGAAATTGGTATTACTGTTAATAAAAACACCATTCCTTACGATCCTGCAAGCCCATTTGTAACAAGTGGAATCCGTATCGGGACTGCAGCGGTTACGTCTCGCGGCTTCAAAGTTGAGGACATGGATGAAATTGCAGCCATCATTGGATTAGCCCTTAAAAATCATGAAGACGCAGCGAAGCTTGAAGAAGCGAAAAAGCGCGTTGGAGCTTTATCAGGTAAGTACGAATTATATCCTTCTTTATAAAAAATTTTATGCCACTCCGATATATCGGGGTGGTATTTTTGTAGTGTGGTAACGGGCTTGAGAGTATCCTGAAATTGCGAGTAAAATGCTAACTTGCCAGCGAAGACCTTCCATTAGCGAGTATTTCAGGTAAACCGGCAAGTAATGTGGTAACTTGGAGGGGAAAGAGTAATGAGGTAACCAGTGAGAAAATGCCATCTTCCAGCTTCTCTGTTAAGAAGAAAAGGTGAGTATAAAAATAATGAAAAATAAAATATTTTTACATTTTGCAAACTTCTAAATATCTCTGTTGCTGATTCAATTTTTTTTCTGTAAAATGAACAGAAGTGTGGTTTTTTGTAATTCATTTCATAAAAAGGAGAGATCCTGAATGGCTAAGGTTTATGTTTTTGACCATCCATTGATTCAGCACAAACTTACATATATCCGTGAAAAGTCAACAGGTACAAAAGAGTTTCGCGAGCTAGTAGATGAAGTAGCAACCCTTATGGCATTCGAAATAACAAGAGATTTGCCGCTTGAAGAGGTAGAAATCGAAACTCCTGTAAGCGTATCAAAATCCAAGGTGCTTTCAGGTAAGAAATTAGGAATCATTCCTATTCTTCGCGCCGGAATTGGTATGGTTGATGGTATTTTGAAATTAATCCCTGCTGCAAAAGTAGGACATATTGGTTTATATAGAGATCCAGAAACGCTTAAACCAGTAGAATATTATGTAAAGCTTCCAAGTGACGTAGAAGAAAGAGATTTTATTGTTGTCGACCCAATGCTAGCTACAGGCGGATCTGCAGTTGAAGCCATTAACTCCTTAAAAAAGCGCGGTGCAAAAAACATTAAATTTATGTGCTTAATTGCTGCTCCAGAAGGTGTCGAAGCTGTTAAGAAAGCGCACCCTGATGTGGATATTTACATTGCTGCTCTTGATGAAAAGCTTAATGAAAAGGGCTACATTGTACCGGGATTAGGAGATGCCGGAGACCGTTTATTCGGTACAAAATAATATAAACCACGATTGGATCGTAAGTCTTCATACAAAAAGGAGCGTACCCGAAAGTTGTCGGGTCGCTCCTTATTCTTCTTAGAAGGAAACTTTTGTATAAGATTTCTCTCCTTAGACCGATCTATTTGAGTGACGACCGATATCTAGGATGCAACGACCGATATAATAGAATGACGACCGATATCTAGGATGCGACGACCGATATAATAGAATGACGACCGATATCTAGGATGCGACGACCGATATAATAGAATGACGACCGATATCTAGGATGTGACGACCGATATAATTTGAATAACAACCGAATTCTTGCCTCTAATGACCAATACATCGGATTGACAACTGATTTCCTATGGAAAAACCATTTTATTTAAAGATTTTTCATTTAATTTTTTAGTTTAGTGGCAACTTTAGAAAATAGATTAGTTCATTCTAAAGACCGTATACATAAAGGAAAGCCCTGATCTTTTGATTTAAGCGAAAAACTTAGAGTTTTAATCAAAACCTCCTCTGATTTAATCGAACCTCCTCTCTATTTAAGTGAACCTTCAAATATAAGGAAAACCTAATTTAATCGAACCTCCTCTCTATTTAAGTAAACCTTCAAATATAAGGTAAACCTAATTTAATCGAACCCTCCTCTGATTTAATCGAAATTCCTCTCTATTAAGTGAACCTTCAAATATAAGGTAAACCTAATTTAATCGAACCTCCTCTAATTTAAGCAAAACCCCTCTCTTTTTAAGTGAACCTTCAAATACAAGGCAAAACTACGAAAATATGGTGTGTTGATGAACAGCAATTATAGCCTTAATCTCACTCCCCCAAAAAAACCTCCCGCTCTCAAAAAAATCCAGTTCCTAATCTCGTGAACATGAATAGCAATACGCTTGAGTGTAAACCTATAGTCAGGAGGATGATTCGTTTGAGAAGTATATTTCTGACTTTTTGTTTGATAGGGCTCCTGACCTTGCCGGTTAATGCAAGAGAATTAGTGATCCCCAAAATACCTAAGCCCTCACAAGAAGAGGTGATCGCCATTATTACACTTCATGATCATGATTCTTCAACTAATATCCATGGCATTAAAAAGGAATATCCGAATATGGAGCTGAGGAATATTTTTGTTCATGCCCTGAATGGATTTTCTGTCAAAGTGAAAAGAAAAGATCTGTCTCTATTAAAGGAAGATTCCCGATTCGATCTGGTTTCTGAGGTCGTTACATATAAGCCAACATTAGATCATAGTGTCCCGTTTATCGGGGGAGACCAAATGAGAGGGTTTTATGACGCCCAGCACAGACGTCTTACTGGAAAAGGAGTAAGAGTGGGTGTCGTGGATACTGGTATGGATTATCATCATCCTGATTTAAAACGTTCTTACCAAGGAGGAAAAGATCTTGTAGACAATGATAATGATCCAATGGAAACAAAAGGAGAAAAACAGCTTGCGACGCTTCATGGAACGCATGTGGCCGGAATCATTGCAGCTAACGGTCGCCTAAAAGGAGTAGCGCCTGAAGCGGAGATTATCGCATACAGAGCACTTGGTCCAGGTGGTTATGGCACAACGGAGCAAGTCATTGCTGCAATTGAACAAGCGATAAAGGATGAGGTAGACATCTTAAATCTTTCGTTAGGCAACAATGTGAATGGTCCTGACTTGCCAATTACAAAGGCTTTAAATAAGGCAGTCGAAAAAGGAATTATTGCGGTCACTTCAAACGGGAATTCGGGCCCTGGCATTTGGACAGTTGGATCGCCCGGGACTTCCTACAGAGCGATTTCGGTTGGTGCATCTACTCCCCCACTGAATTTACCGTTTATTAAAATCGGATTAGGTAGTCGAGCACAAGAAATCGGCTTGCTTCCAATCGAAGGAACAAAGAAGTGGGATTTTCCTCTACCAGAAGAGCTTGTATTAGCAGGAATCGGGAAAAAAGGGGATTTCAAAGGAGCAAGAAATAAAATCGCACTAGTAAAACGAGGAGAACTAACCTTCCAAGAAAAAATCAGCAATGCTGAGAAAGCAGGAGCAAAAGGTGTCATTATTTATAATAATACAAAAGGAAATTTTTTAGGGAATGTAGAGAAGAAAACACAGATTCCTGCAGCTGCTCTATCAAAAGAGAATGGTGAAAAGCTCAAGGCTTTGCTCTTAAAAGAAAAGATGATCCCGATCACAACCATATATAGAAGAGATCAGGATAAAATTGCAGCCTTCAGCTCAAGAGGACCTGTAACGGTTAATTGGGAAATTAAACCCGATCTTGTCGCTCCTGGGGTAGCCATCAGAAGTACAATCCCAAATGGATATAAGATTCTTCAAGGAACAAGTATGGCTTCTCCTCATGTGGCGGGAGCATGCGCGCTTCTTAAGCAAGCTCACCCTGAATGGACAGCCGTACAAATGAAGTCAGCCCTTATGACTACGGCTAAGCTATTATCGAATGAAAAGGGAGAATTGTATCACACGTACGAGCAAGGAGCGGGAAGAATCCAAATTGAAGAAGCTGTTAAGGCTGATACCTTCATTGATCCTAGCTCACTTACTTTTGGCTTATATGAAAACCTTAGAGGAGAAGCTCAGCATCAGAAAACCATTACAATTGAAAATAAGGGAAAAAGAACGAAACATTTCTCATTTAAGATGCCTTTAGATGAACCAGGTCTTGTCTGGAAGCTACCGATTTCCTTTTCGTTAATGGCAGGAGAAAAAAAAGAGGTAAAAATCGGTCTGTCTGTGAACCCGAAGAAATTGAAAAAAGGAATTTATGATGGATATCTACAGATTCATGAGGATTCCAAAACTCTTCATATCCCCTATTTATATGTAAAAGAAGAACCTGATTATCCAAGAGTTATGGGATTTGAAATGGGAGCAGGAGATAATGGGGAAACTTTGCGTTACGAGCTGTACCTTCCAGGAGGAGCAGACGAGATGGGAATTGCCCTCTATGATGCAGATACCTTTCGTTTTTCGGGATTTCTCGATACAGCAGTGAATGCACCAAGGGGACTTCGAGAAAAGGTTATCGAAAAAATGAAGCTGCCGCCCTCAGGAACCTATTATGCGGTAATTTTTGCTAAAAAGGGAAGCAAGGAGGATCGAATTGAAACCTCGATTGTCATTCCGTAAACTCACTTCCCTAAAAAATGACTAATTTTGATAAAAATGTGAACAATCAATAGGTTGTGAGATTTTTATTGTTGACGCATTGACAATACAAATAGCCTATTGTATGCTAACAAAGGGTATAAAATGATAGGGTTTTCAGAAAATTTTGTTCAGTTTATTTTCTCACTTCTCCATAATGGATACATAAATTACTCGTTTGAAAAAATTTTGCGAGGATGCAACATGCGTCAAAATAATCGCCACCCTTTTCAAGCAATGGCTCTCATGTCAGCTATTCTTTCACAGTTAGTCGGATCCCTTTTGATCGGCCTCTTTTCAGGGAGATGGATGGATCAGAGATTTGACACCGAACCTCTATTCTTAGTGTTGGGTCTTCTAATAGGACTTGCTGCAGGTATATTATCGATACTTCGCACAATCCGAAAATATTTCTCAGGAGATTAAACCATATAATGCCAGAATTAGAATTAATGTTTATCAGGCAGCGAAAGTACATGTTGTTTCTTTTGGCTATTTATGTATTAGGAGCCGGATTTAGTTCTTATCAAACGATTTTCCTGGGTTTAATACTGGGTACAACCCTAAGTCTTTTCATTTTTTGGTCCATGGTCAAAAAACACAGGAAATTTACTAAAGCGGCAGATGAAGGAAAAAAAGTAAAGTCTCTTGGTACCTTAACTAGGATGTCAATAGCGGCTTTAGCAACAGTCATCGCTATGAAATATCCTGAACAGTTTCACTTGATAAGTGTGGTAATAGGATTAATGACTGGTTATTTGGTCATTATGATAGATTTTTTTATTCAAAAATTACGACAGAAGTAAAAAAAGAGAGGTGAATACTGTTGAATCATGAAGCTCCTATCAAGGAATTTTTGGGATTGAATTTCAACATGGCAAACGTCATGATGATAACAATTGCCAGTCTTATAGTCTTCATTATTGCTGTAGCGTCTACTCGCCGTCTTGCGTTAAAGCCAACCGGAATGCAAAATTTTATTGAATGGGTTATGGATTTCGTTAAAGGCCTAATTAACAGCACGATGGATTGGAATACAGGCGGACGCTTTCTTTTACTGGGAATGACCTTAATAATGTACATATTTGTTTCAAATATGTTAGGGTTACCTTTCTCAGTCGTGGTAGGACATGAGCTTTGGTGGAAATCACCTACAGCAGATCCAACAATTACCTTAACGTTAGCGGTTATGGTAGTAGGGTTGTCCCACTATTATGGTGTTAAAATGCTGGGTGCAAAAGGATATCTAAAAAGCTATTTTCAACCAATGAGTTTCATGTTTCCTTTGAAAATTATTGAAGAGTTCTCAAACACTCTTACTTTAGGTCTGCGACTTTACGGTAATATCTATGCTGGTGAGATTCTATTATCATTGCTTGCAGGACTTGCAACAAATGGATATGTGAATGGAATTGGCAGTGGTATTTTAGGATCAGCTATGGCAGCTGTGCCAATGCTTGCATGGCAAGGCTTCAGTATTTTTGTAGGTACAATCCAAGCTTTTATTTTCACAATGTTAACAATGGTTTTTCTTTCACATAAAGTGAGCCAGGACCATTAATTATAAAATTATTTTTAGAAAAATACACTTACATTCTTAAGGAGGAAATTTAACATGACAGGTTCTTTAGGTCTAATAGCAGCTGCAATTGCAGTTGGTTTAGGTGCATTAGGTGCTGGTATCGGTAACGGTCTTATCGTAGGACGTACAATTGAAGGTATGGCTCGTCAGCCAGAAGCTCGCGGCATGCTTCAAACTACAATGTTTATCGGGGTTGCATTAGTTGAGGCCCTTCCTATTATCGCCGTTGTTATCGCGTTTATTGTAATGGGTAAATAAGATTAATTAAGTTGTTCAATAATGGCGAAGATCATTCCATGAGAACCTTCGCCATTCCTTTATGTCTCAAACTTGTATCCCTTAAGGCTACATAATTCACGAATCGAAGAAAGAAAAACTTGTACTTTTGCCTTTATTCAATGAACAACTCTTTGAAAGGAGTGAACCGAGCGTGTTAACAAGCGGTTTTGTACTTGGATCAGCAGCTGGTGGCTTTAACAGTGGAGATATAGTGTATCAGCTTTTAATTTTTATTATTTTGTTGGCGTTGCTTAAAAAGTTTGCATGGGGTCCGTTAATGGGAATCATGAAACAACGTGAAGAGCACATTGCGAACGAAATTGAAGCGGCTGAAAAAAGCCGTGTTGAAGCAGCTAAATATCTTGAAGAACAACGCGAGTTATTAAAACAATCTCGTGTAGAAGCTCAAGGTTTGATTGAAAACGCAAAGAAGCACGGAGAAGAACAACGCGAAGAAATTATCATGTCAGCACGTGCTGAAGCGGAAAGAATTAAAGAAGCAGCTAAGCGCGAAATTGAACAGGAAAAAGAAAAGGCAGTTGCAGCATTACGCGAGCAAGTGGCTTCTCTATCTGTCATGATCGCATCTAAAGTGATTGAAAAAGAATTAACAGAAGCCGATCAAGAAAAATTGATCAATGAATATCTTCAAGAGGCAGGAGATAAACAATGAGCCAAACGACAGTAGCGAAGCGCTACGCAGTAGCTCTTTTTGAAATTGCCAAGGAACGAAATATTCTTGATCAAATCGAAGAGGAAATTCGAGTAATAAAAGAAATTTTCTCTGGAAATAAAGAGCTTCTTTCTTTCTTAAATCATCCAAAAATCTCACTGGATAAGAAGAGACAGTTTTTATCCGAAATTTTTGGCACTGTATCTGTTCCATTAAAAAATACCTTAATGCTTATGGTAGAACGCCACCGTTCTCAATCTATTTCTCAAATGGCTGCAGACTTTATTGACCTGGCTAACGAAGAGAAATCGATTGCTGACGCAAAAGTGTACACAACTCGTCCTTTAACAGAAGCAGAACGTGAAGCGATATCTTCTACATTTGCTCGCAAGGTTGGAAAGAAAACGTTAAGAATCGAAAATATTATAGATCGTAATTTAATTGGTGGCATTAAGCTGCAAATCGGCAACCGCATTTTTGATGGAAGCATCAGCGGTAAATTAGAGCGCCTTGAGCGACAACTATTAGGATAACATTCATAGATAGGGGTGAAATTCATGAGCATCAAAGCTGAAGAAATCAGTGCGCTGATAAAAAAGCAAATTGAAAACTATCAGTCAGAAATTAAAGTAAGCGATGTAGGTACAGTTATTCAGGTTGGTGACGGTATCGCTCGCGTTCATGGTCTTGATAATGTAATGGCTGGAGAGCTCGTAGAATTCTCAAATGGTGTCATGGGTATGGCACAAAACCTTGAAGAAAATAACGTAGGTATCGTTATTCTTGGACCTTTCACAGAAATTCGTGAGGGCAGCGAGGTACGCCGTACAGGACGCATCATGGAGGTTCCTGTAGGTGAAGAATTAATCGGTCGTGTTGTAAACCCACTAGGACAACCTGTAGATGGTCTTGGTCCAATCAACACAACGAAAACTCGTCCAATCGAAAGTCCAGCAACAGGCGTAATGGATCGTAAATCTGTTCATGAGCCGCTTCAAACTGGTATTAAAGCGATTGACGCTCTTGTTCCAATCGGACGCGGTCAGCGTGAGTTAATCATCGGAGACCGTCAAACAGGTAAAACATCTGTTGCGATTGATACAATCTTAAACCAAAAAGATCAAAACATGATCTGTATCTATGTAGCGATCGGTCAAAAAGAATCGACTGTTCGTGGAGCAGTTGAAACTCTTCGTAAGCATGGTGCATTAGACTACACAATCGTCGTAACTGCATCTGCTTCACAACCAGCACCGCTATTATTCTTAGCTCCTTACGCTGGTGTTGCAATGGCTGAATACTTCATGTTCAACGGTAAGCACGTGCTTATTGTTTACGATGATCTTTCTAAGCAAGCTGCTGCATACCGTGAGCTTTCTCTATTATTACGTCGTCCGCCAGGCCGCGAAGCATTCCCAGGGGACGTATTCTACTTGCACTCTCGTTTGTTAGAGCGTGCTGCAAAATTAAATGATTCTCTAGGTGCAGGTTCCATTACTGCGTTACCATTCGTTGAAACACAAGCAGGCGATATTTCTGCGTATATCCCAACGAACGTTATCTCTATTACGGATGGACAAATCTTCTTGCAATCTGATCTATTCTTCTCAGGCGTACGCCCTGCAATCAACGCTGGTCTTTCCGTATCCCGCGTAGGTGGTGCTGCTCAAATTAAAGCAATGAAAAAGGTTGCAGGTACACTGCGTCTAGACCTTGCTTCTTACCGTGAGCTTGAAGCCTTCGCTCAGTTCGGTTCTGACCTTGATAAAGCAACTCAAGCTAAGCTTGCTCGTGGTGCTCGTACTGTAGAAGTGTTAAAGCAAGATTTGCATAAACCGTTAAAAGTAGAGAAGCAAGTTATGATTCTTTACGCATTAACACGTGGTCACCTAGATGATATTCCAGTTGAAGATATTCGCCGTTTCGAAAATGATTTCTTAAGCTGGTTAGACCACAACCACACTCATTTGTTAGACCATATTCGCACAACTGGCGATCTTCCAAAAGATGACGAAATGGTTGCTGCGATTAACGAATTCAAAAAGACTTTCGTTGTTTCTGAATAATCGGTCCAGTCTAACAAAATAAAAAGGGTGGTGAGAATAAATGGCATCTTTGCGCGATATTAAGTCTCGTATTACATCAACAAAAAAGACGAGCCAAATTACCAAAGCTATGGAAATGGTGTCTGCCGCTAAATTAAACCGTGCTGAGACGAATGCAAAATCTTTCGTTCCATACATGGAAAAAATTCAAGAGGTAGTTGCCTCCATTGCAGTTGGAAGTAAAGCTGTGACTCATCCGATGCTGATTTCCCGTCCTGTTAAAAAGACTGGATATCTTGTAATCACTTCAGACCGTGGTCTTGCAGGTGCTTACAACAGTAGCATCCTTCGTCATGTCTTTCAAACGATCAAACAACGCCATAAATCTCAAGATGAGTACGCAATCATCGCCATCGGTCGTGTTGGCCGCGATTTCTTCAAGAAGCGCAAAATGAATGTCGTGTTAGATATAACAGGACTTCCTGATCAGCCTTCTTTTGCAGACATAAGTAACATTACAAAAACAACAGTTGGCATGTTCTCTGATGGAACATTTGACGAGTTGTATTTGTACTACAACCATTATGTAAGTGCAATTCAACAGGATGTAACAGAGAAGAAGCTATTGCCTTTAACAGACATCGCCTCTTCCTCTAAATTAACAGCCTATGAATTTGAACCTTCTGCAGAAGAAATTCTGGAAGTATTACTTCCTCAATATGCGGAAAGCTTAATTTATGGTGCATTACTGGATGGAAAAGCTAGTGAGCATGCAGCTCGTATGACTGCTATGAAAAATGCAACAGATAATGCAAAAGAGCTTATTAACACTCTATCTCTTCAGTATAACCGAGCGCGTCAAGCTGCGATTACGCAAGAAATCACTGAGATTGTCGGCGGTGCAGCAGCTTTAGAATAATATTTTTATAATCGGACCGGTATGCGTGGACGATAGGCTGCCGGTCTCCAATAGATTGTAATCGTCATATGTTACGTTAGGAGGGAAAACGATGAATAAAGGACGCATTACCCAAGTAACAGGTCCAGTTGTTGACGTAAAGTTCGAAAGTGGTCAACTTCCTGAGATCTACAATGCGTTAAGAGTTCAAAAGGCGGCGTCTGGAGAAACCTTAACCCTAGAAGTAGCCCTTCATTTAGGTGATGATACAGTACGTACAGTTGCCATGGCATCCACAGACGGTTTGACTCGTGGAGCTGAAGTAATTGACACAGGTGCACCAATCTCTGTACCTGTAGGTGATGTAACTTTAGGTCGTGTTTTCAACGTATTAGGAGAGCATATTGACCTTGAAGGACCAATTCCTGAAGATGCACGCCGTGATCCTATTCACAGACCAGCTCCATCTTTCGAGCAGCTTTCTACTGAAGTTGAAATCCTTGAAACAGGTATTAAAGTAGTAGACCTTCTTGCTCCATATATCAAAGGTGGAAAGATCGGTCTATTCGGTGGTGCAGGTGTAGGTAAAACCGTATTAATCCAAGAATTGATCAACAACATCGCTCAAGAGCACGGTGGTATTTCCGTATTCGCCGGCGTAGGTGAGCGTACTCGTGAAGGAAACGACTTATACCATGAAATGAGCGATTCCGGCGTTATCAAGAAAACAGCGATGGTATTCGGACAAATGAACGAGCCGCCTGGTGCACGTATGCGTGTTGCCTTAACTGGTTTGACAATGGCTGAATACTTCCGTGATGAGCAAGGACAGGACGTATTATTCTTTATCGATAACATCTTCCGCTTTACTCAAGCAGGTTCTGAGGTATCTGCCCTACTTGGCCGTATGCCATCAGCGGTTGGTTACCAGCCTACACTTGCAACGGAAATGGGTCAGCTGCAAGAACGTATCACATCTACTAGCGTAGGTTCCGTAACATCGATCCAAGCGATTTACGTACCGGCAGACGACTATACAGATCCAGCTCCGGCAACAACTTTCGCTCACTTAGATGCGACTACAAACCTTGAGCGTAAGCTTTCTGAGATGGGTATCTACCCTGCGGTGGATCCGCTTGCTTCAACATCTCGTGCTTTAACACCAGAAATCGTTGGAGAAGAGCATTACACGGTAGCTCGTCGCGTACAGCAAACTTTACAACGCTACAAAGAGCTTCAAGATATCATTGCGATCTTAGGTATGGATGAACTATCTGAAGAAGACAAGCTTGTGGTTCATCGCGCTCGTCGTATCCAATTCTTCTTATCTCAAAACTTCCACGTAGCTGAACAGTTCACTGGTCAACCAGGTTCTTACGTACCAGTTAAAGAAACTGTTAGAGGCTTCAAAGAAATTTTAGAAGGTAAGTATGACGATCTTCCTGAAGATGCATTCCGTCTTGTAGGAAGAATCGAAGAAGTGGTTGAAAAAGCAAAACAAATGGCTTAATAAAGGGACCTAGGAGGGTATGAAATGAAGACGGTAAAAGTCAGTGTTGTTACTCCCGATGGCCCAGTATATGAAGCAGATGTAGAAATGGTCAGCACGAAAGCGAAAAGTGGGGAGCTTGGTATATTACCAGGTCACATTCCGTTGGTCGCTCCTTTAGAAATTGGTGCAGTTCGCCTAAAAAAGGAAGGCTCTACAGAGTACATCGCAGTTAGCGGAGGCTTTATAGAAGTTCGTCCTGAAAAGGTGACCATTCTAGCTCAATCTGCGGAAAGAGCTGAAGATATCGATGTTGCTCGTGCAAAAGCTGCGAAAGCACGTGCTGAAAAGCGATTGCAGGACGCACAAGAACACGTTGATGCAAAACGAGCAGAGCTCGCTTTAAGACGTGCCATCAACCGTATTTCAATTGTTGAAAGAAATTTCTAATAAAATGGAAGCTGACTAAAAAGTGTCGTTTGTTAACGACCTTTTTAGTCAGTTTTTTCTATAAAAAAGAGCTTTTATCTTGCAGAGAAACTGAGATATCTAGGCGGGTATTCGATCCATCTTATTGGCGAATCCTTCCTAAGCAATGGATATAGTTGTAAACGGTCGATATATCCCAACGACGACCGATAAATCGGACCTGACGACCGATATATTCTAACGACGGCCGATATATTAGTTCTAATGACCGATATAATCCGATGACGACCGATATATTCTAACGACGGCCGATATATTAGTTCTGACGACCGATATATTAGTTCTAACGACCGATATAATTCAACGATGACCGATATATCCGATTGACGACCGATATATTTTAAAAAGTGATGTTAAAATTCCCACTAAAAAATAGAAATTCCTCAATCCGCTATAAACAATATTTTTCTTCTTCAATATATTTCTTCAAACTTTGTCAAAAGTATGACATCTCTCACAGAATAATTATTTTCCATAGTGTTAAATAATGTTGGTAGGTGTCAAATTATGAAGATTTTTGGACTCTTTCCCATATGTAAATGGACAGAAGAAAAGAATTTCTAAGAATGGCTGGTCTTATCGACACACATTTGTAACAATGTTATAATGTATTCGATTACATTCTAAATTTACTGAAAGATTTTAGTTGTTAGAGAATTTATGCTAAAACAGCATAGACTTCTTTTACATAGACTTATAAATACAAAAACAAAGGGGGATGGGCATGGAACTATTAAACTTGTATCAGAATAACTATCTGATCGTTTTTGTGTTTCTGTGTCTAGGGGTATTGCTGCCAGTTGTTGCTCTATTTCTGGGCAAACTGCTTCGGCCTTATAAACCGATAGCAGCGAAATATACAACGTACGAGAGTGGAATAGAACCTTTTCATGATTCCAGAGTCCAGTTTAACGTACGTTATTATATTTTTGGCCTAATGTTTGTGATATTTGATGTGGAGACTGTATTCCTTTATCCATGGGCAGTTGCCTATGAAAAGCTCGGCATTTTTGCTTTGATTGAAATGCTGATTTTCGTTTTAATGCTCATCATTGGTCTTGTCTATGCTTGGAAAAAGAAGGTGTTAAAATGGATTTAAAACTAGAAGGAATATCTCCCCAAGAGTTAGAGGAACTCAAACAAAATGTATTTATGACAACTTTAGAGCAGATCAAAGCCTGGGCTAGAAGTAACTCTTTATGGCCGATGACTTTTGGTCTTGCTTGTTGTGCCATCGAAATGATGGGAGTTGGATCTTCTCACTATGACTTAGATCGTTTCGGATCCTTTTTCCGTACTTCTCCAAGACAATCGGATGTAATGATTGTGTCAGGTACGGTAACAAAGAAAATGGCACCCATTGTGAAAAGATTGTATGATCAAATGCCGGAGCCAAAATGGGTAATAGCTATGGGATCGTGTGCAACCGCTGGGGGACCTTACGTACGATCCTATTGTGTTGTAAAAGGGGTCGATCAGATTGTACCTGTCGATGTTTACATACCTGGTTGTCCACCAAATCCAGCTGCACTGATGTACGGAATAAATAAACTAAAAGAGAAAATTCGCTACGAAGCAAAAACCGGGAAGAAGGTGATGTAATCGTGAGCGATGAAAAAAATCTTGAACAATTAAAAAAAGAAGCTGCCGCTAAGGCAAAAGCCGCAGCCCTGGCAAAAATGAAGGCAAAAGAGCAGGAAGCAAAGCAAGCAGAAGCGGACCCAGCTTCAGAGGCTGATGTAGATCTAGCGAAGAAAAAAGCCGCCGCAGCCGCCAAGGCAAAAGCCGCAGCCCTGGCAAAAATGAAGGCAAAAGAGCAGGAAGCAAAGCAAGGAGAAGCGGATTCAGCTTCAGAGGCTGATGTAGATCTAGCGAAGAAAAAAGCCGCCGCAGCCGCTAAGGCAAAAGCCGCAGCCCTGGCAAAAATGAAGGCAAAAGAGCAGGAAGCAAAGCAAGCAGAAGCGGAGCCAGCTTCAGAAGCTGATGTAGATCTAGCGAAGAAAAAAGCTGCCGCAGCTGCAAAAGCAAAGGCCGCAGCCCTGGCAAAAATGAAGGCAAAAGAGCAGGAAGCAAAGCAAGCAGAAGCGGAGCCAGCTTCAGAAGCTGATGTAGATCTAGCGAAGAAAAAAGCTGCCGCAGCTGCAAAAGCAAAGGCCGCAGCCCTAGCAAAAATGAATGCCTCAAAAGCTGGAGAAGGAGCGGAGGGTGAATCGGATCTTGATGCAGCTAAAGCGAAAGCCGCCGCAGCCGCCAAGGCAAAAGCCGCTGCAGCTGCAAAAGCAAAGGCTGCCGCACTTGCTAAGCAAGGCGGAGCAGGTTCAGATGATGATGAAAAAGCGAAAGCGATTGCTGCTGCGAAAGCAAAAGCCGCCGCTGCAGCTGCCGCGAAAGCAAAAGCTGCTTCAAAGACAGATGGAGATACAACACCAAAAGTAGAAGAGAAGCCTTCCATTAATCAGCCTTTATTGGATAAATATGTGAAAGTAATCACTGACAATCTTGGGAATGACGTGTTGGAAGATGCTTATATAAATAAACTGTCAAAAGATGTACCGACACTCGTAGCGAAAAAAGACACCTATTATAAAGTAGCGGAATTCTTAAAATATAATGAACAGCTGTCATTTGATTACTTGTCGACCATCCACGGTACGGATTATGTGACACATATGGAAATCTATGTTCATTTATATTCATACAAGCTCAACCAGCCCGTTGCTCTTAAAGTCAAGATTGATCGAGACAATCCAGTGATTGATTCGCTTGTGCCACTATGGCAAGGTGCAAACTGGCCGGAAAGTGAAACGTACGACTTGTTAGGAATTCGATTTGAGAACCATCCCGATTTAAAACGCATCCTCTTGGGAGAAGATTGGGTTGGTTATCCTTTAAGAAAAGATTATAAGCCGTACGATGTGGAGGTGTAGCAGATGATCCGTACAGAAGAAATGCTATTGAACGTAGGACCTCAGCATCCGAGTACACACGGCGTATTTCGACTTGTCATAAAAATTGACGGTGAAATCATTACTGAAGCTACTCCAGTTGTTGGGTACCTGCATCGTGGAACTGAAAAATTAGCAGAAGATCTGCAATATACACAAATCATTCCGTATACCGATCGAATGGATTACCTATCGGCTATGACAACAAACTATGTTCTCTGCCATGCGGTTGAGACTATGATGGGGCTTGAAGTTCCAGAACGAGCTGAATATTTGCGAGTCATCTCCATGGAGCTCGGACGCATTGCAAGCCATCTTGTATGGTGGGGTACATATTTATTAGACATTGGAGCCATTAGTCCATTTCTTTATGCGTTTAGAGAACGAGAAATGATTATCAACCTATTAAATGAGCTTTCTGGTGCACGCTTAACTTTTAACTATATGAGAGTGGGCGGCGTAAAATGGGATGCCCCTGAAGGCTGGATTCAAAAAGTAAAAGAGTTCGTCCCATATATGAGAGAGCAGTTAGCCGGATATCATGACCTTGTTACAGGTAATGAAATTTTCATGACACGCTTGAAGGGTGTGGGGAAATACACAAAAGAAGATGCACTCAACTACTCCTTGAGCGGAGCGAACTTGAGATGTACAGGCGTAAAATGGGATCTTCGTAAAAATGAGCCTTATTCGATTTATAATCGTTTTGACTTTGATGTTCCTGTAAGAGAAGAAGGAGATGCTTGGGCAAGATACCACTGTCGCCTAGCTGAAATCGAAGAATCATTAAAGATCCTGGAGCAGGCCGTCGAGCAATTTCCGAGCGAGGGAGAAATTTTAGCGAAGGTTCCTCGCATTATCAAAGCTCCTGCAGGTGAGGCGTTTGTAAGAATTGAATCGCCTCGTGGAGAAATTGGCTGCTATATTGCAAGTGATGGTAAAAAAGAGCCGTATCGCTTAAAATTCCGTCGTCCTTCTTTTTATAATCTGCAAATTCTTCCTAAGCTGTTGAAGGGAGAAAATATAGCGAACCTCATTACCATTTTGGGTGCGATTGACATTGTTTTAGGGGAGGTAGACGGCTGATGATCAACGATTTGCTACATTCTTCTCCAGGGCTTTTAAACTTTGGAATCTTTTTCTTGCTAGCCGTCGTTTTGCTTTTTGTCGTATTGGGATTTGTTACATACGCGATCCTGGCAGAACGTAAAGTCATGGGTTATATGCAAATTCGTCACGGTCCGAATCAAGTTGGGGGACGCTGGGGACTGCTTCAAACAGTGGCCGATGTATTAAAGCTGCTTTTGAAAGAAGATGTCATCCCTAAGCTGGCAGATAAGCCGCTGTTCATTTTAGCACCGGTCATTGCATTTGCCCCGGCCTTTATGGTACTTGCAACGATTCCTTTTACCGATAAGCTTCAATTTGCGGACATTGGAGTCGGATTGCTTTATTACATTGCCGTTTCAGGTATTACCACGATTGGGGTTGTAACCGGCGGATGGGCTTCCAACAACAAATACGCCCTCCTAGGTGGTATGCGTGCAGCAGCCCAGATGATTTCATATGAAATTCCACTCGTCATGTCCGTAATCGGAGTGATTTTAGTGAGTGGCAGCTTAAATTTAAATGACATCGTGGCGGCTCAGGATAAGCTTTGGTTTATTGTTATGCAGCCAATTGGATTTTTCGTATTTATCATTGCATCTGTTGCGGAATTGAATCGTACGCCATTTGACTTACCAGAAGCGGAATCAGAGCTTGTAGCAGGGTTCCATACGGAATACTCAGGCTTCCGTTGGGCATTTTTTATGCTTGCTGAATATGTTTATTTGTTCGCAATGGCGTCATTGACAACTGTTCTATTCCTTGGAGGCTGGAATTCACTTCCTTTCCTCGATTTTATTCCTGGAGCGGTCTGGTTTTCTGTGAAATTTAGCATTGTCGTATTCATATTGATCTGGATTCGTGCGACTTTCCCGCGTTTGAGAGCGGATCAGCTCATGGAATTCGGATGGAAGGTATTGCTGCCTGTGGCTTTAGCAAACATTTTCTTAACAGCGATTGTAAAAGAGCTATTAAAGTTATTTTAATGTGCTGATTAAAGGGGATTAGCCATTAAGAATAAGGGGTGACAAATATGCTTGGATTAGCAAAAGGATTAAAATATACCCTGAAAAATTTGACCCGTGCAAAAGTTACATACAATTATCCGGATGAGCCTCTGCCTCTTCCTGACCGATTCAGGGGGATCCAAAAGTTTTATCCGGAAAAATGCATTGTATGCAACCAATGTGCAAATATTTGTCCGACAAATTGCATAAATCTTACGGGCAAAAAGCATCCGGATCCAACAAAAAAAGGCAAAATCATTGATACGTATGATATCAATTTTGAAATCTGTATTTTATGCGATTTATGCACAGAGGTTTGTCCGACAGAAGCGATTGTCATGACAAATAATTTTGAACTAGCTGAATATAGCAGAGACATGCTTTTCAAAAACCTCGAATGGCTGGATGAAAACGATACGAACATCAGGAAGGAGAATAAAGCATGAGTGGAGAATTTCTTGCGTTTATGTCTCTTTCCATTGTAGCAATACTCGGAGGCTTTTTATTACTCAACCTATCAAAGGTTGTTCATATGGTGATTGCGTTGGTGTTTACGTTTATCTCCATCGCTGGGATTTATGTACTCCTGTCTGCGGAGTTTGTGGCTGTCGTACAGATTCTCATCTATTCAGGTGCTATCACCATTATTATGCTCTTTGGGATCATGCTCACAAAGCATAATGATGTAAATGAGCCAAAAACAAGCCGGCTCAGAAAATTCCTTTTATTGATAGGAGTCGTGGGTTTTGCTCTGGCCGTTTACTTTGGAATCTATACGCTTGATATTCCGGTTCAGCCGGTCTCACTTCATGAAAACAATACCGAGCAAATCGGGGTTGCTTTGTATTCAAAATACGTTATTCCTTTTGAACTAACATCAGTCATTTTACTGGTGGCTCTGATCGGGGCTATTATTTTAGCAAAAAAGGATGATCGGGAGGAGGCGGATAAAAAATGACTTCAGTTCCGCTCTCAGGATACTTAGTATTAGCATTAATTTTATTTTGCATCGGCTTGTATGGGGCACTGACAAAGAGAAACACCGTGATCGTGCTGATTTCGATTGAGCTAATGCTGAACGCTGTGAATATAAACCTCGTAGCCTTCAGTAAGTTTGGTCTGACACCTTCCATTACTGGCCAGATATTCTCATTGTTTGCCATCACTGTGGCGGCTGCAGAAGCAGCAGTAGGTTTGGCAATTCTCATTGCATTATACCGAAACAGAAAAACAGTGAATATTGATGAAATGAATTCTATGAAGAACTAAGAATGCTCAAGATTAAAAAAAGAGTGCATTTTTTATAGAAGGCTTAAAGCCTTCGCACGATGAGAAGGGGATTCGATACGATGATGGAGAATGCATGGATAATACCGCTTTTCCCGCTACTCTCGTTCTTGTTCCTTCTTCTATTCGGTAGAAGATTAAAAGAATCGAGTGCCTATGTTGGTATTCTATTAACACTCGTTTCTTTCATCTATTCTTTGTTGGTGCTAATCGAACGCCTTTCCGCACCGACATACAAAGCCGAAGCCGTATGGCTAACAATAGGGGATGTGCAATTAACAGCGGGTATTGAAATTAACCAATTGAATGCTTTAATGCTAGTGATCGTCTCGCTTGTCAGTTTCCTTGTCCATACATATTCAAAAGGTTACATGCATGGAGACGAGAGATTTCCGGTTTTTTATGCCTATTTAGGCTTGTTCACATTTGCAATGCTTGGATTGGTGATTTCACCAAATCTGCTCCAGCTCTACATTTTCTGGGAGCTTGTAGGATTAGGTTCGTTTTTATTAATTGGCTTTTACTTCTTTAAAGAGGAAGCCAAAAAAGCCGCAAAAAAAGCTTTTATCATGACAAGAATTGGAGATGTCGGTCTTTTTATCGGAATGATCCTCTTATTCTGGCAGGTTGGAAGCTTTGAGTATGATGAAATTTTTCAAGCAGTAGAAGCAGGAACAATTTCTGCGACAATGCTTACGTTAACGGCTATTTTGATTTTTGTCGGTGCAGTTGGTAAGTCAGGTCAATTTCCACTTCATACATGGCTTCCAGACGCGATGGAAGGTCCAACACCAGTTTCTGCATTGATCCACGCAGCGACGATGGTTGCAGCAGGGGTTTATTTAGTGGCTGCAATGTTCCCGCTATTTGCAGCGAGCGAAACAGCTATGATGACGGTTGCTGTAATTGGTGCTTTTACTGCAATCTTTGCGGCAAGCATTGGGTTGGTGCAAAAGGATATTAAACGTGTCTTAGCCTACTCGACTGTGAGCCAGCTGGGCTATATGATGCTTGCTTTAGGATCTGCTGGCTATGTGGCTGGAGTTTTCCATCTCATGACACATGCTTTCTTTAAAGCACTTCTGTTCCTTGCAGCAGGAAGCGTCATTCATGCTGTCCATACACAAAACATTGAAGAAATGGGCGGACTTTGGAAAAAGCTTCGGATCACAGGTCCATTGTTCTTAATTGGAACACTGGCCATTGCAGGCGTTCCGCTATTTTCAGGATTTTTCAGTAAGGAAGAAATTTTGATTGCAACGTGGGAGCATGGGAATTACGCATTATTCTGGCTTGCACTTGCAGCTGCCTTCTTTACAGCCTTTTACATGTTCCGTTTATTTTTTATGGTTTTTGCAGGAGAATCAAGAGGAAATGCCAGCCATGTTCATGAATCTCCAGCCGTTATGACACTACCAATGCTTGTTCTTGGAGTGTTGGCGATCTTCAGTGGATACGTCAATACACCATGGTTCGGTACCTTTCTTGGCGATTGGTTAACCGAAGGGACCCATGCGTTAGGTCACGGTCATGTAGAAGGGCCCGCATGGATTATGTATGCAGCAACTGGCATTTCATTGTTCGGTATTCTACTAGCTTACTTGATTTACGGAAAACGCAGGATCTCTAGGGATTGGCTTGGAGGAGAAGGCGCGGTAACCTACAATATTTTATATAACAAATATTACGTAGATGAATTCTATCAGTCCACAATCGTTCCTTTCATTAAAGGAGTGTCGCTATTCTTTGCTTTTATCGACAAGTTTTTAGTCGAAGGCATTATAAATGTTGTCACTGGAACGGTCAAAGCTCTAGGCAAAATCGGCTCAAAGCTTCAAACAGGTCAAGTACAGCAATATGGAATGGTGGCATTTGTTGGACTCGCGGTTTTACTTGTGATTTTTGCTTTAACAGGGGGGTATTTTAAATGAATGAACTTCTTTTAACTCTACTCGTATTCTCCCCGTTAGCAGGCATGTTCGTACTATGGTTCATTCCAAAAGGACAGGAATCTACATTAAAACTGGTCGGATTTCTTGCAACTCTTCCGGCATTATTGATTTCCTTGTTCATTTATATGCAATATGCAGCTGGTACAAAGCTATCTGAGTATTCGATTAAAGTAGATTGGTTCCGTTTCGGAAACTTAAAGGAATATGACAGTAAGCTCTTCGCTGTAGATTATGAGCTTGCATTAGACGGATTTGCTCTTGTCATGGTACTCCTTACTTCAGTATTAGCAACGCTAGCTGCAATAGCTTCTGTTCATATAAAAAAAGAATGGAAGGGTTATTTTCTCCTGTTTTTACTACTAGAAGTGGGGATGCTCGGAGTATTTACAGCTCAAAACTTAATTTTATTCTTTATTTTCTTCGAGATTACACTCATTCCGATGTTCTTCTTAATTGGGAAGTGGGGATATCTTGAGAAGGAAAAAGCAGCATTCAGCTTCTTAATCTATAACGGTCTAGGTTCTGCTGTTTTGTTGATTGTCATTATGATCCTATTTGCCCGAACAGGAACTTCTAATATTGAGGCTCTAAAATACATGATGACAGTTGGGGGAGTTCCTCTAATCGCACCAGTATCGGAAGGAATGAAATATGCGCTCCTTATTGCTTTATTGGTAGCGTTTGGAGTGAAGCTTCCGATCTTCCCGCTGCATACCTGGATGCTTCGAGTTCACGTTCAAGCTCCGCCATCCATTGTTATGCTTCATGCAGGAGTGCTTTTAAAAATTGGTGCCTTCGGTCTAATCCGCTTTGGCTTGGGAATTTTCCCAGAGCAATTTGAAAAAATCGCTTTTGTCATAGCTGTTTTAGGTGTAGTCAATCTACTATACGGCGCTTTCTTAGCTTTGATTCAAACAGACTTCAAAATGGTTCTTGCTTATTCCTCCATTTCGCATATGGGGATTGTATTAATCGGCTTAGGTGCCCTTAATGAGTCAGGAATACAAGGAGCCATTTTCCAAGTAGTATCCCATGGGCTGATTGCAGCACTTCTGTTCTTCCTCGTTGGTGTCATGTACGAACGAGTTCAAACATCACAGTTGATCGAGTTAGGGGGACTTGCAAAAATCATGCCGTTAACAGCAGGATTTTTACTAGCAGGATCCATGGCATCTCTTGGCCTACCAGGCATGTCCGGATTTATAAGCGAGTTTATGGCGTTCCTTGGATTGTTTAAAGAGGAGCCTATATTAGCCGCGATTGGGACACTGGGAATTATTTTAACAGCTGTCTATGTATTACGTGCTGTATTAGGAATTACTTTTGGTGCTACGAAGCAAGCGCTAACTGAAAAAATGAGCGACATCAAAAGTGTGGAGCTAGCTCCGGTCCTTGTGTTATTAGCGCTAATTGTATGGATTGGCGTATATCCAAGCGTGCTTACAAAGCCATTGAAGGCTACGCTTGAGGCCATTTTGATTGGGTTAGGAGGGTGATGAAAGATGGATTTAGAAACCTTGCTGTCTTTTAACTGGGGAGTCATGATGCCGGAATTCATCATCCTTGGTGTGGCTACGTTATTATCACTAATCGACATTTTCATGCCGAAACAATCCTCAAGACGCCCGTTAGCTTGGATTGCTTTGGTTGGAATTTTAGTGGCGCTTATTTCATTAATCGGTCTTTTTGATACGAAAGTAACGTCCATTTTACATGATACCTATCGTTTAGACTCTTTTTCAAAAGCATTTAAGCTTCTATTCCTTGTCGGAGCGGCGCTAGTGATATTACTTGCTGAGAGCTTCAAACCGGCGGAGGGAATGAAGGAAAACCGCGGTGAATTTTACTACTTATTCCTTGCAGCATTATTAGGTGCGATGATGATGGCTTCAAGCGGCGATCTTATTACATTGTTTGTCGGTCTTGAGCTTTTATCGATTTCTTCATACATATTGGCTGGAATCAGAAAAAATCATCTACCTTCTAATGAAGCAGCGATGAAGTACGTGATAAATGGCGGTATTTCAACGGCCATCACGTTATTTGGAATGAGCTATCTGTACGGGTTGACAGGTTCTACGAATTTAAGAGAAATGGGCGGAGTGATGTCTCAGACGATAGACGGCCAATTCTTGTATTTATATGGTTTGGCATTCTTTATGATCGTCGTAGGACTCTCCTTTAAGCTCGCTACTGTACCGTTTCATATGTGGGCTCCAGATGTGTATCAAGGTGCACCAACACCCGTTACGGCTTTCTTGAGCGTCGTGTCAAAGACTGCAGGATTTGTCATTTTGCTGCGCATTTTACTGTCTCTGTTCTTAGTGACACCAGGAGATGAAATCGGAGCATTAAACTTCCTAGAGAAAAACAAAATCTTTATCAGCTGTTTAGCAGCGATTACTATTATCGTTGGAAACGTCATTGCCCTAAGACAGAAAAATGTCAAAAGGCTTTTAGCTTATTCGTCCATTGCCCATGCAGGCTATCTGCTCGTGCCAATCGCTACCCTTGGGTATTTTACCTTTGATGCGATTTGGTTTTATCTCGTGGCGTATTTATTTATGAACCTAGGCGCATTTGCAGTCGTTCAATATGTTTCGGATAAGACGGGTTCAGAAGAAATTTCCGATTTTGCCGGATTGTATCAAAGATCCCCGGTACTCGCTGTAGCGATGGGAATTTTCATTCTTTCCCTTGCCGGAATTCCAGGTACTGCTGGATTTATCGGAAAGCTGAACATCTTCATGGGAACCTTTGCAGTCGACCCTGGACATTATGTCCTCGCAGCCATAATGATCGCCGGAACAGTCATTTCTTACTTCTATTATTTCGGCATCATGACGCAAATGTTCTTCCGACCATCCTATTATTTAGCGATGACGGAAAAGATCAAGGTTCCAGTCACACTCATGATTGTGTTAATCGTTTGTGTAGTCGGAACGATCAGCTTCGGGGTTGCTCCAGGAGCGGCACTAGATTTCCTTCATCAGTACTTCGGAAACTTTGAAGATTTTATGCAGTAAAATGTGCAGGGGCTGTCCAATAAGTCGATTTTTCGGCTTTTGGATGCCCCTTTTAATGTTCAAGAATATTGATATATCAATATTCTTGATTTTCAATTTTTAATGAAGTTGCTCTTTTCGGGCATCCCCTTTAGAGTATAGACAAAGTAACGCCGAGGAAGCTCCCATCCCTCCCCGCGGAAAGCAAGTGCCTCTCGCTGCAATCAACGGACAAACTTTATAGTCTAAAAACAACAATCTATGCGAAAAGAGCCCTTATTTGTTTGTTAATCGCCGAATTGCGGATACGGAACAAAAAGTGAACCGAATGAGTGCTCAAAAATAACATACAGAGAGTTGCTAGTAATTAAAAAAAATTCCTTTATCGAGGTAAGATTTTTCCGTTCTAGCAACTCTTTTTTACTAGGAATTGTCGAATTACATCACATTTTTATTCTTTACACATTTTGGATTGCGTGCTAATATGATAAACAATTAAACGTGAACAGTTGGCGTTGACGAAGAGGAGTAGCATAAACGGACACTTCAGAGAGCTGATGGTTGGTGAGAATCAGTGTGAAAGTTAATGTGAATGGACTTCCGAGCCTCCAAACCGAAATCCGATAAAATAGCTGCATGGCTGTTTAAGAAGAGAGTAGGCTTTGGCGAAGGGTCTCATCGTTACAAGAGACGGGTATTCAAGCATGGGAGCATGCTTCGATATCTTATTGAGCGGGCTGCAGCAGCGGCTTAAAAAGGTGGCACCACGGGGTTTCTCGTCCTTTATTGGATGAGGCCCCTTTTTGTTTATCAAGATTTTTAGATATACACTTTGCTTTATTTTTAAAACCATGGGATAACGGCCGATCAATTACTTCTGATGACCCATATATCGGATCTGACGACCGATTTATTGGGATGCACCAGCAATTTGGGTAAAACTTTCCGCTTTTTTAATTCAAAAATTAAATAGAGGTAAATCGTTGAGTAAGAGGAGTACGTTTGCTTTTAGGCGTTACAGAGAGCCGGGAATGGTGAGAACCGGTGCGACAGGGCAAACCGAATGGACTTACGAGAGGCAAGCTGAAAGATGGAGTAGGCGAGCCCGGGATTCCGCCGTTACAAGGATAGGGTATAAGAATGAAAGACATTCCGTACCTGAAAAAGCGAAAGGAGAAATGGATCTCCTTTAACAGAGGTGGCACCGCGGTCAACAATCGTCCTCTATAGGCATGAACTATGCCTATAGGGGACTTTTTTTATATCAAAAAAAGGAGTGGAAGTAAGTGAATCAGGTAGCTTCAAAGCTTTTGAGAAGAGATATAGAAGGAGACATTTATACGCCAATCGGGATTTTTCAAAGTGTAAAAGGAAAGAAGAAATTTTTACTCGAGAGCTCATTGAAGCATGAGCAAAATGGGAGGTTTTCCTTCATTGGGATGAATCCTTATATGGAAATGAAGAGTGTTGGAAACCTAGTTCAAATTGAAAGGGAAAATGAGCCTGCAGAGGAAGTAAAAGGACGATTTTTGGATGTAGTGAAGAGATATATGCCAACTATTCAATTGGACAATGCCCCGTTTCCCTTTATTGGAGGGGCAGTTGGATACATCGGATACGACCTGATCCGACAATATGAGGATATAGGAAAGGCTGTAAAAGACGAGCTTTCGATGCCGGATGCTCATCTCATGTTCTATCGGGATGTCATGGTGTACGATCACATTTCTCAGATGATTTCTATTATTTCACTCGATGATGGATCAGACTTTAACGGCCGGGCAGAGAAATTAATCCGGGATATTCAAACAGGCGTTGAGGCACCGGCTGAGTCGGAAAAGAAAAAATATGTCTTCAGACCAAGTGTTACAGAGGAACAATTTAAGGAAATGGTTGCAAAAGCCAAACAGGAAATTGTAAAAGGAGAAATTTTTCAAGTCGTACTTTCCCAAAGGTTTCGAACAGAATTTCAAGGGGATGCCTTCCAATTTTACCGAGGATTAAGAAGAGTAAACCCTTCTCCTTATATGTTTTATCTGGATTTTGAAGAATACCAAATTGTCGGTTCTTCTCCAGAAAGCTTAATAAAAGGGAATGAAAGCACAGTAATCACAAATCCGATCGCCGGAACGCGAAGACGGGGAGTTACTTCAAAAGAAGACGAAACCCTTGAAAAAGAACTACTAAGTGATGAGAAAGAATTGGCTGAACATAAGATGCTCGTGGATTTAGGACGAAACGACCTTGGAAGAGTCTGTGAGATTGGAAGCATCCAGCTGTCGAAGTACATGCTGATTGAAAAATATAAATATGTCATGCACATCGTTTCTGAAGTACAGGGGAAAAAGCGACCAGATGTAGGTAATACGGATGTTTTAGCAGCATGCTTACCTGCAGGAACCGTGTCTGGTGCTCCGAAAATTCGAGCTATGCAAATCATTAATGAACTCGAAGGTGTGAAAAGAAATGTGTATGCCGGAGCGGTCGGATATTTTTCCTATCATGGAAGCTTTGATTTTGCTCTTGCGATCAGAACAATGGTTGTAAAAGACGGAAAGGCCGTCATTCAAGCAGGAGCAGGAATTGTATATGATTCCGACCCAACAAAGGAATACAAAGAAACGCTTAACAAAGCGAAAGCGTTAATGGAGGTAGAGTCATGATTTTATTAATCGACAATTACGATTCGTTTACCTATAACCTGTATCAGCAAATAGGGAATTTACGCTCAGATATTAAAGTCATAAGAAACGATGAGCTCTCTCTTCAAGAAATTGAAGAATTGAATCCAGAAGCGATTGTGCTTTCTCCTGGACCGGGGAGACCGGAGGATGCGGGAATTTGCATCGAATTGGTGCAGAAATTTTATCAGCACATACCGATCCTTGGCATTTGTCTTGGACATCAAGTCATCGCAGCTGCATTAGGAGGTAAAGTAGTGCAGGCAAAAAAAATCATGCATGGAAAAACGTCTGTGCTAAAGCATTCACGTAGTGGAATCTTTGAACATGTACCGGAAAACGTAGAGGTCATGCGCTATCATTCGCTTGCTGTAGAAAAAGGAAGCCTGCCAAATGTTTTTATGATCGATGCCGTGTCTAAAGAGGAGGAAGAAATTATGGCGATTCGCCACGTAGAATATCCGCTTTACGGTCTTCAATTTCATCCGGAGTCCATTGGAACAGCTCAAGGAAAAGACGTAATGAGAAATTTTTTAACACGAGTCACTCAAAGAAGCATGAAAGGAGCATCGTTATGAAGGAGTATTTGCAAAAGCTCACGGCAAAGGAATCATTTAGTTTGGCAGAAATGAAGGAAGCGGCTGCGCAGCTGTTTCGAGAGGAAATTACAGATAGTGAAATTGCCGCTCTACTGATCGCACTGAAATCAAAGGGCGAAACGGCGGATGAAATCACAGGACTTGTTCAAGCATTACGTGAGCACGCTGTGCCATTTTCAAAAAAGTTCGTGGGGGTTATGGATAATTGCGGAACGGGCGGTGATGGTTCAAAAAGCTTTAATATCAGCTCTACATCTGCTTTTGTGATTGCCGGAGCAGGAGTGAAGGTGGCAAAGCACGGAAACCGCAGTATCAGCAGCAAAACAGGAAGTGCAGATGTGCTGGAGTATTTGGGGGTAAGGCTTGATTTAGAGCCGAAAGCCATCGAAAGGCTGATTGACGAAGTAGGGATTGCGTTTCTGTTTTCACCAAACGTTCATCCAAACTTAAAAAGAATCATGAAGGTGAGAAGAGATTTAAGAATCCCAACGATTTTTAACCTTATTGGACCGTTAACGAATCCCATCGATCTTGATTATCAATTGCTCGGAATTTACCAAAGAGACTCTATTGAATTATTTGCAGAGGTGTTAAAACGGTTAGGACGTAAGCGGGCAGTGGTCGTAAATGGAGCCGGGTATATGGATGAAGCGTCGCTGCAAGGTGAGAATTACTTGGCCGTAGTGGAAGATGGACATGTAACGAAGCTGACTATAACACCAGAACAGGTCGGACTGCCAATCTATCAAAATAGCGAAATTGAAGGCGGAGATGCAAAGGAAAACGCCAAAATTCTCGTTTCTGTGTTAGAAGGAAAATCAGGACCATATAGGGATACTGTTTTACTAAATGCAGGGCTTGGAATTTTTGCAAGTGGAAAGGCAGACACCATAGGTGAAGGTGTGGAGGCTGCAAAAGAAAGTATCGATTCAGGCAAAGCCTACAGATTGCTTGAGCAGCTCATTACCTATTCTAACAACGCATTTTCAGAGGTGATCTAAATGGCGACGATTCTAGAAAAAATAGTAGACACAAAGAAAAAAGAAGTAGAAGAGCTAAAGCAGCAGCCAATTCCACCATCATCAAGAAAGACGATTTCATTACTAAATTCCATCCGTTCCAAACAAAACATGGCGATTATTGCTGAAATTAAACGAGCCTCTCCTTCAAAGGGTGACATACACATATTCGTAGATCCAATCGAGCAGGCAAAGCTTTATGAGCAAAGCGGTGCCGCTGCAATCTCTGTATTAACTGACGGCCCTTATTTTAAAGGCAGCTTCGAGGATTTGGAAGCGGTGAGGCAAGCAGTTAATGTTCCGATTTTATGTAAGGATTTTATCATGGATCCTGTTCAAATCCACAAAGCGAAAAGTGCAGGAGCTGATGTGATTTTACTGATCGTGGCCGCATTGTCTGACGAGCAGCTGCATGATCTTTACAAAGAAGCGACTGACCTTGAGCTTGAGGTGCTGGTTGAGGTCCATGACTTAGATGAGCTGCATCGAGCCCTTAAACTGGGAGCTGTATTAATTGGAGTAAATAACCGTGATTTAAAAACGTTTCAAGTGGACCTTAATCATACAGAAAGACTAGCGAGCGAATTGACAAGTCACAATGTGGTATTAATCTCTGAAAGCGGAATTTCAACCGCTCATGATGTGGAACGAGTTAGGAATGCAGGAGCAAAAGCGATTTTAGTAGGGGAAGTACTTATGAGAACTGAGGATGTACCAGCAAAAATAAAAGAACTTTCACTGGAGCGTCAGCAATGAAAGTGAAAATTTGTGGAATAAAAGATGTAAATACAGCACTGCAAGCGGTAGAAGCGGGTGCGGATGCACTAGGCTTTGTATTCGCTGAAAGTAAAAGAAAAATAACGCCTCAAAAGGCTCGAGAAATCATCCTGAACTTGCCGCCTGAAATCGAAAAGGTCGGAGTGTTTGTGAATGAAAGGAAGCTCGTGATGGAAGAGATTGCTGAATATTGCGGCTTAACGATGCTGCAGCTACATGGAGAGGAAGCACCGGAAATGTGTGAAGGTTTTTCCTTGCCAATCATTAAAGCATTTGGGATCTCCAGTGAAAAGGACATAGAGCAAGCGATGCAATATCCTGTTTCTTATATGTTGGCAGACAGTCCAAAAGGGGTATACAGAGGTGGAAACGGAGTCTCATTTGACTGGTCGATCCTATCAAAAACTAGCTTACGAGAGAAAAAAATCATTTTAGCCGGAGGTTTAACACCACAAAATGTAGCAGATGCAATCCAAACAGTTAGACCTTATATGGTGGATGTTTCAAGTGGAGTAGAAAGTAACGGAGAAAAAGATGTAGAAAAAATCAAAGCGTTTATTCATAACGCGAAGGGAGAACGAGGATGAAGAATTATACAATGCCGAATGAGAAAGGACATTTTGGTCCATATGGAGGAAGATATGTGCCGGAAACCTTGATGCAGGCTGTTTTGGAACTAGAGACAGAATATGAAAAGGCGATTCAAGATTCAGCCTTTCAAAAGGAAGTAGAATACTATTTTACACACTATGTAGGAAGAAAAACGCCACTTTATTTCGCAGGAAATCTTACGAAGTACGCAGGCGGAGCCAAAATTTATTTAAAGCGCGAGGACTTGAACCATACCGGTGCTCATAAAATTAACAACACCATTGGTCAGGCACTGCTTGCTAAAAGGATGGGAAAAAAGAAGGTGGTAGCGGAGACAGGAGCCGGTCAGCACGGAGTAGCAACAGCAACCGTGAGCGCTCTGCTTGGTTTGGAATGTGTCGTCTTTATGGGGGAAGAGGACATCAAACGCCAAAAGCTGAATGTTTTCCGGATGGAGCTGTTGGGAGCTAGAGTTGTGAGCGTTAAGCAAGGTAGCGCTACTTTAAAGGATGCAGTCAACGAAGCACTTCGCTACTGGGTTACTCATGTTGAGGATACCCATTATATTATGGGCTCAGTTCTTGGTCCTCACCCTTATCCGAAAATCGTGCGCGATTTTCAAAGTGTAATTGGCCGGGAAACAAGACAGCAAATTTTAGACATAGAAGGAAGGCTTCCAAATCAGATCGTAGCCTGCATTGGTGGCGGCTCGAATGCGATGGGGATGTTTTATCCGTTCCTAGAGGATACAGGCGTGGGACTGATCGGGGTGGAAGCTGCCGGCGCAGGGCTGCAAACAGAAAAGCATGCTGCTTCCTTAACAAAAGGCAGGGTAGGCGTTTTGCATGGAGCAAAAATGTATATTCTACAGGATGAATACGGGCAGATCGAAGAAGCCCATTCTATATCAGCAGGACTGGATTATCCAGGAGTAGGACCAGAGCATAGCTTTTTAAAGGATGAAGGCAGAGTCGAGTATACTTCGGTGACAGATGAAGAAGCCCTTCAAGCGTTTCAGCTTCTGGCACAGAAAGAAGGAATCATCCCGGCTCTTGAGAGCTCACATGCTGTTGCATACGCGTTGAAGAAAGCGAAAATGATGGCGCCGGATGAGATTCTCATCGTCTGTTTATCAGGCAGAGGTGACAAAGATGTAGAAGCTGTGAAAGGCTATTTAGGAGGGGAGTAACATGAGTAAAAATTTAATTCAAAAAGCAATAGAAGATGTGTTAGCAAAAGGTGAAAGAGCGTTCGTCCCTTATATAATGGCCGGTGATGGCGGGTTGGAGTTATTACCTGAGC
The DNA here is from genome assembly GCF_009466385.1 of Peribacillus tepidiphilus. Lineage (GTDB taxonomy): Bacteria > Bacillota > Bacilli > Bacillales > DSM-1321 > Bacillus_BN > Bacillus_BN tepidiphilus. Next base: position 45,920 of record NZ_WIAQ01000016.1, on the reverse strand, counting down.
GGCTTCAATTTTTACAGCAGGCCGGAGCCACTGCCATTGAAATTGGTATTCCTTTTTCAGACCCGGTGGCAGATGGACCGACCATTCAACAGGCGGGATTGCGGGCTTTACGATCCGGCACTACGCTGAGGGGAGTATTTGAAGCCCTAAAAACAATCCGTCATACGGTATCGATTCCACTCATTATGATGACATATTACAATCCGATTTTGTCATTTGGGATTGAGGAATTTGCAGCTGCTTGTCAAAAAACTCAAATAAATGGTGTGATCCTTCCTGACGTGCCGATTGAAGAGGAGAATGAAGTGAGACAGGTCTTTAAGACTCGTGGAATTTCCATTATCCGGCTTGCGACATTGACAAGTCCGCTCGAAAGGTTGAAAAAAATTACCCAGGACAGTGAAGGATTTTTATATGCAGTAACCGTAAAAGGAGTAACGGGAGCCAGAGGTCAGTTTGCAGAGGATGTAAAGCACTATTTACAAAGATTGAAAGAGCTGAGTCCAGTCCCTGTTCTTGCTGGATTTGGCATTTCCACGCCTGAGCAGGTGAGAGAAATGGGAGACTACTGCGATGGAGTAGTTGTCGGCAGCCAAATCATTACGCTTTTTGAAAATGGTGAGGTAGAGGAGATTCAAAGGTTAATAGGAAGTAAAGTGGTTAATCGCTGAATATAGAAGAGGGAATGACTCAACAATACCTAAACACCCGCTTAACCCAATAGATTGTTTTTGAAAAACGTTCTATAGGTGGAGATAACGGTGTTTAGGTATTTTTTTGAGTCGTCTTCTATTTCTTTGCGAAATCCGAGAGACCTGCCTGCTAGCTAATGGGGTTGTTTGTACCCAAACAAATGGTCCTATTAACGAATAATGGCATTATAAATTTTGGAAATAATGATAAAAAAGAATCTATTTTCCAGACGATTTTGTGTTAAAATTGATAGTTGTGAAGTAGATAGGGAGATTTCAGACATAGGATGCTGCCTCGACTGACAAGTGTATTCAAATCGTCTGAAAAACTTTCAATATACTTTCATTTTTATATCATCTGGGGAGGGTTATCGATGTTTGCGAATTTAGGACAGCAAGCCATGTTTGGGATTGTATCTCATCTATTTTTCATTGGCATAACATGGTGGGCGCTTCAAGCATTAAACTTTGATAAGCTCCTTAGACCAAACAGAGTCATGCAGGCTCGAATTCTGTATATCTTATTGACGGTCGCAATTGGATCAGCTGTCAGCGGTTTTTTCCTGGATTACATCTCATGGTCCAATCAACTTCCATTTATCTTTAATCAACAGTAATTTTTTTGCTTCTTATGTGAGTCATTGAACATTTTACTATTAAATGATGGATTACGAATCTACGACCTTGTCATATTATGACGAAAACTTGAAAGTATGTCTCACCCTTACTTGGCAACAATGTGTGGTAAGGGGGTATAGCCATGAAGAAAATGTTTGTGTATCTTCTCTTTCTTGTTTTGATCGTCATGTATATGGGGTATAGTACGACAGTAGCAAAAGACCGTACAGATTTAGGGAAAATCATAGATGTGCTCCAGGCAAATAAGGAGATCCGAATCGATGAATGGTCCATTACTGCAAGGGAAAACATCAAGGATGTTGCTACAAAGGAAGATTTTTTTAACTATTATGAAACATTACATACAAAACTAGCAAACTTTCAATGGGAAGTACAAGAGCATCCTTATGGTTTCAAAGTGACTGGGAAAAGACAATCTCAGCATGTAACAGAAACTATTGAATGGGTGTCTACCCTTACAAAAGAGAAACCGGAATCGTATCTATTATATGTCCTTGAAGGGGACAATCTTCAAGATCATGAGGCAGAGATTCATTCAACATTTGAAAGCAGGTTAAAAGACATATTTAGACATAATCCAGCAATTTTCACTTGTGTGAAAGGGCTTTACAATGATACGATTGATAAGGTTTTGTTCTCTAGACTTAATCGTATGATGGCCAGCTTTCAAGCGAAAGAATTGGAGAGTGTAAGAGAGGAAGATTTTGTTTCTGTCTCGTTATACTCACCAATATTTTCACAAAGCCTAACTACGGAAAATTTGAACTTGCAAATTGCTATGAGATCAGAAGGAATGGGCGGCCGTACTAGCTTCATAGTTGGCACCCCCATCATCACATTTGAATATTAATATAGAGAAATTGGACGCGGAGGGGAATACTTTTGGAAAAGATCATCGTCCGCGGCGGAAACAGGCTGAGCGGAGAAGTAAAAGTAGAAGGTGCAAAAAACTCAGTTTTGCCTGTTATCGCTGCAACATTATTAGCAAGCCATGGAAAAAGTGTCATTCATGACGTACCCACTCTCTCCGATGTATATACAATCAATGAAGTGCTACGCAACCTGAATGCAGATGTTGCATTTGAAAATAATACAATTACTGTAGATGCATCAAGAGAGTTATTTGTTGAAGCTCCATTTGAATATGTTCGTAAAATGCGTGCATCCGTACTAGTTATGGGTTCATTGCTCGCCAGAAACGGAAAAGCTCGCGTTGCATTGCCTGGTGGCTGTGCAATCGGTTCTAGACCGCTTGATCAGCACCTGAAAGGCTTTGAAGCGATGGGTGCAAAAGTGAAAGTAGGAAATGGATTCTTAGAAGCTCATGTTGACGGAAAGCTTCATGGTGCAAAAATATATCTAGACTTCCCAAGCGTCGGAGCCACTGAAAATATCATGATGGCTGCTGTTCTTGCGGAGGGTACAACCATTATTGACAACGCAGCTAAAGAACCTGAAATCGTTGATTTAGCGAATTTTCTTAATAAAATGGGTGCGAAAGTCAAAGGTGCCGGAACTGCAACCATTAAGATTGAAGGTGTTGATGCGCTTCATGGTACGGAGCACACCATTATTCCGGATCGTATTGAAGCCGGAACCTTTATGGTAGCTGCAGCCATTACACAAGGTAACGTGCTAGTAAGAGGCGCGGTTAGTGAGCATATGACATCATTGATTGCAAAAATGCAGGAAATGGGTGTCGAAATCCGTGAGGAACAAGATGGACTTCGCGTAATCGGTCCAGAAAAATTAAAGGCAGTGGACATCAAAACAATGCCTCACCCAGGATTCCCAACAGACATGCAATCTCAAATGATGGCATTGCTTTTGCGTGCCCATGGAACGAGCATGATCACAGAAACGGTGTTTGAAAACCGATTCATGCACGTAGAAGAATTCCGTCGTATGAATGCTGATATTAAAATTGAAGGCCGTTCTGTCATTATTAACGGCCCATCTGATTTGCAGGGAGCTGAAGTCGCAGCTACTGACCTTCGTGCCGCAGCCGCTCTTATTCTAGCGGGACTCGTATCAGAGGGCGTAACGCGTGTCACAGAATTAAAGCATTTAGACAGAGGCTATGTGAAATTCCACGAAAAGCTGGCTGCATTAGGAGCAGACATCGAACGTGTAAAAGAAGATGACAAATCAGACAGTGAAAAATTTGTTGCTGACTTAAATGCATAATCATTGCTTATGAAAGCTGATCCATTTATGTGGGTCAGCTTTTTACTTGTAGGTAAAGTTCATTTAATGAATATTGGATTGATTGAAAATGATTGCCCGTTACGCTTGTTAGTTGAATAGATTGGTTGTTAGGATTAAAAAATTGGTCGCCAATCCGATATATCGGTCGTCAAGGGAGATAATTCGGTCGTCTATTGGGAGTAGTAGACCATGAAAAAGGTTTCGCTTAAATCACCAGGGTTTTCGCTTAAATCGAGGGTATTTTCGCTTAAATCAAAGGGATAAACGCTTAAATCAACAAAATTTTCGCTTAAATCAAAAAGATTAGAGATCGAGGAGGAGCAAGATTTCGAATGGCATCTCCATATATCGGTCGTCAATCTTATATATCGGTCGTTAGGAGCAAGATATCGGTCGTCAATCTTATATATCGGTCGTTAGGAGCAAGATATCGGTCGTCAATCATATATATCGGTCATCAGCAGCAATATATCGGTCGTCAGCTCACACATATCGGTCGTCAGCTCACACATATCGGTCGTTAGCTCACACATATCGGTCGTCAGCCCAATATATCGGTCATCAGTAGCAATATATCGGTCGTCAGCTCCAATTTATCGGTCGTCAGCCCAATTTATCGGTCGTCAGCCCAAGATATCGGTCGTCAGATCCATTATATCGGTCATCAGCAGCAATATATCGGTCGTCAAGCTAAATATATCGGTCATCGGGAGCAAGATATCGGTCGTCAATCTTATATATCGGTCGTCAATCTTATATATCGGTCATCGGGAGCAAAATATCGGTCGTCAGCTCCAATATATCGGTCGTCAGCCCAATATATCGGTCATCAGCAGCAATATATCGGTCGTCAATTCGATATATCGGTCGTTAGGAGCAAGATATCGGTCGTCAATTCGATATATCGGTCGTCAAGCTAAATAGATCGGTCATCAGACAAATAATCGATCGTTAGGCGGCAAAATATCAACCGTCAGCACCAAGATATCAACCGTGATTCTACGATTGGTTAGCCAATCAATTGTACCCAAGATTCTGTCATAAAAGCCTGTCCAAGCCCATACATTGAAATAGAGCAAGTTCAGCTAGTTTATTTCAATATAGGAGGGCAAGACATGAAACCATTTAAGCCTTTTCTTGTAATCACAATCACAGTAGCCGTTGCAGTATTAATGATTCCAGCCCTGTTAGTACTTCCTTTCTCAATGGATTCAGCAAAAGGGGAGCTGACTGAAAAAATCGACAAGAGTGAGAAAGACCTTTCCTCGCAGCTTGAGAACTCGGCAATCGAAGTAGCCGTATACCGAACTGCGGCAAGGAAAATCCAAAATTATCCTTTGGAGAAATACGTAGCAGGGGTCGTTTCTGCTGAAATGCCCGCTGATTTTGAATTGGAGGCTTTAAAAGCGCAGGCTTTAACCGCAAGAACATACATTGTGAACCAATTGGCCTCTAACAATACAATGGGTCTGCCAAAAGGTGCGAATGTAACGGATACAGAGATGCATCAAGTTTTTAAGGATGATGAAGAGTTAAAAACGCTTTGGGGCGCCGATTATAATTGGAAAAAAGAAAAAATCACGAAAGCGGTTTTGGAAACAAAAGATCAAATTTTAACCTATAACGGGAAGCCGATCACAGCTACTTTCTTTTCAACAAGCAACGGCTTTACAGAAAACTCAGAGGCATATTGGAAAAATTCCATCCCCTATTTGAAAAGCGTGGAAAGTCCTTGGGACAAAGAATCACCGAAATTTTATGACAGAAAAATCTTAACGGTTAAAGATCTTGAAGCCAAGCTCGGAGTGAAGCTTTTAGAAGGTGAAGAAATCGGGACAGTCGTTGAGAGAACACCAGGAAAAAGAGTCGGAGTCGTCCAAATTAACGGCAAAAAGCTAACGGGTAAAGAAATCCGTGAAAAGCTCGATTTAAAGTCAACGGATTTCACTTGGGAACGAAAAGGGGAACAAATCATCATTACCACGAAAGGTTTCGGTCATGGAGTAGGCATGAGCCAATACGGAGCAAACGGAATGGCCCAAGAAGGGAAAAACTATAAGGAAATCGTCACACACTATTACCAAGGGGTTGAGATTTCCTCCTCTTCAAAAGTCATGAGCACGGTTGTAGCGAACAAATAAAAAAAGGCAGTTCTTGGGAAGCATGATGCATCCTGAGCTGCCTTTTTTTATTTCATGATTCCTTTTTAACCCTTTGCAGCAATCTTCTCTAGTCTCTTTAAAAGCCTCGTTCTCTTTTGAAAAAATGAAATCTTACATGAGCATAGGCTGCACCTACACCGATTAAATCCTTCACTACATCAATGAAGGTAGCGGATCGATAGGGAACAAAAGATTGATGAATTTCATCCACAATCCCGTAAAATCCAGCTGCCACAGCTGCAAGTAAACTGAAAGCAGGCGTTAGCTTCCTATTTACTGCAAGAGCAGCAGCAAACAACATATATAAGATGGCAAATTCAACAAGATGCAAGCTTTCTTTAATGAACCTGTCCCAATAGGAATCAGGAAGCTCAACGATTGCATCTGCTGGTAAGCTTGACATCATCCAAATGGCTGCCATATATAGAAATGGCAAAACAGAAATGATCCTCTTCATCCATTTTTCCATCAAATAATCGCCCTCCTTCAAAAAAATAATGAATAATTCCATCTCTCATGGCAAAACCTAATCCCAAAAAATTTTTTCACAAAGATGTATAAATTTTCTGGTTTCTGTTCAGAATGGTTGCTGAGGTGATAATCAATGAGAGAGGAAGAAAAGAAACGAACTTCTCAAAAATCTGCATTTCGACGCTTTTTATCTAAGCGTTGGGCACTGCCAGCCATTTATTTAGCTTGTGCAGCCGTTCTTTTAACAGGTATTCTTTGGTACCAAACAACTGGCAATGATTCTGCTAACCCTGGTGATGTAGGCTATGAAGATTCAGAGATTGCAGGCAAAGGAAATCAAGAACCAGCCGTTGAAGTAAACAGCAAGGTTGAAAATTTCAGCATGCCGGTTTTAGATGAAAACCAAGCTGTAATCAAAAAACAATTCTATGATATGAATGGTAAGAAAGAAGAGCAAGAAGCTGCTCTCTTATTCTACAACAATCAATACCAGCCAAACAAAGGTATTGACGTAGCCGTGAAAAATGGGGAAACATTCGATGTTGTTGCTTCCTTAAGCGGTACGGTGACAAAAGTCCAAGAAGACACTCTTTTAGGGAATGTCATCGAAATCGAGCATGAAAAGGGAGTTATCACACGTTATTCATCTGTTAAAGACATTGCAGTTGAGGTTGGCGATCAAGTTGCACAGGGACAAGCTATTGCAAAGGCTGGTCAAAGCTTAATAAACGAAGCTGCTGGAATCCATGTTCATTTTGAAATTCGCAAAGATAATGTAGCAGTAAATCCAATTGAATTTATGGACAAAACCGTAGCTGCTTTAAAGGAGTCTCAAGTTAACAGTGAAGCTCAGGAAGCGGATAACGGAACAAAAGAAGAGCAATCTGACGACGACACTTCTAAAAACGAAGATCAGTCTGAAGACCAGAATGCTTCTGAAGATGATCAACCTTCAGAGGATCATAAGCAAGAAAAACAAAACAATTAATCTACCCGAATGCATAACAACTGGGGGCTGCCCATAAGACGGTTATTCCGAATTATGGGCAGCCCCTTTCTTACCTACAGTCAAGTGTTTTAAGTGAATTTTTTTGAAGAAATGCATTTATTTTTAGTGGGAGGGGTACCCCTCCCACTAAAAATAAATTTGCGCATGCCAAAAAGACCTGACGAAATTGCATTTTTTTGCAAGGTCAAGTATGGTATAGTAACAGTAACCATTTACGAACAGGTTGATGCTGTTTCGTAATCATAGGTGATGTTGTGTGTAATAAGGTGAAATGCCACTTTCAAGAACTTATTCACACATGCAATCGACGCAACTTTGTGGGGTTTCCCTTGAGGTTGCGTTTTTACTTCTTATCGCATTAATAATATTAATATAGTGTTTATTTAAAATGGAAGAAAATTGTATCCACTATTTTTTACTCTGAAAAACACGATCATTCATAATTTCCTTGATAATAAATGACATAAAAAACTATCACTTATCTTACGACTCCATCTTGACCAATGATTTATTTAGAGTAATAATATAGTAAAAATATTCTTAAAATTTAAACAATAATTTTAATTAGTAAATAAAGAGGGAGAGGTTTGGATGACTGATGACGGATCAAAAGCAATCTAATTCAGAATTATTATCAGTAGTCCGGTTTCACCCCTTATTTCAAGGGGTGGAGCCCGAAGCAGCTGCTTCATTGCTTTCGCTTTGTGAAGAAAAAACATATGCGTCAGGAGAGATCATTCTACAGGCAAACCAAGCAAGAACAGGACTTGTACTCGTTCTAAACGGTATTGCAGAAGTTTTTGTAAAGGACGCAGCATCTGAACGGGACGAAGTGCTTGAGGTTGTTCAAAAAGGAGAGATATTAGGTTTTTCAAGCTTGGCTGACTTTCTTGGCGTGGACAAAAAAACGAGAGACACAAAGTCAGAAACAATGGTAGAAGTAAGAGCGGTTGAAGATGTAAGAGCTCTTCACGTTCCATTTGATGTAATAGCTAAAAGATGGGGAGACCCAAAGCTTCATGATTATTTATTGACCCAGGTGGCCATCCGTATTAAGGATATTTACGGCTCTCTCGCTGAGCAAGTGAAGCTTGCTAGAAATTTTGGAGAGGGAGATGCTTTGGTCATGAGGGTTCAGGATATGATGAGTAGATCCATTATTTCCTGTTCACTGGATGATCCTGTGCAAAAAGTGGCCTCTTTGATGATCGAGCACCAGATCAGCTCTATAGTAGTTTTAGAAAATAGCAAATTAAAAGGGATTATTACAGAACGGGATATAGTAGAAAGGGTAGTCGTTCAGTCGAAGTCTTTCGAAGAGAAAGCCAAATCTATTATGACGCCCAATCCTTATACGATATCTCGGTTCTCGTATTATTATGATGCACTTTCCACTTTTATTTTAAATGGTGTCAAGCATTTGCCTGTAGTGGATGATGGCCATGTGTCGGGCATTTTATCTCTTTCTGATTTGCTCAGGAAGAAAAACGAGAACATGATGAAAGTCATCAAAAAAATAGAAGATGCTGATGCGGAATCGCTTTCTCAGGTGAAAAAAGCCATTTATGAGGTGCTGGACACGTTATTAAAAGAAAAAGTACCAATTTTAAATACGTTAGAAATTATTACAAAACTGTACGATCGGTTAGTGATCCGAGCCATCAACATTGCAATAAACGATCTTGAAAAAAATGAAGGGCTGACGCCACCTGTTGAATTCTGTTTTTATCAGATGGGAAGTGCTGGTAGAGCCGAACAATTTATGCTTACCGACCAAGACCATTTCATTGTTTTCGAAGATTGTCATGACAAGGAAGGAGCCCATGCTTATTTTAAAAAGCTCGGAGAGAAGATTGTGTATTATCTAGAGTTGGCCGGATATGCCCGCTGCAAAGGCTTGATGATGGCAAGCGAGGCAAAATGGAGAGGGACTCTGCTCGAATGGGAGGACCGCGTCAGAGAATGGAGAATCCGTTCCACGAACGACAACCTGTTATTAGCTATCAATTTCTTTTCGTATCGTCGTGTATACGGAAGTGAAAAGCTTCACAAACAATTTGAACAGAATTTAGAAAAAATGATGGCTAGATCCGAAATATTCCTTTTCCGACTTGCACAAATCGAGCACGAAAGCCCAATTCCAACCCTAGATCAACCGATTCGCTCATTATTTAAGCTAGAACGAAAAAGCATTGATATGAAAAAAGAAATCCTTTTTCCTTATCATCATGGTTTACAAATTCTATCTTTGTTGCATGGTGTGCTTTCCGGGACGCCTCTTGAAAGAATTGAAGCTCTGGAGAAAAAGGGCGTCCTTTCTGCAAGGTTTGCTAACGATGTAAGGGCGGCTGCGAGTCAAGTACTGGCTATGTATGTAAATCATCGCTGGCAACAGGCGAAACGAGGAGAAAAATTAACCTCCGTATTGGAATTTGTCCGCTTATCCACTCGAGAGAAAGAAGAACTAATCATTAGCCTAAAAACGCTTCAAGAAATGCAAAGGAAGCTATTTCATCATTTTCCTATATTAACAAGATTTTAAAAATATTTCGGTGAAGGAGCAAACGATTACAACTCACCGGCTACAGAAGGGGAGGAGAGGAATATATTTTTTCTTAGAAAAAACGTTTCATGTCCACTAATAAACGATAAGCTGCCACTTTCAACACCCATTCAGGATGTAAGCTTCGTTGTTTTCGATACAGAGACTACAGGCTTTCAAGTGGCGACGGAGGATCGGCTTATTGAAATTGGTGCTGTCCAGGTCAAAGGCTTTGAAGTAGTAGAACAGAGACAATTTCAGACATACGTTAACCCGAATCGACAAATTTCTCGGGAAATAACCGAGTTAACAAAAATTTCGAATGAAAGGGTAGCAGGAGCGCCTAAATCTCTAGAAGCAATCACCAGCTTTATGGAATACATTGAAGAAACGGAAAGTGTAGGTTTAGTAGGGCACTACATCGGTTTTGATATGCTCGTTTTAAAAAGTGAATTAAAAAGGGAAAAAATCAATTTAAAGAAGCCCGTCACCGTAGATACATTAGATTTAATCGGCTATGTTGCACCATCGTATGATATGAGGGATTTAGAAAGATATGCAATGGCCTTTGGAACAAGAATTTATGAAAGGCATTCTGCCATTGGAGATGCATTAACAACGGCTTACCTTTTTGCAGAACTTCTTATGCTATTCTACGACCGCGGCAACAAAACATTGGGAGATCTATTAAAAGCAACGGACAGTCAAATGAGGCTGATGCTGTAAAAATATTTTACTTTTACAAGAGGCTGTGTGAAGTGAACAGTCTCTTTTTTGCATTCCTATTTTATTTCCCGACTTCTTCTGTTATATCAAAGCAGTATAAGAAATGAAATGTATATAAATTTTCAGAAAAAAAGTATCGGGATACCTTGTCCTTCTTGTGTTTTTCGTGCATATTACCTGAACCAAGCTAATAAAATGTTACAAACCTTAAAAAGAGAGTGGTTGAGGTGAGGAGTCGTCAGTGGCTATTCTAGATTTAGTTGAAGATATATTATTTGTTCCTTTTAGGATTAGTTGTAAATAAACAAATAAGCGAATCTCATTTCACACTTCTCACATCCAATTTGGGGAGGTCGAGTGGTGTGCACGATTACATCAAAGAAAGAACTATCAAGATCGGAAAGTATATCGTGGAGACAAAAAAAACGGTTCGCGTCATAGCGAAGGAGTTTGGTGTATCCAAAAGTACTGTCCACAAAGATTTAACCGAGCGGCTACCGGAAATAAATCCAGAGCTGGCAAACGAAGTGAAAGAGATTTTGGATTATCATAAATCCATTCGCCATCTTCGTGGTGGGGAAGCAACAAAAATGAAATATCAAAAGCCTGAAAAAGAAGAATTGATGAACTAAATTGAATAAGGATTCTGCAAAAAAGACGGGAAGGGAAAAAGCAACTTCCCGTCTTTTTTCATGAAAGTAACAGATCTGGCTTTTCGCTTAAATCAAAAGAAGTTTTGCTTAAATCGAGAGAAGTCTCGCTTAAATCAAAAGACGTTTCGCTTAATTCGAGAGAAGTCTTAAATCAAAGGAAGCTTCGCTTAAATCGAGAGAAGTCTCAAATCAAAGGAAGCTTCGTTTAAATCGAGAGAAGCTTCGCTTAAACCATTGATTCATCCGCATAAAAAAACGGATTTGTCCAACTAAAACAAGGTTTCCTCCCTTAAAAACACGAATTTTTCCGCTTTAATGAAGGTGTCCATTTTCCTTTATGTACGAAGAAACCGAACTCGTTTCCCGCTAACGGAGTTTACCGAACGATCCTCTTGACCATCTACAAGGACCATGAACTTTCCTTCAAAAATATGTAGAAAAATTATTAAAACAATTAATTTTATCTTACTTTTGGCTTATATATTGTGATAAAATAAACAATTAGGACAGAAGTTCGTTGAATGTACGTATTTAAGGAGGAAAAAATTAACATGCTTGCTAGAGATATTGGAATAGACCTTGGGACTGCCAATGTGTTGATTCATGTTAAAGGTAAAGGAATTGTGTTAAACGAGCCATCTGTTGTAGCGATCGATAAGAACACGAACCGCGTTCTCGCTGTAGGTGAAGAGGCTCGTCGAATGGTTGGACGTACACCTGGAAATATTGTGGCTATTCGTCCTTTAAAAGATGGTGTTATTGCGGATTTTGATATTACAGAAGCGATGTTAAAGCATTTTATTAATAAATTGAACGTAAAAGGTTTTCTTTCAAAGCCGCGCATTTTAATTTGCTGTCCAACTAACATTACGAGCGTTGAGCAAAAAGCGATCAAAGAAGCGGCAGAAAAAAGTGGCGGTAAAAAGGTATATTTAGAAGAAGAGCCAAAAGTGGCTGCGATTGGTGCGGGAATGGATATTTTCCAACCGAGCGGAAACATGGTCGTTGATATTGGAGGAGGTACAACGGATATTGCCGTCCTTTCAATGGGCGATATCGTTACTTCCGCTTCTATTAAAATGGCCGGAGATAAATTTGACAATGAGATTCTAAATTATATTAAGCGCAAATATAAGCTTCTCATTGGAGAACGTACGGCTGAGGATATTAAGATTAAAGTTGCAACTGTGTTCCCTGGTTCCCGTAACGAATCCATTGATATTCGCGGACGTGACATGGTTTCCGGACTTCCAAGAACCATTACTGTTCATTCAGAAGAAATTGAAGAAGCTTTACGTGAGTCTATTGCTGTTATCGTTCAAGCTGCAAAGGGTGTGCTAGAACGTACACCACCTGAACTCTCTGCAGACATTATTGATCGCGGTGTTATTCTAACAGGCGGAGGAGCTTTGCTTCACGGAATTGATCAACTTCTTGCAGAAGAATTAAAAGTGCCGGTATTGGTCGCAGAAAATCCGATGGACTGCGTGGCAATCGGAACAGGCATTATGCTTGATAACATGGATAAAATTTCAAAAAGACGTTTTGGCTGATAGATGAAAGGGAGATACCGTTCAAACGGGCTCCTTTTTTCATAGGATTAACCAGAAATATTTTAATTGTTGTACCACGGCTATTAAGCTGTGGTTTTTTATTAGATAAGGAGATGTATGTCTGATTATAGTCGGGTTGAATTATTTTGAGAACGGGTTGAATTAATTCAAAAACGGGTTGAATTTTCTTAAGAATGGGTTGAATTATTTCGAGATCGGGTTGAATTTTCTTAAGAATGGGTTGAATTATTTTGAGAATGGGTTGAATTATTTCAAGATCGGGTTGAATGATCTCGAAAACGGGTTGAATGAACAAAATTTATCTGTTGCTATTTTTAGGCAGGATCCAATATATCGGTCATCACGATCAATATATCGGTCGTCGTTTCGATATATCGGTCGTCAGGAACAATATATCGGTCGTCGTTCCGATATATCGGTCGTCAGGAACAATATATCGGTCGTCGTTCCGATATATCGGTCATCACGATCAATATATCGGTCGTCGTTCTAAAATATCGGTCATCACGATCAATATATCGGTCGTCATTCCGATATATCGGTCATCAGGATCAATATATCGGTCGTCGATCCGATATATCGGTCATCAGGGTCGATATATCGGTCGTCGTTCCGATATATCGGTCGTCAGGAACAATATATCGGTCGTCGTTCCGATATATCGGTCATCACGATCAATATATCGGTCGTCGTTTCGATATATCGGTCGTCGTTCTAAAATATCGGTCATCACGATCAATATATCGGTCGTCATTCCGATATATCGGTCATCAGGATCAATATATCGGTCGTCGTTCTAAAATATCGGTCATCACGATCAATATATCGGTCGTCATTCCAATATAACGGCCATTAGGATCCGGTCGCCATTCGAATATATCGATTCATTAGAAAAAATATCCCCCGTTATTCTCTTATATTCATAACTATATAAAAAATCAAATACTGCTACTTCTTTTAAAACCTAAAAAAATAACTACCTTTTGCCTTCATCTTTCCTCATATCGTAAAAAAACCTATGTGCTCAACCGATAAGTTGTATATAATGGAATTATATATGTGTACGGAATCTGGAATCCGTTCCCGATATTGAGGTGAATCAAATGTTACGAGGCTTTTATACCGCTGCTTCTGGAATGATTGCACAGCAGCGCAGAACGGAAATGCTTACAAATAACCTATCGAACGCTAACACTCCAGGCTTTAAGGCGGATCAATCAAGCGTCCGCGCATTTCCGGAAATGCTATTAAGAAGAATGGACCAAGTGACAGTGCCAACGCAAAAGAAATTGAACCTTCCTTTTAATCCTGTTGTAGGTGGACTCAATACAGGTGTTTATATGCAAGAAGCGATTCCTGCTTTTAGACAAGGGGATATCATAGCTACGGACAAAAAGACCGATATTGCTTTAGTGGATTTGCAAATTCCTGTTAATGAGGAAAACGGGAAGCGTGGGACAGTATTTTTTACAGTAATGAATGCGAATGGAGAAGAAAGATATACTCGGAATGGAAACTTTACGTTGGACCAGCAGGGCTTTTTGACGACGTCGAGCGGATATTACGTACTGGATGATCAAGGCAACAGAATCCAGTTGAACAGCGATCAGTTTGTTGTGGATGAAAATGGTATTATTTTAGAAAATAACCAGCCTGTTGCTCGTCTGTCAGTGGCCTACGCGGATAATCCCTATCGTTTAATAAAAGAAGGGGACGGCTTATACAGAACGGAAGATGGCCAACCTTTAGCCAATGCTTTTAATAACGCAAACGTTCAGTTTAAGCTTCAGCAAGGCTATATCGAACAATCGAATGTGGATACAGCACGTACCATGACAGACATGCTAACTGCCTATCGAGCTTTCGAAGCAAACCAAAAGGTGCTTCAAGCATATGATAAAAGTCTTGAAAAAACGGTCAATGAAATTGGAAGAATCGGATAATAAGCCCTTTGGAGGGATTTAATACATGAATCGTACCATGATTACGGCAACGAATACAATGAGTCAGCTTCAGCATAAAATGGATATCATCGGCCATAACCTGGCAAATGTCCAAACGAACGGCTTTAAAAGAAAAGAAACGTATTTTAACGAGCTTTTGTTTCAAGAATTCAATAATCAAATACATAGCAATCGGGAAATCGGCCGATTAACGCCGAATGGAATTAGACAGGGTGTTGGAGCAAAACTAAGCCAGACCAAGCTTGTTCTTGCTCAAGGCAGTCTAAAGCCGACAGGACGGGACTTAGATGTGGCTTTGACGAAAGAAGATTTGTTTTTCAAAGTCCGTGTGACGGAAAACAATCGTGAGGCGATTCACCTAACAAGAGACGGAGCTTTTTATTTAAATCCCGTAGCGCCAGGATCCAATAACCTCATGCTAGTTACAAGCAGCGGTTATCCAATATTGGATGAGTTTAACCAACCAATCATCGTAACAGGCAGCGTGAAAAATATTACGTTTACAGAGCATGGTGAACTAATCGTCGAAAAGGACAATCTTCAGAAACAAACTTTTTCTCTTGGTATCGTATCGGTAAAAAAACCGCAATACTTAGAACAAAAGATGAACAACACGCTTGGTCTATCCAATGAGGCAGACGAGCTTGGCATTGAAGAAGACGCCATCTACACAGACCTGAACGGTGGCCTTCGTCAAAATATTGCCTTACAGCAAAGAACGCTTGAAGCTTCCAATGTCGATATGTCAAAGGAAATGACAGATTTAATCAACCTGCAGCGCCATTATCAATTTCAAGCACGTTCTGTAACGCTTGCTGATCAAATGATGGGGTTAATTAACGGAATTCGTTAAAAGGAGTATGTACTAGTGGAACAAAAAAGTTTAACTAGAGAAGAATATAAAAAAGAACTGTCAGGTGAGAAGCAGCCTGAACAAAAGAGAAAAATCCGTATTCGACTTATTCCGATCTGGCTTAGAATCATCATGATTGCCTTATTGATTGTCATTTCTGCAGCAATCGGCTTAGTTGTAGGCTACAGTGTGTTTGGAGATGGTAAGGCTCTAGATGTCTTCAAAAAAGACACATGGGTGCATATTGTAGATTTGGTAAAAAAAGAATCGTAAAATCTTCTCTGCAGAGCAAATTCTGCAGAGATTTTTTCATAAGAACAGGAATTCATCTCGAAAAAAATGGTAGGATAGAAAGAGAATACATAGGAGGTAAAACCATGTACGATATTACACAAATTAAAGAAATCATTCCTCATCGCTACCCTTTTCTATTAGTCGATAAGATTATCGAGCTCGAGGAAGGAAAAAGAGCAGTAGGAATTAAAAACGTTTCAGCGAATGAAGAGTTTTTCAACGGCCATTTTCCGGATTATCCGGTCATGCCTGGTGTACTAATTGTTGAAGCCCTAGCACAAGTTGGCGCAGCAGCCATCCTGATTAAAGAAGAAAATAGAGGTCGCATCGCTTTTTTTGCAGGCATTGACAATTGTCGTTTCAAAAGACAAGTGAAACCTGGCGACCAGCTGCGACTTGAAGTCGAAATGGTCCGCTTAAGAGGCTCAATCGGAAAGGGTAAAGCTGTTGCTACAGTTGATGGAGAAATTGCCTGCGAAACAGAGATTACTTTCGCATTAGGTGCAAAGAAAGAGGAATAACATACATTTTTCCAATTTGGCAGCCATACAGGTCCTATACTAAATGAAATGTATGGAAACAAGAGGGTCTGTAGAATGATTTTGTTGCTTAATGGATTGAAAATCGTCAAAATGCATATATAATATACATTGCTCTTTAAACATTATTTTTAAGAGCTTATATTTTAATAATGATATGATGGTTGGTAAGCCATATCATTCTCCCTTATGGAAAGATCAAGCATTTGCTTGATCTATTTTTTTGCGCTTTTTCTTGTCAAAGTTAAGTAGGCGCTTTCCGCTTTTCTGATAAAAATAAATTTTTGTTTTATGTAACATTTTTCATAGTTCGGGCAAAATACCATTGACCACCAAATCAGGTCTAAACAACATCAAAGGAGGTGCTGTATCATGAATAAAAAGCTACTTTCTCTAATCGGGGGTTCTGTGCTGTCAGCAATGTTATTAATGGGCTGCGCTACTGATAACGAGCCGCCGCCTGAAGACGACACAAATGTACAAGACCAAGACACGCAAGATAATATGGATAACGATAACGACGGAGACAACGGTGTGACGGACGAGAATACGGATCAAAACGTTAATGATAATAATGATCCAGTTAATGACCAAAACACGCCTCAAGAAGACGTCATTGAAGACGAAAATGATCGTAAAGATGCAGATAACAGAGACGAATAATTTTTTTAAAAAAACAGGAGCTGAAATAGGCTCCTGTTTTTTAGACGAAGATAATAAGATATATTCACTTAATCTCTTGTTATTTTTTCAATTCTGTAATTTTCGGTCGGACTCTGAGTTTTTCTTTAAACTCCTGAAGCAGCTCGAGTCCAGATAAGCCTCGCTGCAATAAATTTTGTAACAGTAATTCTGCGTATTCGACTTTTAATTTTTTTAAAGTGCCCTCAAATAAAATACTATAGCAATCTTCCACTTCTTTTATATGAAGTATTTTTGTGAGGAAGGTGGCTGGGTCGTTTTCCCTTTTCGTAATGATAGCCTGGATCGTTAAATCATCCGTTCTGGAAAAATACGTTTTGAACTTTTCATATTCTCCACTTGTCACGAAAGCTTCAATTAGCCACCGGTTATGCTCGTCTTCCTTGTTAATAATTAATCCGTCCAATAGATTTACATCCTCTAGCTGATGTTTGTCTAAGACAAGCTGTAAAGATACAAGTTTAAATGATTTCACGTCTTTCCCTCCATTCTTTTCAGGTACCGTCTAAAACATTGCCTTAATTATATCATATTCAATTTTTCACATGACCAAACAAAGGAATTTGTTAAAAAATAAGGAAATCTGTAGAAATGGCATCATCCATTAAGAGGCTTTGTCGAAAAATATCACGTAGAAAAATAAAAAAATATCGAGCGTCGTTTTCCTTTGAGTAAATCGTGTTAAATCCCAATTTTCTCTTATAGGAAAAATCCATTTTTCTAATGAAAAGGGTCGAAAATGAAATTTTTCAGCTGTTTTACAACAATTTCCTTTGGATGTACGATAAGTACATCTTTATAAAAGGAGATGAGATACATGATTAATCAAGTAGTGCTGGTTGGAAGGCTGACAAAAGATCCTGAGCTAAGATTTACTCCTGAAGGCAGGGCTGTATCTAACGTTATTTTGGCTGTGAACCGTAATTACAGAAATGGTGAAGGGGAATTCGATGCTGACTTTGTGCAGTGTACCGTATGGAGAAAAATGGCAGAAAACCTGGTCCAATACTGTAAAAAAGGATCTCTCATCGGCATTACTGGCCGACTCCAAACGAGAAATTACGAAAATCAAGAAGGAAAAAAGGTTTATGTAACCGAAGTGGTGGCAGAGGGATTGAAGTTTGTTGGCCCGAAGCCTTCTAGTTCCGAAAGAACACAAGAGCTTGCAAGGGTATAGGCTCCGCTCATGAGTAAGCGTTTATGTAGACAGAGGGAGGGTAGTTTGTGAGATGAAAAACGAAGAGAAAATCATTCGATTAGAAGAGATCATATCAACTTTGATCCGATTAATTGCAAAGAACCAAGAAAAACTTAGTCAAAGGGAAGAAGAAATCTCCTCCATTCGAAAGGAATTATCATTGCTGAAATATGCCATTGCCCGTATTGAAGAAAACCAAACAGTCTTGCTTCACAAGCTGGAAAGCCTAACGCAGAATCCTGAATCATCTCGTCACCTCCGTTCCAAACACATGATTCTCCAACCTAGACAGCCTCATTAGAAAAGTCCACTTTTAACTTCCCTCCGAAAGAAGTCTCCCACTTCTAAACGTGAAGGTGCGTCAGCACCAGTGAAAGTGGGAGATGAATTTCGGTTAGGTGTAGCCTAAAGTTGTCTTTTTTGTGATATGATATAATCAGTATTATATAAATGAAAGGCTGTTATATCAATGAAATTAGACAACAATAATCATTCAGTGTTCATGTTGTACTATCATCTTGTTCTGGTCGTAAAATATCGCAGACAAGTGATTGATGATACCATATCTAACTATGCAAAAGATATGTTTGTTCGACTGGGTGAAAATTACAATATTTCCTTGGTCGAATGGAATCATGATATTGACCATGTGCATATTTTGTTCAAAGCACATCCGAATAGTGAACTATCAAAGTTCATCAATGCCTATAAAAGTGCAAGTTCTCGACTTATCAAAAAGCATTATCCACAAGTGAAAAGAAAACTTTGGAAAGAGTATTTTTGGTCAAGAAGCTTTTGCTTACTTACAACGGGTGGTGCGTCTATTGAAGTGATAAAGCAGTATATAGAAAATCAAGGGATGAAGTGAGGTGATTCGATATGGCAAACAAAGCATATAAATTTCGTCTGTACCCAACACAAGAACAAGAGCAATTTCTTGTGAAAACCTTCGGTTGCGTTCGTTTCGTCTACAATAAAATGTTGGCTGAACGAAAGGAAACATATGAGAAGTTCAAGGACGATAAAGAAACCTTGAAAATGCAAAAATTCCCGACTCCTGCCAAGTACAAAAAGGAGTTTGCATGGCTCAAAGAAGTCGATAGCCTTGCGTTGGCAAACGCTCAACTCAATTTGCAGAAGGCATTCAAAAACTTCTTTTCTGGTCGTGCTGAATTTCCGAAGTTCAAAAAACGTAAGACAAGACAATCCTACACAACCAACGTGGTCAACGGAAACATTATGCTTTTGGATGGCTATATCAAATTACCAAAACTCAAATGTATCAAAATCAAACAACATCGAGAAATTCCGTCACATCATGTCATTAAGTCATGCACCATTTCTCGAACAAAAACAGGAAAATACTATGTTTCTATTCTTACTGAATATGAACATCAACCTGTACAAAAAGAAGTACAAGCTGTTGTTGGCTTAGATTTTTCCATGAACGGTTTATTTGTCGATAGTGAAGAAGGTAAGACAGCCAATTACCCCCGTTTCTATCGCCAAGCCTTGGGGAAATTAGTGAAGGAACAGCGTATTCTATCACGCAGAAAGAAATACTCTAATCGTTGGCACAAACAACGCTTGAAAGTAGCGATGCTACATGAAAGGATTGCAAACCAACGTAAGGACTTTCTTCATAAGGAATCGCACAAATTAGCGAAACAGTACGACTGCGTGGTTATCGAAGACCTCAACATGAAAGGAATGTCACAAGCCCTCAACTTCGGTAAAAGCGTTACTGATAACGCATGGGATATGTTCACGACATTTCTCCAGTACAAGCTAGAGGAGCAAGGGAAAAAGCTTATCAAAATAGATAAGTGGTTTCCATCATCCAAAACTTGCTCATGTTGTGGTCAAGTAAAGGAGTCTCTGTCTCTTTCTGAGCGTACATTTCGCTGTGATTGTGGTTTTGTGGCAGACCGTGATTGGAATGCTTCTATCAATATCAAGCGTGAAGGATTGCGACTGTTAGTATAATCATAAATAGAGCATGGAACAGGCTCGATAGCTAAGTGAATTTCGTACCGTTAGGTGCGACTACCTTAGAAGCCCCCACCTCTAAGCGAAGCGTAGGTGGTGGGTAGTTCACATCATGGGATGTTTCGCTTAAATCAAAAGAGTTTTCGCTTAAATCATCGGTCTTTTCGCTTAAATCAAAGGAATTTTCGCTTAAATGAGGAGACTTGCTTTCCAATGAGTGCACTCACATTGAAAAAGGCATGAACCCAATGTTCGTCCCTTTAGAAAACCAATTGCACCTAAGAAAGAGCAGTCCCATTCTGCTCTTCATTACTCCCCGAATTAGTTTCCCCTTAACTCCTCTAGAGAAAGAATGATGCCTCAGCCGATCCTCAAATCTGACAGACTGCAAATGCAGTCTGTTTTTTTACCCGCTTAGGTCTTTCATTTAACAAATACAAGTCTTCTTCTTTGCGCCAATTTTTCCTTTGTCTTCAATTTTCTTAATATATTCAGTTGCTAAAGGCACTTTACAGGCTGTCTGTCCAACGTCAACATGCACCTTTCCGATTTTTTCGGCGACTTGTTTGGCTTCGTCGGATAGCTCCTGAATGTAAGCACCGACGGCAATAACAAAGGTATTCATTGTATAACGGACTCGATTTTTTTCTTCATGAATGGTGTTTTTCACCTGCTTTAATAGGCTTCGGATTTCATCTAAGTCCAATTTTTCATCCGGGGTTATGGAAATATAGTTGCTATAGGTGCTCCACCCGCATGTTGCAATCATTTCACTCTCAGATTTCATCCACTCCCTGGCTAATTCTAAAGCATATTTGCTTTCAGCTGCTACACCTGCAACGGTATATTCTGCTACCATATACCAGTTGGCTTTTTCAACCCAGGTCTGTAAGGTTTCCTTGCTTATTTTCTTTGGATCGACAGAAAGTCCGGCAAGGTACATCGCATCATGATT
Source organism: Peribacillus tepidiphilus (assembly GCF_009466385.1). GTDB lineage: Bacteria > Bacillota > Bacilli > Bacillales > DSM-1321 > Bacillus_BN > Bacillus_BN tepidiphilus. Next base: position 24,750 of record NZ_WIAQ01000016.1, on the reverse strand, counting down.
ACCCGTTTCATACAGAGCAAGCGCCAGCTCGTGGTCTTTTTTTACATATTTGACGAGCTTTTTCAAATCCCCAATTTTCACTCCAAAAAGAGGCTCTTTCGCACCGTGGCGCAAATACGTGTTTTTTGTTTGTTCATTGCCCAATTCTTCAAGCTTCTTCATCATTTCTTCTAAAGTCATGTTTTTCACCTTCTTAAGATTGATTTTTCTCTCTTTTATTCTATTTTCTTCATGGAAACCGTATTTTCCTTTAGGCTGCACTTTCTCAACCAAAGCACACTTTGAACAAATTGTGACAAAAAGTAACATACATTAAAAATTTGTAAAAAAAGAAAGGATTTTGAAGAAAATGAACCGAATTATTGGATTTGGGAAGAAAAGGAATTAATAGGAGGTTAAAGAAAATTTTATGGAATATCATCGCTTACATAAAATTATAAGACGAATGATAAAGAAAACCCCGTCCATTATTTTTCTTACTGAAGAAAAGAAAGACCGTTCTCCTCTTGTTAAATCACCAACATTCTACGATGCACTACAGTTTCTTCATTACACCCCAGATCAGAAAGGCCAATATTGTCAATACCAACTACAGGATGAAAACATTTTTACCTTCTTAAACGAAAAGAATCAACAGACAGAAATGAAGATCTTGCTTAACCCTGGTCAGCTAATTCTGAAAGAAAACTCAGCGCAATACAAAAAAAATAACTCCAGCCTCACGGAGATCCTCCCGTACATCATGATTAAAGAGGATAATAAAATCAACTTTTTTGTTCATATAAAGCCGAAGCAGGAAGTGAAGGCTGTAAAGAAAAAGGCACCCTCTTCGAATAACGGTTATCAAAGGGTTGAGGAGTAAGGCTTACAAAAAAATGCAAGTGATGCCCTTATTTATCAACCTTTAAATGAAGAGCTCACTTGCATTATCAACCCTAAGTTAAAGCGACCAATTCCTTTATTTCTTCTGTCGAAAGCTCTGTAATCCAGTTATCACTTTGAATAATCTCATCATTCAAAGCTTGTTTTTTATCTAGCATTTGATCGATTTTTTCCTCTAACGTTCCAGTGCAAATCAGCTTGTGCACGTGGACAAACCTCTTTTGCCCAATCCGGTACGCCCGATCTGTTGCTTGGTTTTCAACAGCAGGATTCCACCAGCGATCATAATGGATGACGTGGTTTGCAGCTGTCAAGTTTAATCCGGTGCCCCCAGCCTTCAAAGACAGGATAAAAATCGGAAATTCACCATTTTGAAAGCGGCTAATCATCTCATCACGCGCATTTTTCGACACGCTTCCATTTAAAAAAGGCACCTTTATCCCGTAATGCTGCTCAAAGAGACTTTGGATCATTTCGCCCATCCCGATATATTGCGTGAAGATCAAGCTGCTTTCATTTTGCTCCATCACAGCATCCATCAGTTCAAACAGCTTATCTAGCTTAGCTGAACGCTCCCGTGCAAAAGCCACCTTCTCCTCCTTCAGGTATAGGGCAGGATGATTACAAATCTGCTTAAGCTTCGTGAGCATTTGCAAAATGACACCCTTACGTTCAAATGTGGACAACTTGTCGATCTGAGCAAATGTATCCTTCAGCAGCTGTTCGTAAAGGGAGGCCTGCTCCGAGGTCAGTGGCACAAACTCTTTTTGCTCAAGTTTGTCTGGTAGATTCAGTGCTACGTCTTTGTCTTTTTTCGTCCGGCGCAATAAAAACGGCTGAATCAATCTCTGTAGATCTTTAATTTTTTCCGTTTCTTGATCCCGTTCAATGCTTGCCACGTATTTTTCCTGAAATTGTCGAAGCGTACCGAGATACCCCTTATTAATAAAATCAAAAATCGCCCAAAGCTCGCTCAGCCTGTTCTCCATCGGTGTTCCGGTCAACGCAATGTGATGGCGCCCCTTTAATTTCCGGGCAGCCCGCGACTGCTTCGTACTAGCATTTTTGATATTTTGCGCTTCATCCAAAATGACACTGCTCCAATAAACGGAGGAAAGCTCCTCAAAATCGCCATGCGTCATGCCGTATGTGGTGAGCACAACATCATACCCGCCGACAAAGTCAGCAAAATCCTCGCCTTTAACGCGATTGCTCCCATAATGTAAATACACCTTTAAGCTTGGAGCAAACTTTTCAAGCTCCCGCTGCCAGTTTCCGAGCACAGAAGTTGGACATACAATGAGTGCTGCTTTTTTGGCCGGTAGGGAAGAGACAGCCCCCGTTTCGGCATTTTTGCTTGGCAAGGAAGAGACAGCATCCGTTTCGGCATTTTTGGCCGGCAAGGAAGAGACAGCATCCGTTTCAGCATTTTTGGTTGGCAAGGAAGAGACAGCATCCGTTTCAGCATTTTTAGTTGGCAAGGAAGAGACATCACCCGTTTCAGCATTTTTAGTTGGCAATGAAGTAATGGCAGCTGATTCGTCTTTTTTGACTGGCAATGAAGTAACGGCAGCTGCTTCCTCTTTCTTGACTGGCAAGGAAGGATCAGCAACATGTTTTGACGTATTAACTGGCAATAAAGGATCAGCAGCTGCTTCGTCTTTTTTGGCGGAGACGGAAGTGTCGACCGCCTCCAAGTCCTCTTGCTCTTTAACCGACAACAGGTAGCTGATCACCTGAACGGTTTTTCCAAGCCCCATATCATCAGCCAAGCAGGCTCCAAACCCGTGCTTGCGCAAATACAGTAGCCAGCTTAAGCCTTGAACCTGGTAAGGGCGCAGGGAGCCCTGAAAGGAAGGAGGAGCTTCCTGCATCGGGATCGATTTTACCTCTCGCAAAGAGGCCATCAGCTTTTTTAAATCCTTGTTCAGCTCAAACTGAATTTTCATGAAGTCGGAGAGATCCTCTTCCTCATCCTCCATCACTTCTTCTTGAAGCAGCTCTTGATAAAACAGCTCGCTTAAAGGAATGCCTTTATTGTCTGCCGTTTTCATGAGCTCCTGTATTTGCTTGATTAAAGAAGGATCGAGCTTGACCCACTGGCCTTTTATATAGACGAGCCTTCTCTTATCCGAAACAAGCTGCTGGAATTCCTCCTCGGTTAAATCAGCGCCATTCATCGAAATTCGCCAATCAAAATCCATCAACGCGTTCAAGCCGACATAGGAAGGTCCTCTTGTTGATTGGCTTTTTACCCGAGCCTTGACCTTAAGCTGCGACTCTTTGATCGCGTTCCACCAGGATGGAAGCAGGATTTCCGCACCCAGGAACAGCAGCTTTTCACTTGCTTCGGTTAAAAAATCCCAAGCTTCCGCTTCGCTCAATTCCTGCTTGATTTGTCCGTTCGTACCTAGCCAAGGAATCAGACTCAACCAGCCCTGGATTTCTTCTTCAACTGCATGTAAATGAGCCTTCCAGCCGCGCGGCAGCTTTTTTTCTTTTCCATACACGTGAATGTCCGTTTCGTCCTTTTTAGAACGCAAAATGATTTCCAGCTCCCAAGGTCCTTCTCCATCCAACGGTTCGATCAGACGAAGACCAGCCGTAAAAGGCTTAGGATCCTCCTGTACTCCAATCCATTTGCTCCAGCGTTCCTCGGTAAAAAACTCCTGCAGCTCCTCTGAAGTCAGCTGCGATTTTTTTAGGGCGCTTAGAGCGGCTTCCCATTTTTCATGATTAGGAGCAAAGCTTTTCAAATAAGTATCAGCGGCTTGATTATAGAGCGTATGAATGAAGTCTTTGGTTGGCAGTTCTTCATCGTTTGAGAACACGATGGAATTTTTCCAAAAATCGGGCTCAAACTCTTCGAGCACCTGCTTAGGGAGCTGCCAGCCAATCTGTTCAGACTGAAGGCTGGAGAAATCCGGGATTGGTACCCCGCTCTTAATCGAATCATAAAGCACGGGAGCAGTTGATAAAAATAAAAACGAAAACTCATCCCATTCCCAGTCTACTAAGGAAGGAAAGCTGTCCTGTGAAAACAGCGAGACGATTCCCCAGGCATCCAGTACGATTCCGCCTAAAGCATCATTGATTTCAAGCTTCGTTCCGTAAAAGCTGGCCTCATCCCAAATGAACAGAAGATTGGCCAAAGCTTTTGGCTCAATCACAAATCCTTCCACGTCTGTTGCCGTCAATACATATCGTCCATCTTCCATCAGGGCAGTATGAACAATCAACTTACTATACATGAATTAGCTTTCCCCTTTGCAATTCTTCTTGAAAAGCCCGCATTCTTCGGGTTGAAGATTGAAGATTATCGATATAGCTTTCCCAAGCATTTTCCCGCTTCAATTTTTTATAAATGGTTCGCAATTTTTTCAAATAACGGACAGCCTTTTTATAGCTTTGGCGATTTTTCAAAAGAATGGCATCCGCAACAAGCCGGTGATAAATCGGCAAAAGCAGAGCGGGATCATGAGCTTGGATTTTCTTTAAAACCTCCGAGCTAATCCGATCAGGATCTAAGCCGACAATAATTTGCAGCTCTACCCATTTTCGATATTGTCCGTTAACAAGCAAATAATTGGCATACAGGTAAAAACTATAAGGAAGGCTTATTTGAAAAAATTTTTCCAGTAGATCGATCCGGTTGGTTTTGTGACAGAAAATCTGGATCGGAGAAGCAATCGTCCGAACAAAATCTGCTGCTTCATAATAATTGTCAAGCTTCTTTAAAAATTCCTTTAAGTTCTGATTTAAGAACTCAATAAAAGGAAGCGCCCGCATTTCATGGTCTAAATCGTTAAGACGTTGAATCCAGTAATATAGGTATGGACAGGCATCTGGTCCGAGCTGAGAGAGTAAGGATACGGCTTGCTCATCTTTATCATTTAAAAGGGATAGGTGAATTGCAGCAATCATGTAGGTGTTTGTCTTTTCTTTCGGAATGTCGCTAAGCTTTTCTTCAAGCTTTTTTAATTCTTCCTGCCGCCAATCCTTATTCTTTAATAAAAAGCTCCAAATCGTGCGGTACAAATCGACTTTTTCGTACTCCAAGCCATCAACACCGATTGTCAGCCGTTCTGTGTCCTTTTTGATGCCCTCAAAGAAAGCATCGAACGCAAACGGACGAGCTTGTCTTGTAAGCACTTGAATGGCATCGTGTATTCGTTCGTTAATACCTTCTGATTTATAATGCAAGAAGCTTTTTGTAGCATACGGTATGTTTGCACTTTGGATCGTTTCAGACATCATCAAGAAGATCTGAAAGTTTGTCACAAAGCGGTACATGGCCTTCCATTCTTGTTCAAAAGGAGCCTTTGCCCCAATGTTCTGCATCAAAAGGTCCCATTTATTTTGGATAAAATAAGACGGTATATGAAGGTTTTCAATAATATGCCTTTTATAGCAATCCGCTGCGAATTCCTTCCATGCCTCATAGCTCCGTTCTAAGGTTTGGGTTTTAGAAAGAAGGTCCCTCGCTTTTTGTAGCTGGATTTCCTGTGACACAAGGCTTGTAGGCTTCTTCCCATTTTTCCACGTGGTCACCCATTCGCTAACGCTCCCAACCTGTTCATAAGCAGAAAAGAAGACAGCCATTTGATGGCGGCAGATGAAGTCTTGCTTGCACGTACATGAACCGTTAGCGGGTGCTAGTAAATCAAGCTCCACTTGAACAGGCGTAACATCCTGGACAGTAGCCCTTATGAAATCCGCATTCATTGTCAGTTTATAAACGAGCTCTTGTCTGTAAAGCACGAGACCGCGCTGAACTGCAACCACATCATCTGCCAGCTTCGGGCTTAGTGTATCGCTTAGCTCCTCAGCAAAAAACAACAATTCTTCAATCGCCAACTCTTACACCTCCGAACCTTTCCGAAAAAACATTCTTCTATTATGAAACCGTTACAAAGTCGAAATCTTGAAGCTAACTTTCGAAAAAACATATTCTTCTATTATACCCTATCTGAGGGACATTTTTAACGTGCTGGAGTTTTTTAGCGAAATTTCGGGAGTCTAATGACATAGATTCACAGAATTATGGTAAGATAAATTTATCTTTTCTAATAATTTTGAATACTTATGCATCGGAAGTGAAAGCATTGAGTCAAGAAAAATACGGTCCGCGAGATCAAAACTTTTATAAAATGATGCTGGCGATGACAGCAGCTTCCATCTTAACGTTTGCGAATCTTTATTTTGTGCAGCCGATTATGCCGCTGCTGGTGAGATCTTTTCATGTTAGTTCAACAAAGGCCAGTCTTTCGTTGTCCGTCTCTGTCATTTCTATGATGATCGGCTTGCTCGTTTTTGGCTTCTTATCAGACCGAATGGGCAGGGTTTCAATTATGAAACTCACACTCTTGTACTCTGTTATTCCTGTACTCTTCATGCCAATGGTTCCTACCTTTGAAGGCTTCCTTTGGCTAAGGTTTATTCAGGGCTTTTTCATCGCGGGGCTTCCGGCAGCCGCCATTGCCTATATTAGCGAAGAGGTCGCCTCTTATAGCATCAGCCTTGGAATCACCATGTATATAGCGGCAAACGGTCTTGGTGGAATGGCAGGGCGCGTAGTGATTGGGTATATTGCAGACGTGACAAGCTGGCAAACGTCTGTGTATTGCCTGTTTGGGCTCGGATTGGTTCTGCTGCTACTATTTGTGCTGTTCATTCCGTCTTCAAGACATTTCAAACCGAGCACGATTAGTATTCGGAAGGATCTTTACGGCATGTTTGTACATACAACCAACCCTAACCTGCTTCCGGCATTTACAATGGGTGTCATGCTGCAGGTCGCTTTTACGGGGACTTGGACGTATTTACCGTTCTATTTAGAAGGAGAACCCTTCAATCTTTCGGTAAAAGATATTTCCTTCACGTATTCAGCATACTTAACAGGAGTAGTCGGCTCGATTGTCGCCGGTCGGATCGCAGCGGTGATCAAAAAAACGACTATTATATTTGCAGGAAGCTTCACCTTGATTTCAGGAGCTTTTTTAAGCTTAATCCCGTCTTTAACCGCCGTTATAATCGGGATGTGCTTAACGTGCCTCGGATTTTTTATCGCGCACTCTTTGATGGCAGCTCTCGTGAACGAAAGAGCCTCCCATCATAAAGGGGGAGCATCAAGCTTATATCTCGTAAGCTATTATATCGGGGTAGCAACTGGAGGAACGGCAAGCGGCTTTGTTTGGACGGAGTTTGGATGGACCGGGGTTATTTTCATTTCCCTTCTCATCATCCCGGTAGTGGCCTGGGTCAAGTCAACTGGGGACAAAACCGTTGTTCATTCAAAAGAAAAAGTGGCCTTGTAACTATATTCCATTGAGAATGGGGGGTACCGATGAATCATCGATACTGCCTCTTTTTTTGTGTGTGCCATTGATTATTCGTTAGAAAAAGGTATTGGCGAGTATTTTCTCCGAACTGGCGAGTATTTCAGCTAACTTGGCGAGTAAATCCGGTAATCCGGCGAGTATTTTGCCAAACTCGGCGAGTAAATTTACAAAACAGGTGAGTAATCCCTATAATCCCAGCTTCTTTAATCGAGCTAAGCTTTTTAGATTATATCAAAAAAGTGCACGATCCCTTTTTAAAAAAGAATCCTGCACTTTTTGTTAAACCATTTGTAAACTATTATAAAATGACTTATTTTTTTATAGTTGTATTTTACTATATTTATAGTGTATAAATGACATGAAGAGGTTTCCACAAAATGTCTTTTCTTCATTTGTTTATGCCCTTTTTATTTGATTGATTTTCTTTTGGATATAATCGATAAACTTGAAATCCTTTTGGATTTCGAATATAGAAATCGATTTCTCGTAAAATAAAAGGGCTTTTTCAAGAAGCTGCATATGCTCGTAATTGTAGCCAATTTGATAGTAGAGCTGTCCAAACAAATACATACTATGGTTTTTTATGGCTTCATTTATCGCATTTGAGCATGTATCAATAGATTCCTGATATTTTTTTAATCGGGTCAGCACCTTTGCTTTATTGTAGGAAAGGCGTATGATCAAGGAGTCATCTCTTACAATGGGCCGTTTTTTAAAATGCTCAAAAGCCTCGTTGAAAATGTCCAGCGCTTCTTCATGACGGTTTTCTTCCAAATGGATGATCCCAAGGCTGTTTAAAATATCCAACTCTCTTTCAGACCATACTTTTTCATTGCTATGGGTAAGAGAGAGGGCTTGCTTGAGAAAGTAAAGCGCGGTATCCGTATTCTTATTTAGCTCGTATTCATAGATTCCTTTGTACCAAAGCAATAATTGAAAGTGTTCGTTATTTTGGGTAAAAATAGGATTCTTCATTTCTGAATCCACAATTTCTTTTACTTCATCAAAGCGCATTTCCCTTGTTGCAAGACGAAGCTGGTGTTCTACTTCTTGTATATAATCAAGGCGGGGGGTCGTTCCAGCGTCAAAAAAATAATTGATATCGACTCCAAGACGCTTTGCAATCAAATATAAGGTTGCTGCCGAAGGAGAGACTTCACCCTTTTCGATTTTGCAAATCTGCGCTTGGCTGCAAATCCCTTCAGCTATTTCTTCTTGAGATAAGCCTAGTATTTTTCGAATTTCTCTAATTTTGTTTCCTACTAAACATAAATCCATCGGTCGAACATACCTCCCAACAATATTCTAATTGTTATGAAATAGTACTAGAAAAAGACAGAACGAACAAAAGCTCTGGGAAATTCAGCGAAAATCACTTCAGGCGAGCTTAAACTCCATTTGGCTGTCCTTTTAGAAAATGGTTAAATGAATGTGATCCCTTACATTATATTACCATTTTAAATTTTTTCTGGAAAAAAGATATTCCTATAGGGGTATTTGTTTAGAAATTTTTGTAACTATATGGGGATTTTTGTAACTATAGAGGAAATTTGTAATGGAATATGATGAAGAGGGAGTGAAACCCCTATTTTTATACTCGATTATAGGGAAAACCCCTAATGGCCCACAGGCAAAATGTAGCCTGTGGGATTTTTTTGCGGTGTCGGTGTCACGGTGTCGGTGTCAGGCACCGTTCGTGGACAATTGTCTTTTTGCGGTGTCAGGCACTGCCCGTGGACAAATACACAATATATGTCCGCGTACAAAAGACAACGGGGAAGAAATGGTATCCTTCTTCAAAAACTGTCTACTGGAGGTGAACAAAACACTGTGGAATGTCTTTCTGCGGTGCCTGACACCGTATAGATGACACCGCCTTGTGAAGTACCATTATTTACATTGTTAAAATTGCTTTTAGCCTGTTATGATGAAAATTGTTTTTAAACTTTTCATTTATTCAGGTGATTCTATGAAATACTATTATAATATGGATATTATTAAATTCTTTTGTGCGATTGCTGTTGTCCTTATCCATACAACAGGCTCTTTGCCACAGTATGAATTAGCTACCATGACCAATTATTATTTTTATCGGCCTTTATTAGATATTGCTGTTCCTTTTTTCTTTGCAGCTTCAGGATTTTTTCTATCATTAAAACCAATTTCTTATTACAAAGGTTATATTAATAAAATATTAACCTTATATATATCTTTCACTATTTTTTATATAGCTTTTAAATTTCTTCTTGTTTTTTCAGATCGTCTTTTCTTGGGTAAGCCTTTTTGGACAGGTATTGAAAATATTTTAAAAAATTTATCTTTAACTTCATTATTAAATGGAACCATAGGATCCTTTCATTTATGGTTTTTGCCTGCCTTGATCATAGCAGCTTTTCTGTTATTAGTTTGCGTTCATTTTTCTGTTAAGCCGAGTGTTACATTTTTAATTTCTTCCATTCTATATTTGGCTAATCTGACAGAAATGATTACGTTCAACGATGTATTTCAATATGGTGGATTTACAAAAGGATTTTTCTATCTTTCTATGGGCTACTATATCGGACACCTTAAAACGGATAGAATAAAAAATCCATTTATAGGTTTTTGCTTATCAGCTTTGCTCTATGTAATCCTGACAATCTATCAATCAAGCTTAAACGTGGTTTTTCTAATGATTACTACTTTTTATTTAGTGACTGCTTCAGTAAAGAAGCCTGGAGAAAAAAGCCTCTTGTCAAGATTGGGTAGCTATTCATTAAATATCTATATCCTTCATATTTTCTTTTACCAAAGTATTAATAAGATCCTTATATATTTTGGATATCATGAATTCTATAAATTAGCCTACTATTATGTAATTGTCACACTTCTATGTATCGTGTTATCCGTTATTTTTTACGAACCGATATTCAAACAGTGTAAGCGGGTTAAACAGTGTCAGGCACTGCCCGTGGACAAATAACGATATTTGTTTTCTGTGAAAGGACAGTATGAGAAAGTGTCGCACTTTCATTCCACAAAAGAAAGAAGCACCCATTATTCAATCGAATGGCGTGCTTCTTTTTTAAATAGTAGTACTAAATTTCGAATGTCCATGAGAGAAAGACAAAATCGATAAAAATGTCTTTTTACGGTGCCTGACACCTTACCGTTGACACCTTACCGTTACCTCCAGATAAGCGCCATGCTGCATTTTTTTGTTATGTTGATTCTTCCAATTTGGATGAATGATTAATAGGTAGCTTGCGCTGGATTTTAACGGTTTTACAGGAATGACTTTCAGTTGTTTATTTGTAGACGTTTGAATTCTTACAGCCTGTTCTTTATCACCTAGTTCAATGAGAGAGACATCTGAATTCTTTAAATCTTTCCAGTTCATAGAAGAATTCATTTTTATGGTGAAAACTTTATTGGTTGGTACATTCTTTAAATCTGGCAGTTTTGTATAGTTTTTGAGTTCAGAAAGTAAGAAGTCACGATGGCTGTATACAAGCTCTTTACCAATAGGAGTCAGGACATCTGGTTTAACTCCCTTTCCTTGTACAGCAGTTCCATTTGGACCGAAAAATTCTGCTGTCGTCAGTTTCAAAACACTTTGGTCACTAAGAGAAAAAAGGCTTTGCATAACACCTTTTCCATAGGAAATTTGACCATAGATTTTTCCTGCTTGTTGATCCTTTACAGAAACGGCGGTCATTTCTGAAGCGCTTGCACTCATGGAGTTAATGAGCAAAGATACAGGAGCATTCCATGTAAGCTTTTGTTTAATAGGTTTATAGGAATAACTGACATTTCCTTTATAGGTTAGTTTAAAAGCATCTTGTACCTTCGGAAATAAACCGAGTACATCTTGAGCGGCAGATACGTAGCCACCCGGATTACTTCTTAGATCAAAAATCCATCCCTTTATACCTGGCATAGATGAGATGGCTGTTTGTATCTCATCTCCGGCGTTTAACGAAAAGCTATTTAAACGGATATAGCCAATATTTCCAGCAAGCTGCATTTTTTCCACATTCGGTAACTCAATAACTTCTCTAATCAATGTTTTTGTACTCGTTGAGTTAGTGGTAGCTCGATAGAATTCTAGGGTTACAGCAGTATTTGCTTCTCCGGTTATTAACGTTATGGCTGTTTGAACCGATTCCCCAGCTAGCTTTTTGCCATTTACCGATAAAATAATGTCACCGGCCATTAGCCCTCCTTTTTCAGCTGGGCCACCCTTGATAACAGAAGTAATTTTTACCCCTTTCTCATGTTCTTCTATGGTTATACCGATTCCGACAAGCTTCCTTTCAATAGCAGAAACGAAACTCTCGTATTCCTCCCTTGTCATATAAACAGAGTAAGGATCCAGTTGTCTGGTTAAGTCTTGTATGGTTGTACTACTCAAGACGGAATCAGGAACATCCTTGTAATAATACTCTTTTACTACATTCTTAACCTCATCCAGCGGCTCTGCAGCATAACTGGTTGTTGCAGTAAGAAAAATAAGAATGGAAACGAATACAGAAAAGTAGGTACGTAATAATTTCATAGACACTCCTCATTAAATAGTTGCTGATTACTATTTTACCATTGTAATAGGTACTAGACACCAATCAAAATAGGAATGGTTACCCATCCCTATCTATCTCATATTCATACTGAAAAATCTTCCTCCCCTTGTAGCAACAATAATTTGTTGACCTACGACGATTGGGGATGCTTCAATATTTGCACCTAAGTTGATTTTATGAACAATTTTCCCTCTTTGGTTAATGAGATAAAGGTTTCCAACGGAATCACCTTGAATCAGATAGGCTTTTTGATCCTTTGTATATACTGCGACTGTTGAAGACCATGCATAATGGGGCAGTGTTAACCGCCACATTTCCTTTCCTGTTTTAGTGTCTAAGCTGATCAGCAAACCTCCGTTGAAGGTTTTGTATCTTGATATAGTAAAAATGATTTGCCCTTTTAATGGTCCTGTTCCGATAATCGGGGTTCCTAAAACTCCGCCATTTACGGGATTTTTCCCTTTAAGAGAAAAACCCGGTATTTTTTTCTCCCAAACAACCTTTCCTGTCAGACCGTTTAGTTTTTGTAATCGAGCAAAGCCTTTGGTACCTTGTTTATCAATCTCTGAACCGGTATACAAAAAAGGAACTCCGTTTAGATCCTCAATGACCAGGCTCGCATCTGTATCATCATAAGCTTTATTGGACCAAATCGGTGTTTTCTTGATTACATCCAAAGCATGTATTCCGCCGCCGTTATCTGCAAAGTATGCAATATTTTTGTACACAGCAATTGAATTTTCAATTCCTTGGTAAGCGTTTTGCTGCTGTTTATAACGATACTTACTTATAACAGGAGCTACTTTAATTTTTTTTGCCTTTGGATTGTATGCTGTGTTGAGTTTGATCATGTAAACAAGACCGTTTTCTCCTCCAAGGATCATCGTGTCATCTTCTCTGTTGATAAGCGGAGAGCTGTCGAAAGCTCCCCATCTTCGGTAGGCAAATGAATCGATCCCCGGAATAAATGCCAGTAAGGAATGATCAATTAAGCTATAAATTCGATAGCCAATTTTTCCTGTCTGAGGAATTCCTTGGCCTACATATAAAAGAGGATATCCCCGCGGATCGAGTGCTACACTTCCCTTAATTGGATTATGTATATGAATAGGATTCCGAGTTTGTTTACCAGTTCCCGGGTCTAGGAAATAGACTTTTCCATCCAACGAACCATAAACAATTTCTTTAAAATTTGCCTTCTTCTTATATTGTGGATATAGATTCATAATCTGTTGTTCTTGTTTGTTCCATTCTATTATACATGGCTGCCCCGTCCAGCCTGCCCCGCCGCCCCATCGTGGTGAAGAAGAAGTACGGAAGGACCAGCTCTTCGTTAATTTACCTTCTTTAATAACTGGCGTACCCCATGCTGCGTTGTTTCGGAACGGGCCACCTCGGAAGGTTAGAATTCCATTGACGGTTTGATATGGTTCTGGGAAGGGCTTAGTGAATATTTTGACGTTATTACTAAATTTATAGTTTATACTTTTACTGCTCGGAAGCGGGCTGACCTTAATGGGTTCCCAGCCTTTAGCGTTAATTGTGTCTGCACTTACGTTTGTTTCAGTGATCCACCCAGCAAAAAAAAGAAGAGACAAAAAAGATACGACTGCAATTTTAGTTCTCATAGTTTAAAGGTCCCCTTTAGTTACGATATATTCTGAATTGTATTTCTTTTTGAATGGGACTTACCCGCATATGGTAAGGGGTGCCTATGCCAAGATCCCATTTTATTTCTGTCTATTTTTTTAGAGTAAAAGAAAAAGAGAGTTCATCATCTTAAAGGGTGGTAAACTCTCTTATATCTTTTAGGTTATATGAAAATTAATACCAATCTGTCTTAGTGTGCGTGAAATCATATTTGTCTTTAAAACCTCTTATATCCTGCAAATCTTAATTTGTAATAGGATTCCTCCACCGAACTAATCGTTACCCCTTTGCTAGAACTAGCATGGATAAATTGATTGTTTCCTAGATATATGCCCATGTGTGTAATAAGAAAAGGATTGTTCGGATTTGAATAAAAGAATATAGCATCTCCAGGCAGAGGATTGGATACAGGTTTGCCAAGATCGAAATAAGTGGCTGCAGACAATCTAGGGATTTGGTAGCCCACTTTTTTATAGACATAGTAAATAAATCCGCTGCAGTCAAACCCTGTCGGTGATGAACCCGCCCAGGAATAAGGAATCCCCATTAACTTCTTAGCTTCTTCTACGATCGTATTTTGAGATTGACGATCTACTGTTGGGCTTGTTGCAGAATTCCCATTTGGACTTAAAATTTTTTCTTTTTCAGAAACGGGTATTTTAAGGGTTTGTCCAATCTTTAAAGCCTCAGATTTTAAATTGTTCAGTATGTATATTTGTTGTACTGTTGTGCCAAAAGTATTGGATATTTTCCAAAGGCTGTCCCCTTTTTTTACTACATATACTTTAGTAGAGTTTACAGTTGTAGATGGACTCGTGTTAGTATTTGGAGTTGATTTTGTTTCAGTTACCGGCTGGGGAAGAACGGCGGTGCTGCTGTTTGTAGATTTTGCTACGATTAGCTTTTGGCCTGGATAAATTAGATGATCTTTCATATTATTCCATGCTTGTAATTCAGCTAATGTAATATTGTGTTTGTTTGCAATTTTTATTAATGTATCACCAGAAACAACCGTATAAGTAGCCGTTTTTGTCGAGCTCAGTATAACAGTATTGGATTTAGAGGCTGAGAATTGATTAGCCCCAGAAACCTTAGAGATCTGATTGATTTTATGAGATGATTGTTTGTTCAACTCTACTGAATTTATATGGTTTTTTGCTATATTAGATTTATAGGTACTTGCCATGGCAGGTGTGACAAAAGTTGCGGATAAAATAGCCGCAGTAGATAAAACGGCAGTTCTTTTTCTCAAATTATTCCACCTCTCTACAAGCTTTTGAAACTATTTTATCAGAAAGAAAGGACCATAACCAAGCTGATTTTGTTAATTTAAGAGATATTTCTAATATAAATGGTAGAATCATACCGATATAAATAAGAGATCTATTATAAGAAAGCAGGGGAAGGATATGAGGGGAGCGTTATTAGCAATTTTGATGTTGGTCTGTTTTTTATCGGCAGAATCAACAGTTTCGGCTATGGAGCAGCTTAAGCCTAAAATTTCGAAATATCGGGCCAATAGTTTGTTTCAGCAGCAAGAACATGTGTCTAATGAAATGATTGTAAAGTTTAAAAAGGATACATCTGATCGGGAAAAATCAGAAATTCTTCAATTGTATGGCGTTAAAGAGCTTTCGCATATTGAAAAAGGAGATTTTTCACTTGTTATAGTACCAAAAGGAAAAAATTTGCAAAGTACAGTAGCTGAACTGATAAAAAATGAGCAAATAGAGTTTGCAGAGCCCAATTACATAATTGAAAAAAACTATACACCAGTCGATCCAAGCTACGGAAAGCAATGGTATTTAGGAAAAATTCAAGCACCAAAAGCTTGGGATATTACAAAAGGCGCATCTACTATTACGGTTTCCGTTATTGATGGAGGAGTTCAAACCAATCATCCCGACTTAGCTGGAAAAATCGTATATCCGTATAATACAGTAAATAATAGCAATACCTATCAGCCAGATGTTCACGGCACCCATGTTGCAGGAATTATTGCAGCGAGTATGAACAAAATTGGCATAGCTGGAATCGCTCCGGGAGTAAAGATTATGCCGATAAACGTTTTTAGTGGGGAATATGCTGAATTATATGATATTGCAGAAGCAATCTATTATGCTGCCGATCATGGGGCAGATGTCATAAATTTAAGCCTAGGTGTGGATTCATATAGCTACGTAATGGAAAGTGCAGCTCATTATGCACAAACAAAAGGGGTAGTGCTTGTAGCTGCTGCAGGAAATGACGATACAAATGCATATACATATCCTGCTGCTCTGCCTGATGTAATCGGTGTTAGTGCAACAGATAGCAGCGATCGAATTACACATTTCTCGAATTATGGAGAGTATATTGATTTTGCAGCACCGGGGGTAAATATTTACTCAACGGTAAGCGGGAGTACTTATCGATTGATGAGTGGAACCTCGATGGCTGCACCCGTTATTTCGGGAGTATCGGCGCTCGTACTGTCGAAGAATCCATTTTTAACCCCAGCACAAGTAAAAGAGATTCTTAGAAAATCCGTAGTGGATTTAGGTTCAAAAGGCTGGGATCCATTTTATGGGTATGGTAGAATTGACGCCTATAAAGCTTTACAGAATACTCCAGCGCCTGTTTCAAACATCGTTTCCTCTTCCAGTACGTTTACGGTTACGGGCACAAGCAGGACCGCTTTCTCATTTAATGCACCAAGCGGAACGACCATATCGCTTTATGTACAGAACTCCAAAGGAACAACGCTTCGAAAAGTAGTTTCTGATAAAAAATGGAGTGGCGGAAAGTTCTCAGCCGTTTGGGATGGGAAACTGGATAATGGAATGTTTGCTTCGACTGGGACCTATAGAATACTGGCAAAGGTTGCAGCGGGCGGCGAAACAGTCTATAAGACGATGAATATAAAAGTAGTAGATCAAGTAACACCTTCCGTAGCGTTTTCAAGCAGCTCAACAATCTTTTCACCAGCTGTTCAGGGAAAGATCGTCATTCCATATATTCTGAATAAATCAGCCAAAGTATCGGCGGCGATTTACGATCAAGCTGGAAAACCTGTAAAAACTCTTTATTCCAATTTATCCATTGCTGGCGGAAAGCGTTCTGTTACATGGGACGGAAAAAACAGCAGTGGAAAAAGGGTTGCTGACGGAACCTATAAACTCACCATTACTGTAACAGATAGCAAGAAGGCAAAAAGATCTTCTCATATTCTTATACAGGTAGACAGCGAAGCTCCGACAGGAACCATAGCTACAGACTCGAACATTTTTAAAATGAATGGAACAGAACGAAACAGCTTGAAGATTGCAACAAAAGAAACGGTTTTCATGAGTGCCTATGTAACGACAGAACAAGGCATTAAGGTTAAAAAGCTTCTTGGAGAAAAATCAATCAAAGCCGGAAGCTATACACTTAGCTGGGATGGAAAAAATGACCGCAACGAGTTTGCAGAAGAAGGAAATTATCAATATCTTATAGAGTTGAAAGATGCAGCTGGCAACAAAACGGTCCTAAAAAGTAAAACCATTTCCCTGCAGGATTGGAGAATCCCGGTTATACAATCGATTAACAGCCTGAATTTTAAAACCAAAAATGAATTGTCCATTCCGTATACATTGACAAAAGCGGGAGCTGTGACCGTACAAATATACAAAGACAGTGCTGTCATTAAAACCCTGCAAGAAAATGTACCGAAGTCAAAAGGCGCTCAAACAGTACGGTGGGATGGCAAAGACCTTAATGGAAATGACGTAGAGGATGGAACGTATCAATTTAACATTACGGTTACAGATTCCTATGGTCTGACTTACACCTATACGGGCAGCATCCTTGCGAACTTTACAACTGTAGAAATAGCTTATCCCTCTGTAGTAGCTTTCTATCAAGGAGAAGAAATCGCGGCTGAAGTGTTTTTCCGGCTGTCGATCCCGGCGAATGTTTCAGTAAAAATTCTGGACGATTCCGGTACTCCTATTAAGACGGTTTTAGACAACGTTCCGATGCAGGAAGGCATTCAATCGTTCACATGGGATGGTTCGGATGATGACGGATATTCTGTATATCAGACCTCCTTCCAATATGTGATCACAGCCAAAAGCTCAACAGGGAAAGAAACAATAGTTAGCGGGAATATGAACAATGAAGAGGACCCATCATGGCTGACTTCACATAATATGGAGTTTGTCCCTTCTGATGAAGATGAGTACTACAATAAACAAGTCATTTTCCATTTTGACGTGGCACAGCCGGTGAAAGCGTACATTTATATTTCAGAAGATCCGTATAGTGACTATTTTGATGAAAAGGAAATTTCTTTAAAGAAAGGAAAAAACCAATTTACTTATACGAAACCGGATCTCAACGATCTCTTTTACGTCATCGTATATGAAGATGAACTAGGAAACGAGTATGCATATAGCTTCTGGGAAGCAGAATGAAAAAACTCAGGTACCGAATAACTGTTCGGTACCTGAGTTTTTTTCATGGAAGTTCTGCCTGCCTACTGTTTGGGCACTTCTTCAACAGACGTAAATTTTTTAAGAAGCTTCTGCTCCTCGTTTAGTAAGAAGACTTCGTTTTGCGCATTGATATAGGCTGAATGCCAATTTTCTTTTAAATCGGCTACCCTTGTGAGTGTGGATTTTTCATATAGGGCATTTTGGGTAAAAATATACTCCTTGCCCACTTGAATCACAGGGCTATTAAATTTTGCTTCAATAGCATCCCAATAATCCTTCGGAGCGAAATGCGTTGAATAATACAAACCGTATTCATCAACAAACAGTTCTCCATTCCCCTTAAAAACATCCCTCGGTGATTGCTTGATGACCTCTAAAGTATCCGTACGGATAGAATAGATGTATTGGCCGTGATTATCATTCACATAGAGGATCGGCCCATTCGGATCCAGTTTAAAATCAGCTTCCATTGTATTTTGAATGGTATATTGATTTGGGTTTTGAATCTTGCTGAAAAGCAGTTCGGATTTTCTCGTTGCTCGATCGTACATATAAATTTGGTCATGATAATCGTTATAGCCATTTGAACGATAGAAGATTTTATCACTGGCAATCTCGATGAGTCCTGGAGTCGTTGCTGTGTAAATGTACGATACAGGACTAGCTGGATTTTTTGACGCAACCGCAATTTTATGAGCACCTAACAAGCCAACATAAATTTGATCTCCATACATCTCAATATCTGTTGGCTCTGATCCAATGATTACTTCTTTTTCAACCTGTAACGTCTTTGCGTTTATATAAAAAAGCTTATTCGCTGCTCTTGAAATCCCGTAAATTTTATCGTTGCTTTCATCATACACCCAATCCGTTAGGTTGTTCTTAAACACAAGCTGGTTTGGCGCTGTTTGAATATCAGACTCCTCTAAAGGGAGGATATTTACTTTCATTTTTGTTATTTTACGATCTGCCCAGTTAAAACCATAAATATTCATTCCAGAATCAATGACGATTCGGTCTGATTCTAAAGGAAGATCTCGAACTTTCGTAAAGGTATTTCGATTGAAAACAGCCTTTGGGCTAAATACATAATTTCCTTTGACTGCTATCACATCTCTTGGATATCCAGCTGGGTATGTTCCTTCCATTTTGGTTAAATCAGAAGCATTAAAACGCATGCTTGAGAAAAACACGCTTCCATTTTCATAAAATAACGGACCTCCGCCAAAATCATGATCGTAGTTATCGCGAGAAAGAATGGTATTCGTTTTAAGATCGATGGCAGTCAGACGGTGGTCACCAAGATATAAAATGTCCTTTACTCGGTCAATGCCCATTGCAGCGCCTGCAAACTCATAATCTAAGAATGGAGCCCCAGGCTTTTCGATCAAGGTTGTGTATTTTGTTGACAGATTGTAATCATGAATCTTCGACCATGTCTCATCAAGCAAATAATAAATATGATTTTTATGGACGATAAAATTTTTAGCATTGTAGATCCGAAGTGTTTCAGGCTGAGCTGAAAGTGCTTTTGGATTAATGACTAGTGTAGGGTTTGCAGCGACATACAGCTTTCCTTCATACAATTCAAGATCAACTGGCTTTTGAACAATCATCTCTTTAACGAGAGCTAAATTTTTTGTCGAGTAGATATAGAGTCGATTTTCATGCTCAGAGATCACATACAAATATCCATTTGCTTCGTCAACCGCCATATCAGACACGGTAATCGAGTCGTTTAAAGAAGCTTGAGCAAGGACTTGATATCCATCCTTTAAATGGAAAAGTCTTTGTTTTATGCTCGCTACTGTTGCTGGATGTTTGAGAACAAGTAATTTTGCTTGAATACTTTGAGTTAGACGATCGATCTCAGCCTGCGCAGTATGATTTTTTACCGCAGCCTCTAATGCGATCATTTCTTTCGTAACCGCATCGATTTCCTTCTTTATAGGAAGGATATTTTTTGTATAAGGAGTGGCAGCGGCTTGAGCAGGCCTTAAATACTTCGTATAAAAGGCTGTTCTTGCCGCACTGTCGTACACCTTTCGATAAGCTAAGTCCGATTGAATAATTTGCTGAATCAGTGTATCGTACGCTTTTTTCGTTTTGTCAGACCATGGATTAAGTTTATATTCCGTATTAAAGATTTTCAGATCAGCTGCTAAATCTCTGGAAGAATAGACAGCCCCGCGAAAGGCAGTGGTTTTGATCAGAATGGTTTCCACATTTTTTATTCTGACACTGTATTTAATTTGGGTTGTTTTGCTTAATGTTTTAACTGCAGCCTTCGTCTTATTTAAGTAGTCTCTTGTAGTAACAAACGTTTTATTATCTGGTTCTTTAAGAGCTGGATTTCCCTTGTACGTAATTTGGACAGCTAATTTCTTGCTGCCTGCCTCAGCGTACTTTAAATAGGTTTCGGTTTGTTTAATGGTTGCTGCATTTGCTGTAGAGCTTTCTGTACTGAATAAGAAAGCAAGCAAAAAAGCTGCCAACAAAAAATGCCTTCGTTTCATTCAGATCCTCCTAACTAGAAAAAATGTAAATATTTCGCATTCTACATATTTCTCATTATAGTAATTTCCGGATGTTGTTTATATAGGGAAAATGTCCATTTCTTAGGGTATGGATAAGAGTAGGTAATGAGAGTGAAATAAAAAAGGAAATGAAATAGGTCTACTTTAATACTTTCGAGGAGTTTTTCTCTGTTTTTTATTGTAGGAGTGGAAGATGTATTGACAGTTTGTAATAAAAATTGATATTTCTTCAAAATTTATAGGTTTATTCAATTAGGACTTTATTTTTATGTTTTGTCATAATTACCCACAAGCAAGAATAGTATGTTAAAGTGCTTTTATTGAAAGTTATTCCATTAAAATACCAAAAACAGAAAAATATTTGATTACTAATCCAAAATTGGAAACTATTTCAAAGGAATAACTAGAAAATTTTGAGTAAAAAAGCTAGAATTTACAAGAATTTTATAATAAAATAGGTATTGCAAGAAGGAATTGGAACTTCCAATTTCAATGATATAACTATGGCTTAATGACTAGTAAATAGAAAAATATACAATAGCAGGTTGTTATTTCCTCAAATTACTAGTATAATAGTCGTTAAGTTTGTTAGTTGTCGAAATGTTGATGTTTCATGTCAAACTTTCGACCGACTACTTTAAATATGAAGGGAGATTACAAACTTATGAAGAAGAAAGCAATTAAAATCGCTACTGCTTCTGCGATCGCTGCTTCTGGTTTTGTAGCAGTTGCTCCAACTCAGTCTGAGGCTGCTCCAAACGTAAAAGCTGAAGTTTCTAGAGCAAAAACTGTCATGTACAATGCAATGTATGCTTATAGCAAGCCATTCGTTGCTACTGGCGAAATGGTGGATCAAGCTGTAGTATACGCTGCATACAAAAAAGGGGAAGCTCAATACAAATATGCAGTAAGCGTTGTTAATAAATACGCTCCTGCAAAAGAAAAAGCTGCTCTATTAGCTGACCTAGACAAAGTTCGTAAAAATTACTTACTTGGCCGTGCGTTAAACTACATAAAAGCATTCAACGCTCTTGAATTGCATGTAGAAAAGGCTGCAAAAGAATTAGAAGCAGCTCTTGCAACAAACGACGAAGCTAAAATCAAAGAAGCTAAAGCAAACCTAGAAAAAGTTTACGAAGCTCAAAAAGCTGACCTAAACAAAGCTGTAGAATCCAGCATCAAAGCTCACGTAAACGAATTAGCTGCTACAGTTGTTGAAACAGCAAAAGCAGCTGCTGAGAAGAAATTAGAGGAAATTGCAGTTCCGAAGGTTGAGAGTGTAAGTGCGATTACTTCTAAATCTTTAAAAGTTAAATTCAACAAAGCTGTTGACTCTACAAAAGCAACTTTTGAGGTTAAAAAAGGTTCTGTAAAAGTGAACTACGCAACAATCGCTTGGAATGACGCTAAAACAGAAGCTACTGTTGAACTTGAAGGTAAATTTACAGCTGGTGATTACACTGTTAATGTAAGTGGATTAACTGAAACAGCATTAACTGGAACTACAACAGTTACTAACGAAAGAGTAGAATCTGTTCAAATTCTAAGTGAAAATGCAGTTTTAGCTTCAAATGGAGCATCAGTAACTGTTGGGTACAAAGTTGTTAACCAATATGGTGAAGATATTACTGCTACAACTCCTTTAACTGTAAATGCAGCTGGTACAATTGTTAATGGTACTGTTACTGCTTCAAAAGGTGTGGCAACAATTCCAGTTGCTAACACAGCTAAAGAAGGAGATTCAATCGTTTTAACTCTTGTTCATGCTGATACTGGAAAATCAGCTTCTTCAACAGTAAAAGTATCTGCAAAATCTGTAGTTTCTGAGATTGCTATTAACGGTCTATATAATAAAGACGGAAAAGCTTTAACTGAGACTACAGACTTATCTAAAGATGCATTCTACTTATTGGTTGAAGGTAAAGATCAGTACGGTAAAGTAGTAAATGAAGCAGCTCTTGATGCACAAAATGCTGTGATTGTAAACCAAACAAATGCTTTAGTAGCGAACGTTTCAACTGATTTTGAAACAATCAAAGTTAATGGTAAAGACGTTACAGCATTAAAAGTAACTGGCACACCAAAAGCTGGTGAATCAACTGTAATGATCATCTCTACTGCTACTGGTAAAAATGCTTCTTATACAGTGAAAGTTGAGGAGAGTCAACGTACTGATACAGTTACATTTGAAGTACCTAGCCTAGTTGTTGCTGGTGAAAAATTATTTGTTCCAATTCAAGTACTAGATAAACAAGGTAACCTAGTTACTGATGAAAAAGTTGTAACTGACGCAACTAGAGGTATTAAAGTATCAGGTGCTACTGGAGCAACTGTTAAAACTGTTGACGGTAAACTAGGTGTAGAAGTTGCTGCGGGTAATGTTTCAGAAGGATATTTATCTTTAGTAGCAGTTTCTTCAACTGGAAAATCTACTATTGCTAACATCCAAGTTAAAGCAGCAGCAAAACCTGTACGTGTAGAAGGAGTAACTTCTGCGATTAAAACAACTGTATTAACAAATGCAGCTAATCAAGCGATTACTCCTGCTAATGTAAAAATCATTGACCAATATGAGCGTGAATTGACTACAGCACAAAAAACTGCTCTATTTGCTTCAGATTATTCATTAGTAATTACTGAAGAAAAAGTAAATGCAGGTGCAATTGCCCTTGTAAATACAAATGAAGTTGATGCTTTGGCAGTAGGTACTGAAAAAGTAACAATTTCAATCAAAGATGTAGTTAATAATAAAGTACTTTCAGGCAGCGAAAAATCTGTAACTTTCCGTGTAACTGATGGTAAAGAATATGTATCTTATCAAGTAGACACAATCGGAAATGTTTTTGATGAAGTTGGTGCAGGCTTGGGTAATAGCCCTGCTTACGATAAAACATTAAAAGTTTATGGTATATTAGATGACGGAACAAAAGTACAACTTTCTAATAGTGAATTCACTGTAGATGCACCTTCATACTTAGATTATAATGCTGGTACATTTGAAATGAACGGAAATGATGTTCCTTATGCAACAGATGCTAAAGAGCACAAAGCAAATGTAACAGTTACTATTAACGCAACTGGTCAAAAATTTGCTCAAGAAGTGACTGTTTCTAAAGTTAAACCAACAGTTACTGCTCTAAAGGTAGTTGATGAATCAACAAATTCAACTGATGTTGATACGAAAGCTGAATTTGATGAAATTAAAGAAGTTTCAAAAGTGACTTCTGGTTATGCACAAACTACAATTAGCGATTTGGTAGATTTCGCAGTAGTTGATAGTTATGGAGTAGTAACTCTTATTGAGGATGCTGCAGCTACAACTTATCTATCAGAAATTAAGTTGACAGTTACACCATCAAAAGCATTTGACGTAGTAATTACTAACAATAATAAACCAACTGCAACTGTTGCAGACTTAAACGTAGGTGAATCAGCATCTGTAGTCGCTACTGTAAATGGTGTGGAAAAATCATTTGTTATTGAAGGTAACTACAATGCTGATGCTGCTCAAACTGCAGTTGATGCTGAGCTTGCTCGTTATGAAAATAAAACTTATACTGCTACTGGTAATGCAGGTGATGCAGTAAATGCAGCTTTATTCTTAAAAGCTGCTGAAGTAGCAAATGTTGACGCAACAGTTATAAAGGCAATTGCTGTTAAAACTAATGCGGATTCTATCTTATCAGTTGATGCTGGTACAGGAGCAATTACATTAGCTGCTGATGCTGTTACTCCTGCTAATGCTAAGGCTGGTACAGCTACTCTAACAATTACATTTACAAAAGATGGTATTAATGAAACTAAAGATGTTACTATAACTGTTCAATAATTTAACCTTTATGGAACGGTACCTGAAAGCTCTGTGGAGAGAAATCTCTGCAGGGCTTTTCTTTTTGCGGCTCTATAATAAATGTTGGGGTTTTCATACAATTTTGGTCAAAAAAAGACACGCAACCCCGTCATTCTTTTATACTTGAATTGTCCAGAAACAAGTAAAAAGAATGGAGTTGCGTGTACTATGAATTCTATCATGAATATCCCAGGATTAAAAGACTGTCAGGTGATAAAAATGGAGGAGCGTAAAGGGGAAATCCTCCTCTATGTGGAAATGGAGCGAAAGCCACATCCTTGTCCTGACTGTGGTCAGCTCACCAACAAAGTTCATGATTATCGATGGCAAAAAGTGGCTCTATACTAAATGTGGTGGTCATGCTTATCATCTCAAGGGCTCAGATAATTCACAAAAAATGATTAAAAAATAACACCTTCTTCTCTCTCTTTGATAATCTAAAGTTGCCAACAATAGAAACCAAAGGGAGAGAAG
>NZ_WIAQ01000015.1 GCF_009466385.1 Peribacillus tepidiphilus | reverse complement strand
TGCAGCGCCTGTGGGGTCTCACCTGTCCCGCTGCTCCCGCAGGAGTCTCGCACCTTACGCTCCAATCAACCAACTTTTTTATCAACGGTTTTCATTCCCAGAACCTATGTAAAAACAACAATCTTTTAGAAAAGAGCCTTTTAAAACGAACATAAAAAAACGAACCCCCCGTCGAACAGGGGGGCAATGTGTTAAGAGAGCTGTTCATTCAATTGCTTCAAAATGGCTCTTCTTGTCAAAATCCCTTCAAGGATGCCTTCTTCATTTTGGACGCAAATGAATGGATGATCAATTAACAGTTCTAAACCTTTTTTTAGATGGTCATTGACATGAAGGGTTGGTATGTCACGATTCATCACTTCATTTACTTTTTTGTTTTCTAATTTTTCAAATTCAATTCTCGTTAAACCTAATATTGAATCTAAAATCATGGGGGTGCTAATCAGTCCATGAAGTTTATAAAAAGGATCAAGAACTGGGATCGCTGTATAGCCACTTTTCGTCAAGACGAGCAAGGCATGTTCAAGATTATTTTCAATTTGGACATGCGCCACCCTTTCTGAAGGAATCAAGTAATCTTTAACAGTCGTGGTTAATAACGCTTCATTTTGTAAATTTAACATAAAAAAACCCCTTACTTAGAAATAAGAATGATGATTCCCTTCTTCTTCTTTATTTTACCATAAGCAAGAAAAAGTTTCTTTTATGAAAGGGGTGTCTCTTATCCTTTTTTTGTTTCAATATTTCTCACCATATAATCGCAATGAGGACATATGTAAATGACATTTTGATTAGATTGGGCTGTTAATACTTTATGAAGCTCTTGATCCATTTTGCATATTGGACACTTTACGACTGGGATTTGCATAATGCACCACCTAGTTTATAGCATGATAAAAAATCCTCCTTTTTTAGCTTGTGAAAAGGAGGGAAATTTATTCTATTTAGATTGCTTCTGTAAAGTGTGATAAATGTCTTCAAGTAACTTTCTTGTTTGGCTCATTTCCTTTTTAACAGTGATTAGCTCAGCAAGCATTAAAAGTACCACAAAAAACAGGAGAACCAATATCAAAATCAGCACAAACGATCACCCTTTTTTATGTAAGTCAATGGATTTATTATACCATTTTCAAGCCTGCAAGGGATAAGACGTATCTTATAAGTCAGAATTTTTCATTTTTGATCTATTTAAGTTTCAAGTCCTAAAAAAATGTTCCAAAAGCATTGCTCTTGGAACACTCTTTTTATGCTTGTAATAAATCAAAAATCTCTATAGCTATCATATCGATGTTATCAAATTGATATTTAGAAGATTTCCCTTTTTCATTAAAAACTTCAAGCTCAAACGTATCTGTTTTGCTATAATATGTAACCTGGCAAATTTTAACACCATCTATTTCAAAGAAGCGTTGTGCCGTTTCTGTTTCCTTTGCTTGATCTTGAAGACTTTTTAATCTGGTAAGAATGCCTGATAATTGAGACATACTCGCCACTCCTTTCTATATGAAACCTTTCCGATAGGATTCACTATAACACATTATCTTATCCTTTTGCTATGGGTATATAAATTCAGAATTTTTCAACATCTTCCTTTACATATTCCTATTAACAGCATAAAATAAGGTCAAGTATTAGTATACAAATAACGTGATAGAGGTGATGAATTTGGAAGAAATCCAAAAGCTTGGAGATGACATATTTTTAATTGACTGTCACGATATGGACAGACCAGGCCGTACAGGTTGTTATGTACTAAAAGATGACCAGCCCAGCTTAATTGAGACTTCAGCAAGTCCTTCCATTCCATACATAATCAATGGTTTGCAAAAGCTTGAAATCCCACTAGAAAAAATTTCTTACATCATTGTTACCCATATCCATTTAGACCATGCTGGTGGTGCTGGTTTGCTGCTTCAGAAATGTCCAAATGCCAAAATTGTGGTACATCCAAAAGGGGCAAGACATCTCATAGACCCATCACGCTTAATTGCAGGAGCTAAAGCAGTGTATGGCGAAGATTTTGACAGGTTTTTTGATCCAATCGTTCCGATCCCTAAAGATAAAATCATCATAAAAGAACATGAAGAAACCATTCAAATAAGTAATGACCGCGTTTTAACCTTTTATGATACTCCGGGACACGCTAATCATCATTTTTCCATTCATGATTCTAAATCGAACGGAATGTTTACGGGCGATACAGCAGGAATACATTACCACGAACTTAAGAAAGAAAACCTACCCTTTTTCTTGCCATCTACATCTCCAAATCAATTTGATCCAGATGCAATGGAAAATGCTTTGCAGCTTTATGAAAAGCTAGGGGTAGAAAAAATATTTTTTGGGCATTATGGAATGTCGACATCTCCTGAGATAGTATACACTAAAATCCGTCATTACTTACCGATCTTTATTCAATATGGTAAGACCGCATTCCAAAAAAGCGACAACTTTAAAAAGGCAACAGAAGAAACCTATTCCTTACTCATGCAACACATCCGACAGGACTTAATCAAATTCGGAATTTCACCTGAACATCCTGTTTTCGAAATCCTAAAAGTAGATTTACAAGTTAGTGCTATGGGACTAATCGATTATTTTTCCAAACAATAAAAAAGGATTACGCACATTCAGACTGATTGAAAACGCTTATCAGTCGAGAAACGAACCCGTGCGAGGAGTGGAGTTACCCTAGACGGTAATTATGGTCCGTGACGATAAATGCGGGTGTTTGTGGGCAGTCTGACGTAGGGTGACCGTTCTAACGATCACCCTACATGATTATAGTAGTACTTGTCCAAGTAATGCCGAAATGATAACAACTTTCCAAGGTGACATTTTATAAAATGCTAGTAAGACAAAAATTATTAAGGCTATAATAAAGTGATGGGTAGATAGGATGGAGCTTGTCCAAATTGGATCGTATAAGGCAGCAAGTAAAAGACCAACAACAGCAGCATTTATGCCAAGTAGTGCTTTTTGGACTGTTCTATTTTTCCTTAACCCTTCCCAAAATGGAAGGATTCCAACAACTAATAGGAATGAAGGCAGGAAAATTCCAACTGTGGCCAACATGGCTCCCGAGATTCCCCCCATCTTTGTGCCGATAAAGGCAGCAAATGTAAATAATGGACCAGGTACAGCTTGGGTTACACCATAGCCCGCTAAAAACTCTTCCTTAGTTAGCCAACCCTCTCTTACAAACTCTGACTCTAAAAGTGGTAGAACGACATGCCCTCCACCGAAAACAAGTGAACCTGCCCTGTACATGCTATCGAACAACTGAACAGATTGTTGATGAAAGATTGAATGGAGAATTGGCAGTAAGATCAAGCCTGTAAAAAACAAAACAAGGAAGATCATCCCCCATTTACGACTTGAAACACGGGTACCTTCTTGTTCATATTCCTCTTTTTGATTTGTTTTAAGAAGAAAAATGCCGGCTAAGCCACTTACGATGATGATTCCGACCTGCGTATAAATGTATGGAAACAATAGAGATACAATGGTAGCGAACAGAACAAAACTCGCCCTCTTTACATCCGGCGCCAGCTTTTTCCACATTTCAAATACTGCCAATGCTACTACTGAAGAAGCAACAACCTTCAATCCAGACAACCAGCCAGCGTCTTCCACTGAAAAAGTTTCCAGAATGTAAGAAAACAAAATGAGGATAATTACACTTGGGGCTGTAAAACCAAGCCACGCTAAAAATCCCCCTAAAGCACCTCCACGCATATAGCCGATACCGATTCCAACCTGGCTGCTAGCTGGACCTGGAAGGAATTGACACAGAGCAATGAGATCCGCATACGTTTTGTGATCAAGCCACTTCTTCTTTTGAACGTATTCATTTTGAAAATATCCTAAATGAGCAGATGGGCCACCAAAGGATGTTAATCCAAGTTTTAAAGCGGTTAAAAAAATTTCCCGATAGCTTGATTTTTTACCCATAGTCTCCCCCTATACAAACCAAATATTTGTACCATATACTATTTGTTTATTATAATAAACATCGTATTTAATAAAAATCTTCACAAGTTAAATGTAATATATTTTTTTCAATAACTGATAGGAGAAATAAACATGAAGGATATTATAATATATACACAACCACAATGTCCCCCATGCGAATTTGCGAAAAACTATTTCCGTTCCTATGGTTTTCAATTTATAGAAAAAAACATTGCAAAAGATCCACAAGCTAGAAAAGAGCTAATGCATAAATACGATGCCTATTCAACCCCGACCATCATTATAGGTTCAGAAGTAATCGTAGGCTTCGATCAAGAAAGAATCAATAAGTTGCTTTCTATTCAGTAACATAGCATGATCGTATCTACAGCTTTATCACATTTTGTCAAAATTTCGCATCAAAATGACTAAAAAAAACAATTGAATTGAAACTCAATTGTCGTTATGATTATTTTGCTGTATATAGGAAAAACCGATATGTCCTGATCAATTCGGGTACGGGCTCACCATTACAGCTCTTTAAATAGGTCGGATGAATTCTTCGTGAATACTCCGGTTTGTCTCACAAAAATGATTTCTATATTACTTTAAGGAGCGAGATGATATTTGTTAAGGAAGAGAGACATTCATGACTCTAACGCACTGTTTGAGCTTATGAGTCATCCTGAGGTTTTTCCTTATGTAAGAGAAAAAGCGCAAACGATTGATGAATACATGTTTGTGATGAAATCTCTTATTGACGCTGAAGAAAACGGAGAGTTAATTAGCCGTGTTATTACGGATGATTACGGACGTTTAGCTGGCACGATTAATTTGTTTGATATCCAAAATAAAACAGGTTACTTAGCAACATGGCTTGGAAAACCTTTTCATGGCCAAGGATATAACAAAATGGCTAAAGAATTGTTTTTTCAAGAGCTTTATGAAAATCACCAAATCGAAAACATCCTTATAAAAATTCGCAAAGTCAATGTTCGGTCCATTCAAGCCATTAAAAAGTTCTCATACATTGAACCAGCTAATACGCTGTTTGAAGAGGAATATAACCGAATCAATGAAAACGGAGATCTTTATGACTTGTATGTAGTCAATAAATTGAAATTCTTGCGTTACATGAACAAAAACCTCGATGAAGAATTAGATGAAGAATTAATGGAAGCATAATAAAACCCGGTACATTCCGGGTTTTTCTTTTTGGCTGTTTTCGCAAACTTTGTTGCTTTTTAACTAGTAGTGAGGATCAGTTGATTTCCGCTCCAGGATGCTCGCTTTCCGCGGGGCGGGCGGTGAGCCTCCTCGGCGCGCAGCGCCTGTGGGGTCTCACCTGTCCCGCTGCTCCCGCAGGAGTCTCGCACCTTACGCTCCAATCAACCAACTTTTTTATCAACGGTTTTCATTCCCAGAACCTATGTAAAAACAACAATCTTTTAGAAAAGAGCCTTCTTTTTTAAGTGAATTTTTTATAAGGCCAAGATTTTACTCCATTCAGACAGTAAAGAAAAAAACTTTGTAAAGACGTATGCAAGTGTATGATTGCTTTGTTTAAAATGGACTACTTCATTCGAACTCTCCATTTCAGCATTAGCTGCTGTTTTGTTTTCTGAATGCTTATCCAAGCTTGATGAATCGAATTCATATAGAACATTGTCAATTTTCCAAGTTCCTTCATCGTTTTTTAAATAGATCGCCTCTTCATGGTCTAGGAATGCAACAGGTGCATCCTCTGCACTACTAAAATTTTCATAAACCACCAAACCTTCTTCAGCATTGCTAACCCTCGTGAGATCACTATAACTAAAATAAGGAATATAATTTGGGGCAAAGTCGGAACCAAGTACCGAGTATTTTCCTTCATACTCTACTACATTTTCATCCATGAATTTTTGAATGAACGAATCTGTGAAATACGGAGAAAGAATCTCTACAATTTCCTTTTTTGAATATGTATCCTGGCCTATTGAAACTTGAGCTTCAAATGCTTGTCCAATGCTCTTAAATAACTCTTCCTTATTTATGTCATCCTCTGAAGCAACTAAAGTTCCTAAACCAATTGTTAACCAAGCAGTAATCAAAAAAGATCCCAAATTCTTCAACACGACTTTCTCCCCCTTCAAAAAAACACTTATACCTATTATTTTATCAACAGTAACGATAGGCTATGACAAGAATCATTCGCAAAATTCATACATCTATAGACATTTTCTTTGAATAAATAATCCTTATTTGTAATATTTTGTTATTATAACACCTAAATAAAAAAGGGATTGTCCAGAAGGTCAGTTTTCCTGACTTTCTGGAGCCTCTTTTTTCTCATTAAATTTAAAAAATAAAGTTCTTTTCACATAGAATGATGTTTTTAGACTATTTTTAACGATACTATCTGAGTTGATTGTAGCGGAGGGTACTTGACTCCTGCGGGAAAAAGAGGGAAGTGGGAGACCCCACGGGCGGCAACGCCGAGGAGTGACATCCCTCCCCACGGAAAGCAAGTGCCTGGAGCGGAAATCAACGGGCAATTACACTAAAAAAGTAACAAACTTTACGAAAACAACCAAAGGCATCCGCCAGCTACTTTCAAAGTAAAATCCAAATAACACAAAAGCAAGTGGAGAAAAACGGATCGTTTTTCTCCACTTGCTTCATTTTAGGGACTTTTTAGACAACCCCTACCTTTTATCTAGAAAAAAACAGATAAAAAATATAAAGCAAAAGTAAGCCTGCAAACACCAAATACGCGATAAAAATTGGATTTCGAATGTACGGATGTTCCTGTACCTTTTCACTAATTTGTGAATCAAATTCACCCTTTATGTTCTTTTGATTTTTCACGATGATTGTAGTATAAACAAACGAAAAACCGATTATTACGACTACTATTAAGGATAGAATCCAAAAATAGGTGCTCATGCTTTTTCCTCCAAATCAACCTGTTTACCCTTAGGTTGACTTAAGAACGAATAGACTATTCAAATTCATTAATAAATCGCATCGTTCTCATAGAGGAAATCATAAGATACATCTACAAATAAGTAATCTTTTTCATTAATAGCAATTGAGAATGTACGAATGGTTTCTCCTGTTTCAATATCGTTGTATGAATCAGAAAGAATTCCTCTCTTATCATTGCGCATTTTCATGATATTTTCTAAAAAATAAGGACGCCAGCTCCAATTTTTTTCTCTATATTCATGTTGAACAATCCAGCTTCCATCTTTTTTGAATATATTCGGCGATAGCTGAAATCCATCTTCATCGCATACGTACAACCTAAATGAGATATTGTTCAGTCCTGCAGCAATTGTTTTTAGTTGTTCAGTATACAAAGGTGTTTTCTTTGTTTTTGCCAGCAATTCTTGAATTTTCTCTTGAATTTCATTCTTTATAGAAAAGATTCGTTCCAATTTTCTTTTTTCTGCCAAAATGAACCGGTGACATTCTTTTTTGAACCGATCCTTTAGTATTTCCTTATCGATCAAATTTGCTTGTGGGTTTGCCAAATAAAATCCTTGATAGTACCTTCCGCCATTTTTCCAAGCAAAATGGAGCTGATATACCGTCTCAATACTTTCAAACAACAAAGTAGCCCCGATTTTTCTTGCAAGGATACTAATTGAATATAAAACATCTCGATACGCTTCCCAGCCTGATTTACGAAACTGTTCTAAATTCACTTTTAAAATATGTGGAGAAATTTGTGCAATGATATCAAGGCTGCTATCCTCCCCCAAATGATCTACCGCAATTTTTATTCCATACGTTTTATAATAGGATAATAAATGATGTAAATGATCCAAATCCCCTTTGTATCGGCTTTCTGTAAGTTCAAGCACAATACGATGGAGCTTTTCTTCAGGAATATATTTTTTCACAATATCGAGAAAATCCTCACCATGATCATATGTAAGAAGGTTAGGATCTCTATTAATAAAAATGAAGCATTCAGAGTCTTGATTTACTAAAAACTTAAGAGCCTTTTCTAGGACATAATTATCAACATCGATCCGATATTCTTCCGGAATATTTTCATCTTGGAAAAACGGACCAAGGCTTTTTATTTCATCATTCAGTTCTTTATATCTTGCTAAGATTTCATAGCCAATTACCCGATGTTCATCCGCACTAAAAATCGGCTGAAAATAGGGCTGTATTCTTTCTAGATTTATCATTACCTCAACTGCATCCATGTCATCCCCTCCGAAGCACTATAACATGGACTTATTATATCATTAACAGAATATTTGGTCTTGATTAAAAAGGATGAGGATTTAACCACTGCCCTCCATCCATAGTGATACATTCCCCATTGATGTAGGCTGCATGGTCAGAGAACAAGAAATAAGCAAGCTCAGCAATTTCTTCAGGTGTACCCAATCTTTTTAGCGGTACACTGTTAATCGTTCTTTTTGCAGCCTCTTCACTTACCCAAAGCTTTTCAGCTCCGCCTGTCCGTTCAATTGGTCCAGGGGCAATTGCATTCACTCTGATCCCATATTTACTTCCCCATTCAACAGCAAGTGTTCTTGTCATCGACAATACCCCTGCTTTTGCACTGGCCGAATGAATGACTCCTGCACCTGCTCCCCATGCATAGGTAGCGACCATATTAATAATAGACCCTTGAATCCCTTTTTCTATCCAATACCTTCCAACTTCACTAGAGCAATAAAAAGTTCCGTTCAGTACAATGTCGATCACGGACTTCCAACCGTTTGGAGTTAACTTTTCTGCAGGACACAAGAAATTCCCGGCTGCATTGTTGACTAAAAAATCGATCCTTCCAAACGCTTCCTCTGTTTTTTGAACCATATTCTTTACATGCTCAATATCTCTTACATCCATCTGCACAGTTAACACTTGATCTGGAGAGGTTTCAATTTCTTCCTTTGCTTGTAACAATCTTTCTTCATTTCGACCTGTAATCACTACGAACGCACCGCACGATGCAAACTTTTTTGCCATGTATTTCCCCATACCACTGGAACCGCCTGTTACAATCACGACTTTATCTTTCATGCATCCTCATCCCTTCAAAAAAAATGAATCACTATTCACATTTTATCATAAGATAACAAAATTTTCTAACAATTTTTATTAAAGGAAGATAGCTTGTAAATATATCCTGTATCCAAATATAGTAAATTTGTAATGAAAAATATTTTTAGGTACTAAAAAAAGCCCGGAATTACCGGACTTTTAGGGTATGGAAAATATCTTTCATACACATTCAGCACTAAAATGGAAAGAATAGTGGAATCGCAATAATCATAAAAACTCCGATAAAAATTTGTAATGGTACACCAATTTTAACAAAGTCCTTAAAGGAATAACCTCCAGCTGTCATGACCAGTGCATTTGTTGGAGAAGCGATCGGTGTTGAAAAGGCCATGCTTGCAGCAACTGCCACACAAATAAGAAGCGGATATGGACTAATCCCCATACTCACCGCAGTAGTTAAAGCAATTGGGGCAAAAATGACAGCAGTGGCAGTATTGCTTATGAATTGCGAAAGGAGCATGGTTGCTAAATAAAAACCAACCAAAATTCCATATGGTCCAAAGCCTCCCAGTGCTTTAAGCATTAAATCACTTATAAACATAATGCCACCTGTCTTTTCAAGAGCGGTTGCCATGGGAAGCATAGCAGCGATTAATATAATGGATTCCCAATTGATCATTGTATAAGCCTCTTCAATTGAACGTATACAACCCGTTACAATCATTAAAAACGCTGCGACCAAAACGGCAATAACCGGCGAAATCACTTCAAACGTCATTAATGCCAGCATAAACAGCATTATACCAGCAGCAATTGGTGCTTTCCCGCTAGCATAAGCACGGCTAGCCTCTTTTGAAACAGTACCAAGTACCACTACATCATGTGTGTTTTTGGCTATTTTTTCAATATTATCCCATTTACCATGCACCAATAAAGCATCACCATGTTTCAGCTTTTCATTGGCCACATCCGTTTGAATGTAATCCCCTTTCCTGTTAATAGCGAGTACACTGCACTGATACTTCTCACGAAAATGAATTTCAATTAGGCTTTTATTTTCAAAGCTGGAATGTGGGGTAATGATGATTTCTGTCATTCCATAAGTACGGCTTAAAAAATGACGCTTTATATCTTCAAGATTAAATTCTTTACGTTCAAGCTCGTAGTCTTTAATAAAAGAATCGACCTTTTCTTTAACTCCAAACACCAACAGTAAATCTTGCGGGTGTAAAATTTCGTCTGCACGCGCAACAATAGATTGTTTTGGATTTTTTAAAGCTAGCTTTTCCTTATGTTTTCTTTCAATTTCAATTACGGTAATCTCATAACGAACTGGGAGCTTCAAATCAAGCAGTCTCTCACCTACGATTTCGGATGCCTCAGGAACATGTACAAAATGGAGTTGATCATAAATTTTGTACATCCCAGCCAGCTCTCCAGCAGAAATTTCTTTTCCGCTAATATTAGATGTAAAATCATGATTTGGTAAAAGTTTCCGCCCGATAATAACCATAAATAAAAGACCAGCACCCAACGCCACTAATCCTATTCCGGTAAAGTCAAAAAATGAAAGTTTTTCAAAGCCGCTTTCTTTTAACATGCCGCTAACTACTAGATTCGGAGGTGTACCGATTAAAGTCAATACACCTCCTAGACTGCTGGCAAAAGCAAGCGGAATCAAAAAGCGGGAAGGACTGATTTTTAATTCCATTGCCATGCTCATAACAACCGGAAGCAAGACAGCAACAGTTCCTGTGTTACTAAGGAAGCCGCTAAAAACACCAACGGTCAACATAACGATCAACAAAAGCTTTATTTCACTGTTGCCACCCCATTTTAATAGTGAATGGCCTATACTTTTAGCTAAACCGGTATTAAAAATTCCTGCTCCTACAATGAACAGACCTGCAATCATAATCACAACTGAATTTGAAAAACCTGCCAGCGCTTCTTTTGGCGTAATGACATTGGTTAATGTCAGTGCTAATAAAGAACCAAAGGCAACAAGATCCGAGCGCACTTTTTCTTGTATGAAAAAAAACGTGGTAACAATCAGTATTAAAAATGTCAACAACATAGGTTGAATTGTCATACGTAACCCCCATAAAAAACACTATGTCACGGTCGTATTTATCTTTTTCTTCTTATCATTTCAATAATCTGGTAGTATGTAAAAGTACAATGATCTCTCATATTCTGTCCCTTCAAGGAATACAGATTTGTTAAAAAAACACTCAAATGAAATAGAAAACCAGAAAAAAGTGAAGTTTCACATAAAAAGATAGGTTGATTTTTATGAAACACAATTGTACTAGAAGATCATTTTTAAAAAATGGACTCGGCATTACTGCTGCTCTATTGTTTTCTGCAGCCGGCGGGAAATATTACTCTGAAAGGATTGAAACAAAATGGATAGATATACAACATCATACCATTAATAACAATCTTATACCAAAAGGATTTTCTCAAGTAAAGATTGCACAATTTAGTGACACCCATCTCGGGTTTCAATTTCAGCTTGAAGACTTGCTTAAAACGGTTCAAATAATCAATCGATTACAACCTGACCTAATTATTTTTACTGGAGATTTAATGGACCGTCCTAACGAATACAAACTTCAAAATCAAATTCCTCCAATCCTGAAATCACTCAAGGCCCCTCTTGGGAAATTTTGCATTTATGGCAATCATGACCATGGCGGCTATGGGTCACAAATCTATCGGGATATAATGTATGCTAGTGGCTTTCAAGTGTTATTAAATTCATCTTTTGAAGTAAAGCTTATAAATGGGGATTCTATTTACATTGCAGGCATTGACGATGCCATGCTTGGAAAACCGGATGTAGGAAAGGCTCTTGCCGAAGTACCAAAAGGTGCTTTTACTATTCTTCTATCCCATGCCCCCGATTATGCAGATCAAACAAAACTTTTTAACGTTCCGCTTCAGCTAAGTGGTCATAGCCACGGCGGTCAAGTGCAAATCCCTTTTTATGGAGCGCTCGTAAAACCTCCGTTTGCTGAAAAATACTATGAAGGGTTTTACCAACTAGAGAAAACCCAGCTTTATGTTAACAGAGGACTTGGGACAACACGAATGCCATATCGATTCTTGTCCAGGCCGGAGATTACGATATTTGAATTGAATCAAGAAGGATGAGAGAAATCATTTACTAATCAAATAATGTTAAACCTATTTGCACCATTAAAACTCAGTTTCTTAGAAGTAAGCACCATAAAAATTGAAATCCCCGGTCTAAAATAGATCGGGGATTTTCTTCAATTAGCTAGTTTTCAAAAAGTCTCTTCCATTTCTTCACTGGATAACGGCTTAGAGAAAAGATAGCCTTGTGCTTTATGGCAAGAAACAGATTTTAAGAATTGAACTTGTTCCTCCGTCTCTACACCTTCAGCGACCACCTCTAGACCTAAGCTGCAGCCAAGATGGATAATGGTGGTAATAATCGCCTCATCCTTGCGATCTATCAAAGCTTCTTTAATAAAGGATCGATCAATTTTAATAGTATCCAATGGAAATTGCTTGATATAACTTAGTGACGAATAGCCTGTACCAAAATCATCAACCGAGATGGATAGTCCCAGCTTCTTCAGCTGTTTTAAAATTTTAAGTGTTTCCAACGTATCCTGCATGGCACCTTCTGTAATTTCAATTTCCAAAAATTCTGGCTGTACTTTATGTTTTTCCATAATGGCCCTGATTTTTTCTACTAAATGTGGCTGCAGAAACTGCTTTGGAGACAGATTTACAGCAATTTTTATATTCCGTAATCCTTTTTCTTCCCACCTTTTTATTTGCTTACAAACTTCTTCAATCACCCAATAGCCGATCGGTACAATTAAGCCTGTATCTTCCGCAAGTGGGATGAATTCTCCTGGAGATACAAAGCCTAGGACCGGGTTATTCCAGCGCAACAATGCTTCATAGCTATTGATCTCACCAGTTCTAAGGTCTACTTGAGGCTGATAATAAAGCATTAATTCATTTTTATCCATTGCCCTTCTGAGCTGAGATTCCATCGTAACCATATTAGGTATATGAACGTTCATTTCTTGGCTATAAAACTGAAAGTGTGCCTTTCCCCTTTCTTTCACTTGGAAAAGAGCGCTATCCGCTTTCCTGATCAGCGTTTCCGTATCTTGTCCATCTATTGGATACATGCTGATACCAATACTTGGGGTAATAAAATAATCCTGTCCCTCTAAAAGAAATGGTACATCAAAGTGTGAAAAAACTTTGGAGGAATATCCTGATACTTCACTACGAGTCACATTCGTGATAAGAATGACAAACTCATCTCCGCCTATACGATATACAGATTGACTTTGACCTTCCATGGACGACAATCGCTCCCCGACTTTACGGAGTAATTGATCGCCAACTTTATGACCCATCGTATCATTCAAGTATTTAAACCGGTCTAAATCTATGTATAGGATAGCGATTTCTGTCTGTTTCTCTTTCGCCTTTTCAATCGCTTGATCAAGATCTTTTATAAGGGCTGTCCGGTTTAATAACCCCGTAAGCTGGTCATGATACACCATATACTTGATCGTTTCTAGATTTTTATATTGTTCAGTAATATCACGAAAAATAATATAGATCCCCTTAATTTCCGTATTAATCACAATCGGGACCGTTTTTAAATAAACCGTAATATGCTTTCCATTTTTATGGATGAAGGTACATTCTAATAATTCTAACGCATATCCATTTAAACTTTTACTAAAAATATTTCGGAATTTGCTAATCTCACTTTCATGGATTAAATTGAAGACAGAACGGTTTTTCAATTGCTTTTCAGAATATCCTAGTACTTTATATGATGAAGGGTTAGAACTTAATATGTTTCCTCGATTATCCAATGATAAGATGGCATCCAAATTATGATCAATCACCGATTTGAATCTTTGCTGCCCTTCTTCCATTTTCTTCTTTTTCAGTTCAGATTGAGTGATGTCACGTGTAACCGAAATAATAAAAATGATATGATCATTGGCATCCATAACTGGGGTCAATATGGATTCTCCATAAAAAACTTTTCCATCATCTTCAATTAATGAGTCTCTATATGTAACAGGTTCTTTTGTTTTTAATACTCTCTGATAATGCTCCTTAAGGTCTTGAGAGGAAAAGGAAGGCATGGCTTCATCGATTGTTTTGCCCATGTAGTTGGAGTCCAGCTTCGCTTTCTTAAGACCAGCCTCATTGGCAAAAACATATCGAAAAGTATCATGATTCTCCACTTTCATGATAAATACAATATCTTTCATATGGTAAAAAATAATGTCGAGGATTATTTTTTTAAGATTTTCTTGGTCTTGAAAGTTAAGAATTTCATTTTTTATATTAGCTTTGTATGAATTCATTCTATCACACCCTACGAAGTCACTTAGCAATCAGAAGTAGTGACAACTATTCCACTACTAAAATAAATGGTTCCGTGACAATCCCTCTGTTTTTTTCGATAAATTTAGACGATAAAATCTATTCTATTATAAAAGAATTTTCGGTAAATAAAAACCTAAAATGAATAAAAATACGCTTCCACACATTGTTATAGTGATATAGAGGAAAAAATTTCGATAGTCCCGTCTCTCCAACAATGAGATTGCTTCCATACTAAAAGTTGAAAATGTCGTAAAGGAACCCAACAAACCAGTAGCCATAAATAACAAAAGAAGGCTTTGTTCAGAAGGAAGCATTTTTAGGACGAACCCCAAAATAAATGAACCAATCAAATTAACTACTAAAATAGAAATAGGAAAATAAGGACCTGTATTCATTTTGCCAATCAAAGTGCTGAGTAAAAAACGAAAGATTCCTCCTACAAAAGCTCCAAGTACAATCATACATATTTTCATTTCATTCTTCTCCCAACCAAAATTCCACTTAGGCCTGCCCCAATACCGAAAAATAGTGTGAGAGCAATATATACAATCCCAAGTAAAATATCATTTTCCATTAAATGAAATACATCTGCAGCAAAAGTAGACATGGTGGTAAAACCGCCACATGCTCCAGTCCCCCATAGCAGGGATACCGTATTTCTTTTTCCATCAGAAAATAAAGCCGTCAACAACCCAAGAAAAAAGCTGCCAATCGTATTGACGATCATCGTTTCTAAACCTATTCCTTTATCAGGTAGCCACATATATATCTCATATCTTAAAACAGCTCCTAAAGCTGAACCAATACCGACAATCAAGGCTTTTTGCAGCATATACAAACACCTCTTAATAAAATAAATTTCCTAGTACAGGCTCAATAACAGTCCTTTTTCCATAAAATAAATGAATCTTCTCACACAGATCGAAATGATTTGTACTATTCGTATTATATACCTTTTCAACAAATGAGAATAATGACTCATCTTCCTTGGTAGAAAAGAAATCTCCTCTAATTAAATGGAAAATAAAACAACCCGATGTCCTCTGGTAGCAATCTACTTCAACCGAAGAACTCCTAAGACTAATGCTAGGGGCTACACAAAAAAAGCGTAAACACTAAAGAAATAGAGGATTAACTAACCAACAGCACGATTGTCATCCTATAGATTTCAGAAGCGTTTACGCTTTATATTTTTGTCTGTTATCGTAAAGTTTGTTGCTTTTTTAGAGTAATGTAACAACACTATCTGAGTAGTAGCGGAGGGTACTTGGCTACTGCGGAAATAAGAGGGAAGTGGGAGACCCCACAGGCGGTTACGCCGAGGAGTGACATCCCCCTCCCACGGAAAGCGTGCCTGGAATGGAAATCAACGGGTAACCTTTATAGTCTAAAAACAACAATCTATGCGAAAAGAGTCTTATTTTTTCACGAATCTAATGGATAGGAACATTTTGGTTCTTCTCCCCTCCGGAACTTACACGATTTACACCTTTGAATAGAACAGACTCTATTTCTTCCTACTTGCTTAGCTGAATAGAGTGCACTGTCAGCCTGAATGATCAATTCTTCTATATCCCTCGTTGTCTCGCACAGTGTAGCAACCTCAATTGATACAGTGGTGCGTATGCTTTTGTTATCATGAATGATATATGGTGTTTCTTCAATCTTTTTACGAATTCTTTCAGCGAAAAAGATCGCCTGCTGATGGTCACATTCAGGCAGAAGCACAGCAAATTCTTCTCCGCCATTCCTTGAAATGAAATCTTTTTCACTTACTAAATCGCTTAAGACTTCTGCAAATTTTTTAATACAAGATCACCAATTGGATGCCCATAAGAATCGTTTACTTTCTTAAAGAAATCGATATCAATGAATAGAAGGGAAAGCGGTGTATCGTCTTCTAAGCTTTTTTCTGACATTCTGTTTAAAACCAAATCGAATTGTCTAACATTGTTAACACCCGTTAAAAAGTCCTTTGTAGTTTCTTTTTTAAATTTTCTATACAGTTTTGCATCTTTTTCTACAACTTTATACAAATAGCACGGTAATATTTTTATTCAATGAATCTTTTCTTACAATATGTCCTGCAATGAAAACCATGGAGGTGATAATCGCTAAATTAGCAATATATTCTCTAAGCATATCCTTCCCCCCGGTCCATCATATCAAGATCCCTTATAAAAGCGTATGAAAAAAAGAGTTAAAAAATGAAGAATATTTATTTTTTTCTGTAGTTTCCCTTACTTTAACGCGTCAATATGGTATAATAAAATGAGTTTATAGAAAAGGTAGGTGCAAATAATGGAACTAAAAGATCATCCTCATTCAACCTCATTGCTATCCCAAGCAATTTTTGTCGTCAATAAACATGCAAAAGCAGCCCCTAATCCAAAGGCCCTTTATGAATTAAAAAAAGAATCGATCGAAAAAATGATTCAAGAAGGAAGAGCCAAAAAACTAGGTCTTCATTTTACAGACAACCCCAAATTTTCCCAACAACATTCTGATGTGATTGTTCAATGTGGAGATTATATTTTTCATTTACCTCCGACAAAGGATGATATAAAAAATTTACCTCATTTCGGAAGCCGCTGTGCCAATAAAAGAAACCCTAAGACTTATTTGTCTCTCTCAAAAGCAAAACACATTTTGCAATCCTATATCGGAAAAAACATCCATTGTGAAGATTACTCATTTAAACCAAGAAGAAGCAGTTTTCAAGTGAAAAGAAATCAACACAATTCCTCTACCCTTTTTTCTTCTTCTTTTTTAGGAAAAAACTTATCTTACTATAAAAAATAAGTAGGACTTTACATAGTTGCCTTTTTAAATTGTATTTTGGTGACTACATTTTAACAAAAAGGTGATTTTCATTTTATTAAAAAAGAGAGGGTTACCCCTTTGGGACGCCCTCTCTTTTTGTTTTTATTATAGAATAAGCCGATCTATTAAACTGATTAGCTCAGCAATCTCAGGTTTACTTACTTGTCCGTCTGCACCTACCATCAATCCTTTATGTCGAAGGTCTTCCGTAATAAGGGATGAGAATATAATAACCGGAAGCTTTGAAAGCTCTTTATGCCCTTTAATACGCTTCGTCAAATGATGTCCGTCCATTTGAGGCATTTCGATATCAGTCACCACAAGCTGTACTTCTTTCGTGACATCTTTTCCCTCTGCATAAATATTTTCCAAGTATTGTAATGCGTCCTGACCATTCTCGAAAAATTCGATATTTTGAAATCCTGCTTCACTCAATGTATCATGAAGAAGCTTGCGCAATAACGGAGAATCTTCAGCCACAACAATTCTCTTATCAGAACGCTCTCTTTTTCCAAGCTTCTGAACTTGCTGAACACTGATGCCTGAGTCTGGATTGATTTCCACAACAATTTTTTCAAAGTCTAATAGCAAGATCATCTCGCCGTTTAATTTGATTACCCCAATAATTTGGCTTTCAGAACCTTGATACATATCGGAAGGTTTTTCAATTTGCCCCCAGGAAATTCGGTGGATTTGTGTCACACTATGAACGTGAAAGACAACCTTCTGCTTATTAAATTCAGCAACAATGAATTTATCTTGTTTCGGATTTTCTGATGGAGGAAAGCCAAGCGCTGTTGCCACGTTCACAACAGGAAGCACTTCTCCTCTTAATTCTATAATGCCTTCAACATTTTTATGAGCCTGAGGGACCACGGTAATTGGAACCGGGTTGATGATTTCTTTCACTTTAATAACGTTAATTCCAAACTTATTGTTACCAATCCCAAACTCCACGATTTCAAGTTCATTCGTCCCGCTCTCTAACAGAATTCCTTTCTTATTTTCCATTCCATTACGCCCTTCCTGTTAAAAAATACAATATATAATTCAATATAACATGTTTATATCTATTTTCTTACCTCAAAATAATCGTTTT
This sequence comes from Peribacillus tepidiphilus, assembly GCF_009466385.1. Taxonomy (GTDB): domain Bacteria; phylum Bacillota; class Bacilli; order Bacillales; family DSM-1321; genus Bacillus_BN; species Bacillus_BN tepidiphilus. Next base: position 114,736 of record NZ_WIAQ01000015.1, on the reverse strand, counting down.
ATTGAAAAATATTAGGCATACAGAATTGCCGTAAGAGAACAACAATCTATTATCTTCTTTTTAATTCTGCTTTATAATACGGAACCTAATCTTGATTATTCATAAACTTCATTCACGCGGCTATTATTTGAGCTTTGTGATGAAAATCATTTTCCAAGAAATCGACGAAATAACTTCGCCTCACTCCTCTAAAGAAATTGTTATAACTCAAGTTGGTGGCAAATCAGTTGTGACTGGAATTGTGACAATCACTTTTGTTCCGATATTTTTTTTGCTTTTGAAGTTAATAGATCCTCCATGCTCTCGAATAATGGCTTTTGAAACCATAATGCCAAGTCCAGTTCCTGTTTCCTTTTTCGTATAAAAAGGTTCACCTATTCGATTTATTTCTTCTTCACTCATTCCAATACCATTGTCCTCTATTTCCACGAAAATAAATTGACTATTTCCATACACTTTTATGTCCACACGCCCCTGCTCACCTGAAATAGATTCTATCGCATTTTTTAGTAAATTATAAAAAATCTGTTTAATTTTGCTTATATCACCTAACGTTGTTAACCCCTCTTCTATATTACTGTTAATAAGAATGTTATGTATATTGGAATATGACCTCATAACAGACTGGACACTTTTCATCATTTCACTTATATTAATCGGCTCTTTTTTTATTTCGGTTTTTTTTGCAAGATTTAAATAATCAGATATTAATGATTCAGCCCTTTCCAACTCTGTCAAAACTAGTTTCATATAATGCTTATTTTTTGTACTTTCTTCTTTTTCTATCAATTGGATAAACCCTTTCACCACCGTTAAGGGATTTCTGACCTCATGTGCAATGCTTGCTGCAAGCTCACTAACAACCGACATTTTTTCAGAATCCTGAACAGCTTTTTTCAATTTTGAGTTTTCAAGAAAAAACTCAGTGAAATAGACCAGTAAAAAGAAAGATAGAACATAGATAATCAAGCTCAAGAAAACGTCTTTTGCAGTATATTGTTCGATTGGCACTTTGATAGGAGATAAGAACACATTAATAAAAAATAAAATAAATCCTGAAAAACTTATGAGTATGGAAGCGAGATACTTCCTTTTGACCGAGTAAGATTTCCACTTATTCGCTATTAGAAAAGGAGCAGTATAGAAGAATGGCAGTTGAAATAGTGAAATGACAAGGTCTGTATGATCGCTAACAAAAGCTCCGAATAAGGTAGAAAAGACCATTAGCCATATTCCCATCCACCGACTACCATATAAGAAGGAATACATAATGATGATAGATCGAAAATCAACAGAAAACCCATTTATGTTCATGATCGGAAACATCGAACAAAGAATAGCCGTAATTAGACAACAAAAAAATAATAACGTCATATCCTTTATTGGTACAGAGCGAAATTTTTCGTGTGTCCACAATAACTGATAGATTAAAATTGGGACAAAAATGATAAAGAAATGTAACAATATTTCTGAAAAATCCATAATCACCATTCCCATAAGTAGGCTTATAATTTTAATTATACAGCAACCTCCATTTTTTTACCATTTTTTCCAAAATATTATATTTATATATTTTTTCTATTTTCGTACAACGATTCAAAAAAATGTCTCTTGCTATTGGGAATATGGATATTAATAGAATGAAAACAAAAAACTCGAGCAAAAATTTTATGCTACGAGTTTTTTGTTTTATCTGTCTAAATTAAATGGTCTCTCCCAATTGTCATGTTCATCTACTCCAATCTCTCTTTAAAAAAATAATGCCAAAAGAACAGGGATAAAGCTTATGATCAATGAAAAAAAATTTAAAATATTAGTTTGCATGTTAATTTTCTTCTAATCCTTAAAGAATTCCTTGTTTAAATTTGATAAAATAGGTGCAAGCTTAAGGAGGATTTAATAAAATGAATAAATTCATTAACCACCGAGTCAATCAAATCGAAATTTCTGGGATAAGAAAATTTTTCAACCTAGTAGCTCCCTATAAAGATGTGATTGGCCTTACGATTGGCCAGCCTGATTTCCCAACTCCTTCACACATTAAGGAAGCAGCTAAAAAAGCAATTGATAACGACTTCACTGTTTATACACATAATGCTGGTTTCCTTGAAGTAAGAGAAGCTTGCTCATTATATGTAAAAGAGAAATATAACCTTGATTACTCAGCCGAAAACGAAATCATTATTACAAGTGGAGCCAGTGAAGCCATTGATGTTAGCCTTCGAACAATTTTAGAAGAAGGAGATGAAGTGATTTTACCAGGTCCTGTTTATCCAGGTTATGAACCGATTATTAAATTGTGTGGAGCTAAACCAATTTACGCGGATGTAACAGAGAAAGACTTTAAATTAACAGCTTCTGTCATACAAACATACTTAACACCCAAAACAAAATGTTTTATTCTCCCGTATCCTTCAAATCCTACAGGCGTTAGCTTATCAAGAGAAGAGTTAAAGGAAATTGCAGAACTCGTAAATGGAAAAGGGATCTTTGTTCTAGCGGATGAAATTTATAGTGAGCTCGTCTACGACCGACCACACGTATCCATCGGCGAATTTTTGAAAGAGCAAACGATAATCATTAATGGCCTTTCAAAATCGCATTCCATGACAGGCTGGAGGATCGGCTTCCTGTTTGCAGACGAATCAATCTGTAAACAAATTCTAAAGGTACATCAATATAATGTCACATGCGCCTCCTCCATTTCACAAAAAGCCGCTCAAGCTGCTCTTACAGTTGGAAAAAACGATGCGCTTCCTATGAGAGAGGAATATAAGAAAAGAAGAGACTATGTTTTTGAAAGATTAAATTCGATGGGGCTCAAGCCTGTCAAGCCTGATGGAGCCTTTTACTTTTTCGTAAAGCTACCTAATGGGTGGAATTCTTCTTTTGAGTTTGCTTTAGAGCTTGTTGAAAAAGCAAAAGTGGCTGTTGTACCTGGCAGTGCTTTCTCTCCACTAGGTGAAGGATATTTCAGGTTGTCTTATGCGTACTCAATGGAAACATTGAAAGAAGCATTCGATCGATTAGACAAATTCTTAAACACATAATTTCAAAAAATGCCGTACTCTCCCCTCTTTTAAAAGGTTTTAGAGTCGGCATTTTTGTTTCGTTATCCCCTGTTGTTCTTATTGTTTTTTGAAGGGTTGGCAAATTCTTGGGCAAATTCTTCTTTCATAGTAGCAGAATTAAAGCCCTGTTTATTTTTTTGCTCTGCATCATTCTTTTTTGTCCTTTTAGCCATCTATACTTCCCTCCTTTTCACCATTATGTTTTGAAAAGGAAGGATTCATTATGCATCCACCCAAATGGGAAGCTTGCTTTTTCCATTCTTCATTCTCTTGAAATTACTCAAATACATTAAAAAGCAATCGTTTGAATTGTTTAAATTTTTCCCTTTTTCTTGATTCCCGTTATAATAGAAGTGATTAATATAGAAGGGGGAGAGAGAATTGGAATTAGGATTAAAAGGTAAGATAGCATTGGTGGTGGCTTCAAGCCAAGGACTTGGCAAGGCAATTGCTGAGGAGCTTTTAATCGAAGGTGCCAAAGTTATGCTTGTGGGGAGAGAAAAAAACAAACTTCAGCGTGTGAAAGAAGAATTTTCTTCATACGGTGAAGAAAATGTAGAGTATGTTGAAGCAGATATCACTAAGCCAGACCAAATAAAAAATATGGTTCAAAAAACGATTGACGTGTTTGGTGGAATACATATTCTTGTAAATAATGCCGGAGGACCGCCAGCAGGATCCTTTGAGGATATGACGGATGAGATGTGGCAAAAGGCGTTTGAGCTAAATTTATTAAGTTATATCCGGATCATTCGAGAAGCTCTGCCTTACTTAAAACAGCAAGGCGGGAAAATTATTAATATTGCTTCTTCTTCCATAAAAGAGCCCATTCCAGGATTGATTCTTTCTAATACGTTCCGTACGGGTATAGTTGGACTTTCCAAAACCTTGGCCTTGGAATTTGCCCCATATGGAATCCTGATTAATACAGTAGCTCCTGGTCGAATCTCTACCGACCGAGTAAGGCATTTGGATCAAGTAAACGCTGACAAAAAAGGTGTTTCCCGTGAAGAAATAGAAGAGGCTGTTAAAGCCACTATACCTCTTTGCCGTTACGGAGAGCCAAAGGAATTTGCAAAATTTGTGACCTTCCTCGTATCAGAGGCCAATTCATATGTAACCGGAAGTGCCTTTTTAATTGATGGCGGAATGGTCAAATCCATTTAAAGGGGGATATTTATGGACTTGCAAAACATGCAAATCGGTTTTATCGGTACTGGTGTAATGGGTAAAAGCATGGTCCGTAATTTAATGAAAGCTGGTTTTTCTGTTTCCATTTTCACTCGTACAAAAGAAAAAGCCGAAGATCTTCTTTCAGAGGGAGCTTCTTGGGCACATTCCCCAAAGGAATTGGCTCAAAATTGTGATGTGATTATTTCCATTGTAGGTACCCCTCAAGACGTAGAAGAGGTATACCTTGGAGAAGAGGGAATCATTACAAATGGAAAAGAAGGTTTATATATTATCGATATGACAACCTCAAAGCCCTCCTTAGCCAAAAAGCTTTACGAGGAAGCAAAGAAAAAAGGTATTTCTTCATTAGATGCACCTGTATCCGGGGGAGATATTGGAGCAAGGGATGGAAAGCTTTCCATCATGGTAGGGGGAGACAAAGAAGCTTTTGAAAAGATGCTACCTATTTTTCAAGCAATGGGAACCAATATTGTATACCAAGGTCCGGCAGGTTCAGGTCAACATACAAAAATGTGCAATCAAATCGTTATAGCTTCCGGCATGATCGGAGTTTGCGAAGCGCTGGTGTATGCAGAAAAATCCGGTCTTGATCCAGAAACAGTTCTTCAAAGCATTTCAACAGGTGCTGCTGGCAGCTGGAGCTTATCCAACTTGGCTCCACGCATCATTAAAGGTAACTTTGAACCTGGATTTTTTATCAAGCATTTCATTAAAGATATGGGTATTGCGCTAGAAGAGGCAGAAAAAATGGGAATGGATGCCCCTGGTCTTTCCTTAGCAAAACGGATGTATGAAGAGCTTGCCGAAAAGGGTGAGGAAAATAGCGGCACACAAGCTCTTTATAAGTACTGGCGTTGATATACGTTTCGTCTTGAGATGAACATGCATATCCCCTTCTTTTTACGAATAAAATGTTATATGTTTCGCGAAAGAAGGGGATAAGTTATGGGCTTATTTGATGATATCGAGGAAAAATTTATGGAGCTTGAAGACGGAAATTATGTAGTCCGAATCGACGGATTCAGTAGGGAAAGAACCGTGACTGGTGCTAAGCCATTAAGATGGGAGCTTACCTTGTTGAATGATCATTCTTCTCCTCTTCCTACCAAGTTTAGTCACATTGAAACAAACGCAGGCTTTCAAATTTTATTACGAGAACTAAAGAGCTTAGGATATAATAAACCTGCTAATTCACGGGAATTAGAAGAGATCTTAAATTCCTTGATTGGATGCATAGTTGAAGTCCATCTAAACACAACAAATCGAGAAGAAGGCTACCGAGAAATAAAGTTATTAAGGAAGCTTTACTAAAATGAAATTGCGATCATATAAAAGAAATAAAAATGGGCCTCACCACTACTGGCGAAGCCCAATTTCTATTAATGTTTAACCACACGGTTAACTGCTTGTAATACTTCTTCATTCGTTCTCATTTGAAGAACTTCCTCAGCAAGCTTTTCCATGTCTGCTTTGGAAAGATTACGAATTAATGAACGTGCTTTCAAAATGGATGTCGCACTCATGGAGAATTCATCTAATCCAAGCCCCAATAAAATTGGAATCGCAGTTTCGTCACCGGCCATTTCTCCGCACATGCCAGCCCATTTGCCTTCTTTATGGGCAGCATCAATAACCATTTTTACCAATCGAAGAATGGCAGGATTGTATGGTTGATATAAGTATGAAATTCTTTCATTCATTCGGTCTGCAGCCATCGTATACTGAATTAAATCGTTTGTTCCGATGCTGAAGAAATCTACTTCTTTTGCAAATTGATCAGCTAAAACAGCTGTTGCAGGGATTTCAACCATGATTCCCACTTCAATATTGTCAGACACTGCAATGCCTTCTGAAACAAGCTTTTCTTTTTCTTCTTCTAGCATTGCTTTAGCTTGACGGAACTCATCGAGAGTAGCAATCATCGGGAACATGATTTTCAAGTTTCCGAAAGTACTTGCACGAAGTAATGCTCTAAGCTGTGTACGGAACATATCTTGTTCTTCCAAGCAAAGACGGATTGCACGGAATCCTAAGAACGGATTCATTTCTTTAGGCAGGTTTAAATATGGCAGCTCTTTGTCTCCGCCAATATCAAGTGTTCGAACAACAACAGGCTTTCCGTTCATCCCTTCTAGAACAGCCTTGTACGCTTCAAACTGTTCTTCTTCCGTAGGGAGCTGGTCACGGCCCATGTATAAAAATTCTGTTCGATAAAGACCTACACCTTCTCCACCATTAGAAATGACTCCATCGATATCTTTAGGCGTGCCGATGTTTGCAGCCAACTCAACATGATGTCCATCTTTGGAAATCGTTTTCTCATTCACAAGCTTAGCCCATTCCGCTTTTTGCTTTTCATACTCTGCGATTTTTTCTTCATATTCTTTGAGCAATTCTGGTGTTGGGTTAATATGAACTTCACCATTTAAACCGTCAACAATAATGATGTCTCCATTTTGAATCGTTGAAGTCGCTTGTTTTGTACCCACTACAGCCGGAATTTCCATTGAACGAGCCATGATGGCAGAATGGGAGGTTCTTCCACCGATATCAGTCGTGAAAGCCTTCACATATGTTCTGTTAAGTTGGGCTGTATCAGATGGCGTTAAATCCTCTGCAACAATAATCACTTCTTCAGCAACCATGCTTGGATTAGGAATTTGAACACCGAGAAGATGAGCCAGTACACGCTTCGTTACGTCACGAATATCTGCAGCTCGCTCCTTCATGTATTCATTATCCATTTGTTCAAACATGGTAACAAACATATCAGCTGTTTCTTTTAATGCAAACTCAGCATTAACATTTTCATTCTTAATTTTATCTTCAATCGGATTTAATAATTCAGGATCACTCAAAACTAAAAGATGGGCATCAAAAATTGCAGCCTTATCGGCTCCTAATTCTTTCTCTGCACGGTCACGAATAGCTTGAAGTTCAGTCTTTGATGTTTCAACAGCGCTTTGGAAGCGAGCAACTTCAGCTCCTACATCCTGAATCTCTTTTTTAGATACAGATAAATCAGGTTCAATTAATCTGTACGCTTTCGCAATTGCAATTCCATTTGATGCGGCAATACCAGTTAACAAAGTTGTCATTATTCAGCTAAACCTTCTTTTTTAAGAGTTTCTTCAAGCGTATTCATTGCTTCCTGTTCGTCGCTACCCTCAGCAGAAATCGTGATTTCAGCACCTTGACCTATTCCAAGCGACATAACACCCATAATAGATTTAAGGTTTACTTTTTTGCCTTTGTACTCAAGATTGATTTCAGAATCAAACTTTCCTGCTGTTTGAACAAGAAGAGTTGCAGGACGAGCATGAATACCAGTTTCAGCGATCACTTTAAAAGTTTTTTCTACCATTAAAATCAGACTCCTTTATCAATAAATAGTATGATTAGCTTACGTCGCTTCGCTTCAATTTCTATGGAAAATACTATCTATTAATGTTGCACAAATTGGATAAATGTATGTTTTACACAAAATAATTAAGCGAAGCGAGGAAGCGAATGAACAAATTCTAATGATCTTAAGATAGTCAGACAACTGACATCTCCAATACAAAGAATAACATCAAAAATGCTACGATACAATGTATTTTACAACATTTCGTATGCTGAAAATGGTACAAAATCTTGAAGGTAAAATCAACTAATGAGATTTTTTAAATAAATGTAAAATGTAGGGTAACCACACTAATCCTTCACCTTTTCAGATTGTTGTACCATACAATTTCTTTGTGATATTGTATATAATATTTTAAACTAAAACAATGCCATTGCTTATCCTACATCATCATTGAATGGAATTCAACTCATATACGGTTTGTAAATGTTCACTAGAAGAACTGATTCTTAAAGAAGTAAAAACCTACTCCAAAATGATAAGAAGCCAAAGTGAATAAGAAAAGCGGAAAACGGCTTACCCTGAACAATCATTTCCCATTGTTTAGGTAATCCGTTTTTTTTTCAATTATAGTCCTTGAATGGATTTAGAATTATAATCATCGTCCCATCTATACTCTGTAACCTATAGGAAGGTAACGATTATACCTTCCAATCTTTATTGCTCATTATTCGTGGTTATGGTTTTTATTTTGTTGTTAAGAAAATGTTTATTCTTCGTATATCATTTTTTTCGTCATACCACCATCTACAATGATGTTTTGACCGTTGATAAAATCATTTTCAGGATCAGCCAGAAATAAACAGGCTTTCGCGATATCCTCCGGTTTTCCGACTCTTTTTGACCAGTGCTGTTCATGATCCTTGTCTGTTAATGCTTCATAATCTGTGGTCTGAATCCAACCTGGACTCACGCTATTTACCCGTATCTTTTTATTTTGCAAGGATGCCGCTAGTGCGTGTGTTAATGCAATCATTCCTCCTTTAGAGGCTGCATAGGCTTCAGAGTTCGGTTCTGACATGAATGCTCGGGTCGAAGCAATATTGATTATACTCCCCCCGTCTGACATGATTTTCGCTGCTTCCTTTGAACCAATAAATACGCTACGTAAATTTGTATGGATGATTTCATCCCATTCATCAACTGATAGCTCCATCAAAGGCTTAAATCTTGAAACGCCAGCATTATTGATCAAAATATCGATCTTGCCAAAAACCTTGGCCACATGTTGGAATAATCGTTTAAAATCGGCTTCTTTCTTAACATCTAGAGGAAAAAATAAAGCCGAACCCTTAATTGATTGAACTTCCTGAAGAGCTTTCTTTCCTTCCTCCTCATTAATATCGGCCAGAATGATATGAGCTCCTTTTTGAGCAAATGCTTTCGCAATTCCTTTCCCAATTCCTTGACCAGCACCAGTAACAACAACAACTTTATCTTTAAACACGATACCCACCTCTTTTTCTTACTGATTTCTATAAAGTGTAACTTTTTTCGGAATTTTTTGTTTTTATACAAAAAATAAATTTTTGTTGCCTTCTTACCTATAATTGAGCCATTTTTCTTAGTAAATTATTCAAAACCTCACACTTTTTCTATTAAAAACATTATTTTCTAAAATCTACAACATTTTCTGAATCTTTTATAGTAAAAATACCCGGGAATAACTGAAAACGCGTTTTAGAAAGTAGGATAAGGTGGAAAATTTTAATGAAATGGTTAAGCAATATTCTCCTATGGTCTACAAAATTATCCATTCTTTACGCATTTACAAGAATCAAGAAGACTATTATCAAATAGGTTTGATAGCGTTATGGGAGGCATATGAAAAATTCGAAATCAGTAAAGCTTCTTTTGTCACTTTTAGCTACAACATGATACGAGGAAGAATTTTAAATGCTTTGCAAAAAGAAAAGCGTATAGATGATAAACTAGTTTTATATGAGCCTACTTCCTATGTCCTTATAGAAGGTTCACCGATGTGTGATCATTATTTTCCCTACGAAATTTTGAAAAGTTATGGTGAAGATTTGACAGATCGACAGCTTTGTTGGATCCTTCATCATTTTATTGAAGACTTATCAATCGAACAAATAGCAAAAAAATATAATGTCAGCAACGAAACCGTAAAATCTTGGAGGAAAGGAGCATTAAAAAAACTAAGGAGAAAACATAAAACGTAAAGCTCCACTTCTCTTTTTATGAAAAAAAGGTGATTCTCGAATCCAACAAGGAATCAAGAGTCACCTTTCTATTATTTTACAATGATATTCCCAGAATTTATTTGAACTCCATAGGAAATTCCTTGAAGCTTACTCCATACTTTCCTTTTAGTATGAGCATCTTGTGCTATGATTTGATTTTTATAAATGTAATATGGCGAAAAACCCATATTTACGGTCTTATACTTTATTTCAAGATGCAAAATACCAGTTTGGGCAGTATTTCCTTTTACATAATCAGGGAATAAAAAATTCCCTAAAGAATAGGCAATAGGTTTCCCTTTATAATATTCGAAGCCCTGCAGGACATGAGGATGACTTCCGATAATTCCATCCGCTCCGGCATCGATCATTTTTTTCGCCCAAGTCCTTTGATAGCTCTCCGATTTTTCACTTTTTTCTTTCCCCCAATGAATATACACAAACAAAAATTCACTGTCCTTTTTCTCTTTTTTGATACGGCTCAACATGTCTTCTAGATTATACCCATCGGCAATACCCGCGCTTTTGCTCCCTGCTTTCCAGCTTGCATCTGGAAGCACCCTGGAAAAAGCCATAAATTTGATTTTTTTCCCATTTATTATTTTTACATATGGCTTATTTGCATCAGTTGCATTGCTACCAGCACCTACATATGGCATGTTTGCCTTCTTTAAATAGTGCATCGTATCTGACAAGCCTTCTTTTTTATAATCCATCGTGTGATTATTAGCCAATGATACCAAGTCAATACCGGCATTCTTCAAGCCAGAAATTGAAGTGGGGTCTGACTTAAAATTATACGTCTTTGGATAAGGAGAGTTTCTCGTTGTAATCGCAGTCTCGAGGTTGGCTACCGTTAAATGACTTTTCTTCAATTCAGGGGCTACAAATTGAAAAGGAAAGTTGACTCCTTTCTTTTTCATTGCTGTTTTTACAGACCAATCCATCATCATATCCCCGACAAAAGAAATCTTGATTGGAGCGTATAAATCTATGATATTACTATTTTCAATGTATCCAAGCCGTCCAAATACATTTACTCCATAGTAGCTTTTATGCAGCTTTATAAACGGGAGCCGATCCCCTTTTTGAAATTCTGCAAAAGCAATTGGCTTGCTCGTGGACAAATCAAACACTTTAGCGTTTTTATTTAACTCAATAACACCCAAGTTTTTCCCATTGATCCTTCCATTTGCAAATAGAGCTTCTTCGTCACGGTATGTTCCCTTTTTGCCTACATAGCCTTTTTTATCCCCAATCTGTACTACATGATATCCATCTAATTCACCAGTTCTTACATATTGTTGTCCCTTTATAAGGTATCCAGCTTTTTTATACTTGCCATTCATTTTGTAATAAAACGGGGTATTCGAATCAACGACAGAGAAAAATTTTGTCTGTTGATCGAAGGGAAGTGAAGCATTTTTTGCATCAATATAACCCAGTCTTCCACCCAGCAAAATTTTATAAAAATCACCTGTTTTTTCTTCGAAGGCTAAAGAAGTGTCCCTATTCAACTCTCCTATTCTATGAGATGAGCTGTTCGTGTCAAAATATATCGGAGCTTGAGTTTTGATTATGATAAGTCTTTGATTTTTGGAAGGCAATGAATGGTATGAATAATTGTCAATAGAGGAGCCTTTTACATATTTTTTTTCGACAAAACCTACTGAATTTCCAAAAGCCATTTCAAAATGATTAGAGTGCTCTTTAAGGATTCGAAAGGTTTCGTTTTTATTGAGATGACCTAGCACTTGTAACTTTCCTTGAAGAGCACTATATATTTTCACTTTTTCTAAAGTAGTAAAATATTTTGTCTCATCTGCTTTTGAGATGGTCAAGTGTGATACAACTAATATGACCACAAAAAGCGATAATACCATGTATTTTACTGATTTCCCTCCGATCCGCATTCCCATCCCCCTATATGTTTTCCACTCATTTTACAGTAGTTATTATAAAAAAAATGTCGAAATGCGGATTTCAATAGAAATTCCTTCTATTTAACTACGAGGTTTCTCCATATATTGATAGGTGACTTTCCCACCGTGTTGAGCAATACCACGAAAATGTTTAAAATCCTGGCGTTTCACAAGCTCTGTTCGGAATTCAAGAAAATCTTCCTTATTAACGGTATATTCATTTAATTCACCTGAAGCCAGCTTGTTTAATATTTCTTGGATCAAACTTTTTTCCATGAAAACCATCCTTTCCTAAAAAATATAAAAGAGGCTGACTACAGCAACATCTTTCAATCATCTTACAATGTGAATGCTATTTTTTCTACTCACTTGTTACATGAAAATGAAAGGTGTGATATTGTGTCAACCTCTTTTATAAATACGTACATCTTAAAGTTTAAATTTTTGAATTTGGGATTGCAAATGCTCTGCTAATTTAGATAAGCTTTCTGCTGATGCTGAGATTTCCTCTATAGCTGCCGTCTGCTCTTCTGTAGCAGCGGCAACATGCTGAGTGTACTCATGTGAATCATTGGATATTCTTGTGATTTCTTCTGCAGATTCAACTAATTCTTTCATGATCTCGTTCATTCGCTCCATTGCTTCAGAAATCGAATGGGATTGTCCTGAAATACTTGAAATGGAACTTGAGATTTCCATAAAAGCCTCTCCAGCTTGGTCGACCACTTCTTTCCCAGCTAATACAGATTCTTTTCCTTTTTGCATCGTTTCTACAGCTTTTCTTGTTTCTTCCTGAATTAATTGAACTAGTTCTCCTATATCAGACGCTGCTTGGCCGGATTGCTCAGCAAGCTTTCTCACTTCATCTGCAACAATAGCGAAGCCTCTTCCGTGTTCACCTGCTCTTGCCGCTTCAATCGCAGCATTTAAAGCCAGTAGATTGGTTTGATCTGCTACGGCCGTAATCAGATTGAGAATTTCACCAATTTCTGTTGATTTTTCATGCAATACATTAGCGATCCCTACCATTTTTTCTGTATTATCAGCAATAATATTCATTTGGTTCATTCCGTTTTTGACAAGCATATTTCCTTGTTCAGCAGATTGGGTAGATTTCAAAGCAGATTGTTGCATGGTTTTAATGCCATCATGAATGTTCGTGAGCATATTTGAAATGTCTACCGTTTGATTTTTTACTGAATTCATTTTTACAGACTGCTCTTCAGCACCAGCAGCAAGCTGGATGGTTGAATTGGATATTTCTTCAGTAGCTTTGCTCGTGTGTTCACTGCTTGCACTAAGCTGTTGTGAAGAGGCAGCTAGAAGTAGGGAAGACTCATTCACATCCACTAAAAGCTTCCTTAAATTAGAAGTCATGATCCCAAAGGCTTTTGCTAATTGACCAACTTCATCGTTATTTTTTACAGAAAGCTCATAAACACTTAGGTCTCCCTCAGCCACTTTGCTTGCCTGTTCAGCAATTTTCCTAATCGGCAAACCAATGTGACGTGCAAATATTATGACGAAAATAGAGCCAATGATACTAGAAAGGAGCAAGGTAATACCAAGAATATACAATATTTTATTTGCTCCACTATTAAAATCCATCATATATGTACCTGATGCCACAACCCATTGCCAATTCGGATCTTTTTTTGCGTACACGATTTTCGGAGCCAAAGTATCTGGATCATTTGGAAGTGCCCAATCATATTTTGTAAAACCACCGCCATTATTGGCTTTTTTGATAATATCCTGCATGAAATAAAAGCCTTCTGCTGTTTTCGTTTCATATAAATTGTCTCCTTCAATCACTGGATGCATCAAAAGAGTACCTTGATCGTCCACCACATATAAGTAACCGTTTTCACCAATGTCAATATCTTTTGTTATGGACCTTTTTCCATCCTTGCCCTTTTCTCCTAACAGCTGAACCTTCACAGCTTCCTGAGCTTCTTCTAAGGTCAGCTCTCCAGACTCAACCTTTTCTTGGGCAATGTTAATCATCTTCAATGCAAAATTCACATCATTTTTTAAGCTTGTCTCAGCTAATGTATTTAATTCTTGCTTTGAGATATAAAAAGCGATTGTACCTATTATTAACCCAGGGATTATTAATAGCATTAAACACATCAGAATCATTTTTTTCTTAATCGAAAGCTTCATTTTTCCACCTCTCATAAATAAGTCCAAACAATCATACACATAAATTTTAAAGTAGACAAACTACTTATTCAAGATTAGGAATATTGCGAAAAATAACACTGTAATAGTGTAAAATTATTAAATCAACGTTTTTTGAAAAATTTTTTTTATAATTTTTATGGATGAGGACTCATAATTTTCCATTTCCGAAATACATTTTACATATTTTATTAAAAATTTCTTTACGAATATGGAATAATAGTGCAAACTGTATAATAAATGTTTAATTTTTTGATCATTGACAAAAGTATGTTTTTTTTGATGGTTAAAATAGAAGTAAGGATGTGGGGCTAATGAAAATAGCTGAAATTGGAAATGTAATAGAATTCAAGGAAGGTCTCCAGGGCGTTGTCGAAAAAGTTAATGAAAATTCAGTGATTGTTGATTTAACTTATATGGAGAATTATCGTGACTTAGAGCTTGAACAAAAGACAGTAGTCAATCATAAAAATTATAAAATCATTCATGAAAGTGTACCCACAGGTAAATGCTAGATTAATAAGCATAAAAGGCTGAATCGAAAATATGAACTTCGATCAGCCTATTTTTATGCCATCCTTTCTTATTCCTTTTCATCCAACTCCTTAAGAGATTTAATTTTTCCGTGCGGCTTTTGGTCTTGCTTTCTAACAGTCCAAACACGTTCTTTTTCTCTTTTCGATTTTGACATTTTCCTCACTCCTTTCTTTGTCTTCTTAATTTGTGAGATAGACAAAAATTTATTCGCTATGCAATTTTTCCCTGTAACACTTAGTCTCTTTAATTTCTATCATTTTTTCTGTTACAATTATTTTTGTTTGATAAGGAGGGAGAGCTTTAGATATGAAAAAAAATGTGGCAGATCTTCGCCTTTTCTTAGGGTTAATCTGTGCCCACATATTACTAAATATTACGTATGATGATAAAGCAGTTTTTTGGTATATTTTTACTGCAACTATTTTATTCTTAGTCAGTATTGCCATCTTATCTGAAAGAATGGATGATGAGCTGTCCATCTTACCATACCTTTTATACGGAGTTTTATCTGGAGCCCTTTTATATAGTGTTTTTTGGATTGGATATAAACTTATGAAGCTTTTCGATATTTCACCGTTAGTGAATGATGTAGCAAAATTATATAATATTTATGCTCCTCAGATGATATGGCAATATGTCGTTCTACTATTCATCATCATCCCAGGTGAAGAAATATTCTGGAGAGGGTTTATCCATAAAAGGATCTCGCGTCTCTTTCATAAAAAATGGGTCATTCCCCTATCCGCACTCATGTACACTTTACCCTTGATATACAGCGGAAATAAGGCATTGCTAGTAGCAGGGTTTGTTGCTGGACTATTTTGGAGCTTTTTGTATGAATGGAAAAAAAGTCTGCCTCTAGTTATTATTTCTCACTTGACGTTCGATTTATTGCTGTTGTATATATTCCCCTTTTTGTAAGCTTCAATCAAAACCTTTAGGCCAGGCATTACCACCTATATGATGAATCATCACTATTTTCTGCTTGGCCATTTTGCATTTTTTTGTCACTGTTTTATGACGTAACATAGGTTACAATCTATAGTAAATGTTATATAATCCCTTTAAACCCATACATAGTTAGTGCATGATAACTTTTCACCTTATATGCCATCTATATTGATTGGGATATTCAAAAGTTGCTACAATCGTTTAAAGAAAGATTTGGAGGGGCTTATATGAGAAAATTGAAATTTTTCACCGTCATTGGGATCTCTGCTTTGCTTTTGTCCGCTTGTGGGGCAAATGACGCAACAAAAGAACAAGTTCATGAGAATTCAGCAGCTGAACAAAACCTACAAGATAAAACAAATACTAAAAATGGTTCTTTAGAGAAAGACACCCCATCAACGGATGATGAATTGATCCGATTAATGGAGCAAAACCTGACCTATTCAATCAACGGTGAAAAAATAGAAGAGACTGCTTTTCTAACAAACAGTGATAATCAAGGTTATTCCATGTATGTTCTTCCACAATTCGAATTAACATCGGAAGAACCTATGAAGGACATTCTCTATTTAAAAGAACATGATGACGTTTTTATGAGGATTGAATTGTTGTCCGAAGATACTGATTGGACAGCTGAGGAAAGCACCACAAAGGCTCAGCTAAAGGCTGTTTCTAATCATGTTGAAGAAGCAAAAGAGGATTTTCTCAAGGCTGATCAGTCTGCTGCCTTCCAAGCTTCCAACGAAGAAGAAATCATGACTGCCGTCCTTTTTAAGAACGAAAAGAACCCTCTAAAGGTCACTATGTTTACAAAAAAGGGCCTTGATTACAGACAAGCTTTTATGGAAATGGCCAAAACAATCGAAAGAAATCAATGACAATGAAAGGGTTAGCCTAGTCTTCAAAGTTCAGACGTAGGCTAACCCTTTTCCTATGTTAATCATATGTGGTCACCTATTCCTACTTTTCCAATAAAGCAGAAATAAGAACAAGAGACTAATATAGCCAAAAAGAGGATACAAAATCGATAATAGGACGCCATACTGTATTCGACTGATTACAATGGCAATGATAAAAATAGAAACAAATATAATCAGAGGCTTTACCGTAATATATGTACTTGCTTGTTTTTCTAATCCAAATGCATTCCCTATAATAGATGTAAAAATTTCACCGTAAATGATGAATACATAAATCCAATAAAATTGAGGAGCCAGTTTTTTCATAATTTCCGCAGTTGGAATATTAAATTCGCTAAAATTAGGTAAATTAACAAGTGCAGCATGGGAACAAAGCAAGATCAGTGCCAAAAGTGTTCCCCCTAAAATCCCTCCATATCTGATAACTCCTTCATTTTTTACATTATAAGCTACTGGTACAAGAACAGCCTGGGCCAATGCAAGATTAAAGGCTGCATATGAAAACGGCGTTAAAACAAATTTCCAATGGCTTATATTTTCAGGAATATGTAAAAAACTAGTAAAAAACTGAGAATGAGTAATCGATAACATACACATTATGACACTAAAAAAAATCATAATAGGTACTACAAAAGAATTGACTGCAAATAAGCCTTTAATGCCTTTAGTAAGAATGAATAGCGACAGGACAACAGTCAGTAAAACTCCTTTTAATTTAGAAATTCCTAACTGTTCCTCAAAAACCGCTCCTGCCCCAGACAGCATCACAGAAGTTACTCCTAACAACATAATAAAAAAAAGGAGATTGATAAATACAGCTGCTTTTTTCCCGAATAAATAGGCATTCAGTTCTTCATACGACCTTGCCCCAATGTTGGCTGAAAGCAGCATTAGCTTCGTTCCAAGCTTGATAAATAGTAAGCCTGCTATCAAAATACTGATTACTCCAAGAAACCCATACTTTGAAAAGAACTCTACGATTTCCTTACCAGTTGCAAACCCTGCTCCAACCACTGTTCCAACATAAACTGCAGCTATTTGAAAGGCTTCTGTCCACCTTGACCTCATTTCCTCTCCCCCTCATATAAAAAGTATATGAGGTAGGTAAGATAAATAGACAAGCCTTTACTCTTGTCTTTTAATAATACCCCTTTGTGCTAGAGGGATTTTTTTTTGTAAAGATTGTCACATAATATGGTAATATTGCTGCCAAACAATGAACCATTTTTTCACTCGATCAAAATAATTTAACTCATAATAAAAATGACCTTCTTAACCAGGTCAGCTAAAAAAAGATTCAAAACAGAGACATGCTCTATTTCGAGTCAATTACTCAATTAAAGCGCTTCATCATCTACATCATTCAGCCATTTTTCAATTTCACCGACAACTGACTGCACACAGCCGTCCTCAAACGGAGAAATCAAATTCGCTGTTTTGACAAGTCCGAGGAAGGATTGACTTCCACCTTGTTTACACAAGTTCACATAATCTGACCATGCTTTTTCTTTGTCTTTCCTGGAACGCTTCCAGAATTGAAGAGCGCAAATTTGGGCTAGCGTATAATCAATGTAGTAAAAAGGAGTAGAATAAATATGCCCTTGTCTTTGCCAGAATCCACCTTCTTCAAGATATGTCAAACCATCGTAGTCCCTGTGCGGCAAATATTTTTCCTCAAGCTGTTTCCAGGCTTGTTTACGTTCCATAGGTGACATGTCCGGATTTTCATAAATAATGTGCTGGAATTCATCCACAGCTACACCATAAGGCAGGAAGATTAAAGCACCGCTAAGATGCGCAAACTTATATTTATCCGTATCCTCTTCAAAGAACAGGTCCATCCACGGCCATGTGAAAAATTCCATACTCATCGAATGGATTTCGGCGGATTCAGAAGTAGGCCAAATATATTCAGGTATTTCAAAATTTCGGCTGCAATATACCTGGAATGCATGCCCTGCTTCGTGCGTGAGTACATCAATGTCTCCTGATGTTCCATTGAAGTTCGAAAAAATAAATGGGGCTTCATACTGATCGATAAATGTACAGTATCCTCCGCTTTCCTTCCCTTTTTTCGCAACCAGGTCCATTAAGTTATGTTCAATCATAAAATGGAAGAATTCATCCGTTTCTTTCGATAGTTCTTTATACATTTTCTTTCCTTTTTCAATGATCCACTCTGGACCGCCTTTAGGCTTTGCGTTCCCGTTCTTAAATTTGAATCCTTCATCGTAAAATTTTAATGACTCAACACCGATACGTTTTTGCTGACGTTCTTTTAACAATGAAACGATCGGAACTATGTATTCTTCTACTTGTTTTCTGAAATTAGAGACCATCTCTGCATTATAGTCCGTACGTTGCATCCGGTTATAGCCTAATTCAACAAAGTTTTTGTATCCAAGCTTTAAAGCCATTTCATGACGGACCTTTACCAGCTCGTCGAAAATCCGGTCAAACTTTTCCTCGTGATCCTTGAAAAATTGAAACTTTGCTTCTACAGCGTTCTTCCTTGTTTCACGATCAATGGACTCCGTATACGGATCAATTTGAGCAAGAGTCTTCTCTTCCCCATCAAATGATATTTTGGCAGAAGCGACGAGCTGGGAATATTCAGTAGTCAGCTTATTTTCTTTTTGCATGAGAGGAATAATTTCAGGACTGAACGATTTGATTTGACATTCAGCCAAATCAAATAACTGTTTCCCCCACTTATCTTCTAACTCTTTCCTAAATTTTGAGTTAATCAACTCTTGATAATATTGAGTGACTAACTCATCGACCTCGGGTTGCACTTCATCTATATATTCCTGCTCTTTTTTATAAAATTCATCATTCGTATCAATTGAATGCCGGATGTAGCAAAGTGTGAACATCGTGTTCACGTTGCGGCGAATCGCATTGATTTCTTTCATTGCCTCATCCTGTTGTTCAAAATGATCCGCTTGTTTAAATTTTACTAGTGCCTTATTGAATTCTGCCTTTATAACATCCATTTTGGGCCTTTCATACACATAATCTTGGAACTTCATGAAAAAATCACTCTCCTTTATCATTCATATTATATTTCGATTTTATTTGGAAAATCTCCTTTTTTACTATCAATCAACAACAATAATGAAAAAACAACAAAAAAGGCCGGTTCAAAAATCATACCCAGATTCTTTGAACCGGCCTTTATTTAAGATTGAACGGCATTCAAACCTATTTTTTTTAATAATTCAATAGCTGTTGCTTTTTCTTCAGGAGTTAAAACGTTCATAATTTCATCAATTCTTTTTTCATGTTCGGGAAAAATTTCACGAATAAATTTTTTTCCTTTTTCTGTAATTCGGGCATAAGTGACTCTTCTATCCTTTTTGCAAGCAACCCTAATAAGGAACTCCTTCTTCTCAAGCTTGTCCACCACATATGTAATACTTCCGCTTGCCAGTAATATTTTTCCTCCGATTTGCTGTAGTGGCTGATCACCCTTGTGATAGAGTAATTCCAACACTGCAAATTCAGTAGGATTCAACCCATGTTGGGCAATAAATTGATTTACTAAGTCATTTATGGATCTGTGCGCCCTCGATAATACAATGAATAGTTTGAGTGATTGCTGAATCGAATCAGAACTCATTATGGCACCACCTTGTTTTGTAACCAACAAAACTCAAATATCTTGAATTCAAAAATATTTTAAAGAAATAGACGTTCATTGTCAAATACATTCATTTCATGGGAATTTCGCTTTTCCTATCATGTATCAAACGAAAAGCTTTGTTATAATAAAATTGTTAACTTTTACTATTATTAGAGAAAGAGATGTACTATGTCGAAAATAAAACGAAATGTTTTACTCTATATTCTGCTTGTCGTAATACCTTCCATAATAGTGAGTATCAGCTATACATATTTTTCTGAAATAGCATCCCAAAAGGAATTGCTTCACCAAATGAAACAGGACGGCATCGTTCACCAGCAATACCTTGATACATTAATCCTTGAAACAGTGAACCGTCTAGATATCATTGCCATTGTCGTGGCAGATAAACAGTACGCACAAAATAATATCTCTAAACTTCTTAAAAAAACAAAAGAGTCTGAGAATCGATACGAAAACCTGTTTTACGTTGATAAAAAAGGGATCGTTATTACCTCTACAGCTTCCAAATGGGAAGGACATCGATTACTTAAAGCACCAACATTGAATCTTCTTCACCAAACGAAAAGGTCGATTGTCCTTGATCAAAAGCAATGGAATGAAAAAAATCAAACCTTCTTATCGATCGGATCTCCTGTCTTTAATGAAAAAGGAGATATTCAAGGGTTTATTGTCGGCAGGCTTCGATTAGATTATATCGAAAACATCATGAGCCAGATTACACCTGAATATAATATTTCGATTACAGATCGAGCAACTAGAAAACTAGCTATCTTAAAAAAACAGAACAAAAACACTCATTTATTTATCCCTCTAAACAATGCTTCATGGACGATTCACTTGGTAAATGCAAAAAATCACCAGGGTATAGATAAACGAAATTTCATTAGTACCGTTTTTCTTACTCTCGTAATTTTTCATATTATCTTTCTTTCTGTGAAGTATTTTTTATTGAAAAAAGAAACCAAAAAACAAAAAGAACAATATGAGAAGCAAAAGCTAGAAGCGGTTGGAACCTTAGCTGCAACAACTGCCCATGAAATAAAAAATCCACTAACAGGGATCAAAGGGTTAGTTCAGCTCTTAAGCGAAAAATATACAGATAAACAGGATCAGAAATATTTTTCCGTCATTCAAAATGAAATAACAAGGATTAATAACATTGTAAATGAATTTCTAATCCTTGGCAGACCGACCATTCAGGAGCTCAATAAAGTCGATATTTGCAAAGTAATACATGAACTAAAACCTATTATTCTTGCAGAAGCATCCTCTTACACCATAAATGTAAAGCAAGTTGACTGTAAGGAATTAACCTATGTTTATTGTGTGAAGGATCAATTGAAGCAAGTTATTCTAAATATTGTAAAAAATGCCTTTGAAGCATCAAAGGTTGGGGATCTCGTAGAGATTTGTGTATTTCAAAATGATGATCAAGCCATCATTCAAATCAGCGACCATGGAATTGGCATGACAAAAGATACCCTGCAAAAAATATTTCAGCCCTTTTTTACAAGCAAAGAAAACGGTACAGGTCTAGGTCTGTATATTTGTCAAAGAATCATCCGGCAATTCAATGGGCACATTCATGTGATGAGTGAACCAGGGATCGGGACAACTGTGAAAATCGTATTACCACTAGTAAAATGATCATTTGGAATAGGAGCTAGCATAATGAAAAGCACTGCACTTCAATTAAAAAATCATTCACCTCAATCTGTTACAGCCTATCGTTTTTTATTTATCATTGGCTTTTGTCACCTATTAAATGATTCGCTGCAAGCAGTTGTACCTGCCATGTTTCCAATCATAGAACGTTCAATGGCTTTATCCTACACCCAATTAGGTTTTATTGGGTTTGCATTGAGTATGATTTCTTCTGTCATGCAGCCGGCTGTTGGCTGGTATACCGATAAAAAGCCAATGCCCTATGCACTTCCACTTGGGTTAACTAGTACATTAATTGGAATCGTACTTTTAGCTCTAGCACCAAACTATCTGACTGTCATCTTCTCGGTCATTTTGATCGGTATCGGTTCTGCTATTTTTCACCCTGAAGGATCACGGGTTGCCTTTATGGCTGCCGGAACGAGAAGAGGACTTGCCCAGTCCATCTATCAGGTAGGAGGGAATACAGGTCAAGCATTAGCACCATTAATTACTGCAATTATATTGGTACCTTTAGGGCAAATCGGAGCTTTATGGTTTGCGCCAGTTGCTTTTATTGCTGTATTGCTACTCGTTTACATTGCAAGATGGTATTCTCATCAGGTTACAATGAACCATACTAAGAGAAAAAGCAATGACCAAAAACCATTCAAAATTACACCGACCATTAAAAAAGCACTTGCTATTATTCTTTTCCTAATTTTTGCAAGATCTTGGTATATATCCTGTATAACCAATTACTTTGCTTTTTTCTTGATTGAATCCTTTTCTTTTAGCATTGAAAAAGCTCAAATATACTTATTTGCCTTTTTAGCTGCAGGAGCTTTAGGCACTTTGCTCGGTGGCCCGCTAGCTGATCGATTTGGCAGGAAAAACATTATTACGATTTCCTTGCTTGCTTCAGCTCCATTGACCATTCTTTTACCTTATGTGCAAGAGCAACTGACTTTGATCCTTCTTTTTTTCATTGGCTTCATTTTAATGTCCAGCTTTTCAGTAACCGTTGTTTACGCTCAGGAGCTAATACCAGGCAAGGTTGGAACAATGTCTGGCTTAACAGTCGGTTTAGCGTTTGGCATGGGAGCGATCGGTTCAGTGCTCCTTGGAGCCCTGGCAGATACCATTGGGTTAGTTCAAACGATCCAAGCGGTGGGCTACTTACCTCTACTTGGTTTATTAAGTCTTATGCTGCCATCTGATAAGGTAATTAGAAATTGGTATTAAAGCACTTCCTCCTTGTATGAAGTGCTTTAATATAAATTCTAAAAATTTTAACAATTCTATATACTTCTTTCTACAAAAATCACATATAATAAAATTAGGAGGATTTGCATATTAAATGTGGAAAGGAGTGCACATCATGAAACTTTCCCCAAGCTACAGAGAATATTATCAAAAATCCATGATACCTATGGGAGTAAACGACCAAAATACGTACCAAACAGCTGGCGAAGAAAATGATTCGAGGATGTTATTGACACATTGGCTTGTTGCCCTTCAAGGCGAACCAGAAAATCCAGATTCAGATTTTTATGTATGGCGAGTCATAGTCTATCCTGCAAACTCAGAGGGTTCATTTAAATGGAACGATCCTTACTACGCTTCACCCCCACATCGCTGCATACAAAAAGCCATTGAATTCGCTCGAACAATTGAAACATGTGCAAAAAGTGACAACCTCATAAATTCCTTTTCTCAAAAAATCAGTTAATCTATACAGATAAAAAACTCCACTTATTTATTCTGAGATGAAACGTCTCTCTTTTTTCCCTATAATTGTGAAATATCATACATACGATGTAAACCTATTACAAAATCTTCTATAACCTCGATACTTTTTCTTACAATTTTTTAGTCATCAAATTGATTTCTTGACTAACAACCCTGTATTTCCGTTGATCCCACATTACTTGAATAATACCTCCGTTATTTAATATCCCGCCCAGTTCTTGATGCTTGCATAAAACAACATCATTGTATTCAATCAAAAATCCCCACTGCCATCTCTGCAATGAGGATTTTTTTGCTTATGCTAATCTAAAAACAATACCTTTCCCGCCTTCAGGATATTCCCAATGGATATTTTCATACGGACACCCAATCCTGCAGCTTCCACATTCGTGACACCCTTCGTATCCTACCTGCATTCTCTTTCCTTCCCATTTGTAAACCTCAGCTGGACAAAATATTGTGCAAATTTTATCTGGACATTGAGTCAGACAAATTTCATGACTTTTAACAATTAAATGCGATTTTTTATCTGCCTTAAAACGGATCAAATACTGTTTTTCTTCAATTGTCTTCGTTGACATTATTTCACCGCCTTCCAAGCTTTATAAACATCCTTCAAAACGCCTAGTGTTCCTTTTTCTGAGGTGACAGACTTTATAATCTCTTTTTGTTTTTCTCTCTTTGGTGTGCCATCAACCGTAAAGAACTTACTTGCAGCGCGGTTCATTAATGGAATATACTCCTTAAAGTATTGCGGATTGTTTTCGAACGTATGCGTAGCATCTTTATACTTCATTAAGTCTTTAATAATAAAGCTGTTATAAAGGGCATCTTTATATTTACTTAAAGTAGCTTCGCTATAATCTCCTTTTTCTTTGGCTGCTATAATGGTTTCTGCTGCCATTTTGCCAGACGCCATTGCCATGTTCGATCCTTCACGATGGATGGCATTGACAAGTTGGGCAGCATCTCCTACTACCACAACACCGTTTCCAACAACTTTCGGGACAGAATAGTAGCCGCCTTCAGGTATTAAATGAGCTAGATATTCAGCCGACTCTCCTCCTTCGAGAAGAGGCTTAACCATCGGATGATTCTTCAAGTAGTCTAATAGCTCATAAGGCTTTAATTTCGCCTTAATCATACTGGACAAAGTTGTTCCTACTCCGATATTGATGCTTTCTTTATTCGTATAAATAAAGGCCGTACCAAGATTCCCTTTTGTGGCATCGCCAAATATTTCAATGGTACATCCTTGATTGTCGCTTAAATTGAATCTGTCATTAATCTTATCTTTTGGGAGATTAATAACTTCCATGACAGTTAAAGCCACTTCATCTGGCCTGAATTCCCTGTGGAAGCCCAATTGCTTGCCCAGCAAAGAATTGACTCCATCCGCCAACACGACTACATCAGCGTAGACCTCTCCATCCGGACGGTCTGTACGTACCCCAACTACTTTACCATTATCAACAATACACTCTTTTACAACCGTTTCATTAATTAATAGTACGCCTTCCTCTACACCCTTTTGTGCGAACCATTGGTCAAATTTGGCCCTTAAAACAGTAAAGTTGTTGTAGGGCTCCTGACCCCATTCCAATCCTTTATATCCAAACGTAACAACGGATTCCTGGTCCATCATCCAAATACGCTGTTCAATAACAGGGCGCTCAAGCGGAGCTTCCTTCCAAAATTCTGGAATGATTTCTTCCATTTGCTTACGATAGAGAACCCCACCCATCACGTTCTTACTACCTGGGTATTCTCCCCTTTCGATTTGCAACACCTTTAATCCTGCTTTTGCACATGTATAAGCGCAGGATGTACCCGCGGGACCCGCCCCTACGACAATTACATCAAATTTTTCCGGCATAGCTGACTTCTCCTCCTTTCGTGCTTAAAGCATTTTTGAATTGCTCAATTAAGATGGGCAGAATTTCATGTGCATCGCCAACAATCCCATAAGTGGCAACATCAAAAATTGGAGCATCAGGATTTTTGTTGATCGCAATAATCACTTCGGAGTTTTTCATACCTACAACGTGTTGAATCGCACCGGAAAGACCAATGGCAAAGTATATCTTGGGAGTTACAGTTTCACCTGTCTGGCCGATTTGCAGCTCATGAGGCAACCAACCAGCTTCAATAACATCACGAGTTCCCCCAACGCTTGCACCAAGCACCTGAGCCAGCTCATGAATTAATTCAAACCCTTTTGCATCTCCCATACCTTTACCGCCGCAAACGACAATATGAGCATCTGCAAGATTGCTTACTTTTGATGTATCCTTAACAATCTTTAAAACTTTTGTTCTCATATCCTCTTCTTTCAGTTCGATGCTTTCCTCTATAATCTTCCCTTGTCTACTCTCATCTCTTTTTAGGGCTTTCATCACTTTCGGTCTCACGGTAGCCATTTGTGGTCGATGTTTTTTACATAGGATGGTCGCCATGATATTTCCACCAAAAGCCGGTCTACTGGCTTCTAGCAGCCTATTCTCTACATCCACATCAAGCATTGTTGTATCGGCAGTTAAACCGGTACTTAAATCGGTAGCTACAGCACTGGCAAGATCTTTCCCGTTTGGAGTCGCTCCATACAAAAAGATTTCAGGCTTATATTTCTTTGATAATTCGTTAACGCCCTTCATGTACGATTCAGTTCTATAGTTTTCCAATACAGGATGATCGATTACATATACCTCGTCTGCTCCGTAATAAATAACTTCCTTAGCAAGATTTTTTACATTGGATCCTAACAAAACGCCTGCAAGTGGTGCTTCAAGCTTATCAGCAAGCTTTCTCCCTGCTCCAAGTAATTCAAGAGACACTCCTGCAATTGCACCTTCATTTTGCTCGATAAACACCCAGACACCTTTATGTTCCTCTAACATTCTTTACCCCCCTAAAATCATGAAGCGATTAGACGTTTATTTTCGTGTCAAACAGCTCTTTTCTTTCCATTAATATTTCAATTATTTGTTCGACTTGTTTTTCCGGAGTGCCCTCCAGCTTCTTCCCACCTTCTGGCTTTGGTGGAGAAAACATCTTTCCTACAATCGTTGGAGACCCCTTTAAACCAAGTTGAAGTTTGTCCACATGATCCAAATTGCTGACACTCCAGACAACAGGTGAATACCTGGCTGCTTTAATCATGTTTGGCAGCGGTGAATATTCAATTTCATTGATTTCTTTTTCAACTGTCAATAAACATGGCATATTTGCTTGAATTAACTCATATCCATTCGATAACTTTCTTTTTAATAAGATGGTTTTTTCAGCCTGATTGACCTCAACCACTTCGATTACATTTGTAACAGGTGGGATATCTAATCTTCTAGCAATACCAGGGCCTACTTGACCTGTGTCGCCATCAATGGCATGCTTGCCACAGATGATCAAATCAATAGGCTTTTCACTTGAAATCTTTTCAAGTGCCTTTGAAAGCGCATAGCTTGTGGCTAGTGTGTCAGCACCAGCAAAAGCCCTGTCAGAAATTAAATACCCTTTGTCGGCACCAATCTCTACACTTTTCTTAATGATTTCAACTGCTTGAGGTGGTCCCATCGATAGAACAGATATTTCTCCACCAAGCATACCTTTGAGCTTTGCCGCCTCTTGAACGGCGTGAGCATCATATGGATTAAGAATGGCAGGTGCGCTTCTTCGATCCAGTGTGTTAGTTTTTGGGTTGATTTTGATGATTTTTGTATCAGGCACTTGCTTAACGCATACCACTATGTGCATGAACAATGCTCACTCCTATCTTTTTATATAATCTGCCGATGATAACATCAGCATGTGAAACCCTATACAAAGGTTATTATTATGTTTTATATGTAAGCTGAAAAAGTTATATACCAACTCTTGAAGAAATGTTTTAAACTATGATCATTAGGTTAGAAGCTCTATTCATTGCTTAGTTAAATCGTTAAAAGCTTCATATTCCAAAAAAGGAGTAAAAACTTTGTAGCGTATTTCACAAATAAACATACATATTTCCTTTACCAAAAATAAACAGGAACAATTGACACAAAAAAAGATGGAATAATGAAAAATAGGCTTTTCAAAGAAGCTGATCGTTTGTGTGATCAAAGATGATGGAATTGTGTGAAGGATCTTAGGAAGTTGTGTAATAAAAACATTAATTATACTATATTAAATATTCCGAATAATTCAATGATAAAAATCACAGCTTAAGGCATTCAGTTTGATGAAAAAGCTTTGCTTATCCTATCTGCCATAACACTTTACAAATCCCAGAAGGATTATCTGTTGATGTAAGCTATGCTTCTTCTGCAGAGGAAGGCTGGAAATTTAATCGCTTTTGCAATTGGACTGCCAAACCCCACCAGAATTCCTTCTATTGGGGATGTAGTAAAATGAAAACAAAACACCCGGAACAGAATAATTAAGCCTTTGAAGTGACCCAGTAAAATGGGACAAGGAAAAAACACCTCCTGAATCGAATGTATAACTTACTTCGATTTGTGGAGGTGTTTGTCTTATGGGGACAAGAGTTCATTATCCAGAGGAGATCAAGTGGAAAGCTATCGAGATGAAACAAGCAGGGTATACCAACCGAGAAATTATGGAGACGTTAGGGATTAAAAATAAGACGCAGATCAAGACATGGATGAGATGGTATAAAAATGGCGAAACTCATCGGTTTTCTCAGCCTGTAGGGAAGCAATATGTATGGGGGAAAGGGGCACAGGAATTAAATGAAATGGAACAGCTCAAAATGCAAAATCGTCAGCTAGAAGCACAATTGGAAATCTTAAAAAAGTACAAGGAACTCGAGAGGAGATGGTGCCAGAAGTAGTGGTCCAAGTTGTAAGAGAGTTAAAAGACAGATATCCTGTTACCCTTATCTGTTCTTGTTTAGGAATTCCAAGATCGACATATTATCGATGGGAAAAGAAATGGGAAGAGTTCATCATGGAATCAGAGTTAGAACGGTTGATTCAAGAAATTTGTGTAAAGAATCATTATCGTTATGGTCATCGCAAGGTAAGAGAAGTCCTACGGCTTAAATATGGAATCAAGTTGAATCGCAAAACCGTACAAAAAATCATGCAAAAACGGAATCTTCAATGCCGTGTGAAGAAAAAACGTCAAAACTGGATCAATGGAGAAAGTAAAATCATCGTACCTAATCGTTTAAACCGTGATTTTACGGCTTCTCAACCAAATGAAAAGTGGGTAACGGATATCACTTATTTGACGTTTGGTACTTCGATACTTTACTTGTCAACCATTATGGATTTATACAATAATGAGATTATTGTCTATCAAATCAGCGACCGACAGGATGTTCAGCTAGTGTTAAAGACACTAGAAATGGCCGTAAAAGAGCGACAACCAAAACAAGTGTTACTCCATAGCGATCAAGGGGCGGTCTATACGTCTTATGCTTTTCAACATTTAGCCAAAGAAAAAGGCATTACCACGAGCATGTCCCGCAAAGGAAACTGCCATGATAATGCCGTAATAGAATCGTTTCATTCTTCATTAAAGGCTGAAACATTCTATTCACAAGAAAAACAAAATCTCACTAACTCTATTGTAAAACAAATGGTTCAGAATTACATCTATTATTATAATCAAATTCGAATTCAGGCCAAATTAAACTACCTGTCTCCTATTGAGTTCAGGAAACAGGCAGCATAGGTGTTTTTTCTGTGTCTCAAATAGGTGGGTCAGTCCACCTTCAATCCGGGTGTTTTCTATAATTTGTTCAGTTGATCCATTAATATAAATCTTCTCAAATGATACAAACATTCTTCTGATATAGATATAATCGTGCAACCATATCTTTTTTTCCCGTTCTGCTGCACTTCGTTTTGAATCTTTATAACAGCATGTAAAAGTGTATCTTGTACATAAAAATGAATAGGATATTGTAATGACTGATTCAAAGGTAGCTCCGTCTGAAAGGCGATCCCTTTAATGCTAACATCCAAAACCCTAACCTGTATTTCACTATTATTATATAAAATCGTTCCTTCTGTATTCAAAGGGCTTCGTGCTGCTTTTCTTCTTCTGTTACTCAATTGAGCTTCCGTCCATGAAACAAATACATATAGATTAAATCCTTGTTTTTTAATTAACTTTCCTTGAATACGCATCTCATCGACAGCAAAATAGATGGTTTGTCCCACTTCAAATAATTCTGGATCTTTTACAATTACATTCATTAGCTCACCCTCGATAAAAAAGAGAGCAGCAGCGATCACTTGGTCATCTAAAATGATAGAAATTTCATCCATTGTTTACCCAGCCCTTAAACCAATCTGACCCGATTATACCAGATTTACCCTAAATTAGGCCGCATACAATAAAATTTATTGCACTTTCAAATTGGATACAGTGTGATTTAATATAAAAGACATTTTTTTAAAATTTATTTTAATCCCAATTCCATGTTTGCTACTCCTTTTGATCTGCTGATATTCATTAATTAGCTTGTCCAATTCCTGACTGAATAAAATGGTTTTGTCATTGGTTAATCCATATTTGTTTGCATGGCTCATCATTTCTTGTCTTTTCATATGAATTTCATTGGATAGCAACTCTAGTGTTTTCTCAATCATTTGCCCTTTCTTCCCCTCAACAAAATTTTTACTTTTGGATTAT
Source organism: Peribacillus tepidiphilus (assembly GCF_009466385.1). GTDB lineage: Bacteria > Bacillota > Bacilli > Bacillales > DSM-1321 > Bacillus_BN > Bacillus_BN tepidiphilus. The sequence goes on along the minus strand of NZ_WIAQ01000015.1, from coordinate 84,660 downwards.
TACAAATTTTTCTTTATCTGTAAATAGTTTCGCAAATATAGACAAAACAATATAATATTAGCCAATTTTTGTACGTTTTAGCCTGCATTTTCGACAAAAATCCCCATAATTCATTAAAATCTCAGTTTGACCTTTAGCACCCTTCTATAGTAAACCAAAAAAACAGGATCAAAAAAAAACCTTTGCAGAGCATAATACCCCGCAAAGGTTCTTAATCTTAAACACTTATGCTTTTGCTTCTTCCTTCTCATAAATTGGTACCCAGCCTTCTGTTGTGACAAAAATTCGGACGGCTACTACTCTTCTATCTTCTTCTAATAAGAAATAGTGTCTAACGTTTTCTGGCACTGATATTAAATCTCCAGGACTTAAATGTACGTCAAACCATTGTCCGTTTTCTCCTTCAATCGCAAATAAGCCGTGACCACTTACGATGAAGCGAACTTCATCATCCGTATGGTGGTGTTCCTTTTTAAAATTTTCAAGGAGTTGATCTAAATTTGGGGTATGATCAGAAAGTGCCACGACATCCTGTGCTTTGTAGCCCCTTCTATCAGAAAGATCTGCAATTTCTTGCTCAAATGTTTGAAGGATGGCTTCTTTTTCTTCATCTGACAAAATATATTTTTCTTTCAATGAATCCGGAAGCTTTGTAACATCCCATTTTTCATAGATCACTCCCAGGTCATTTAAAAAACTCTCCACCTCTATTTCATCCTTCAAAACTCTATCGCTTTCATGAAAAGTAATATAAGCCATTTTCGTTTCCCCCTTTAATAAATTGATAATTTGCTATTTTTTGCTGCTTGGAGTTGCAGTAATTTCACTTGATATGAAAACAAAAATTCACATGCTTCTAGAATTTTCTTCGCTTCGAATCCATTTCTACCCCAGACTGTAATACCATGATTGCGAATTAAAACAGCACCGTAATCTTCGTGTACATGACGGCTAAATTCTTCAGCTAAAGAAGGAATATGGGCATGGTTGTGTATAATTGGTATGATCAGTTCCGCATCTTCCTCCCATTTTCCAATAGCTTTAATAAGCTCCTGCTTTTTAAATACAATCTTTCCTTCATCACCATATAGTTCAGAGATGACATTGTTATCAACCGTATGCACATGGAGGCAGCAGCCCGCATCCGTTTGATTGTAAAGGACTGTATGTAAGAGAGTTTCTGCAGAAGGCTTTAGATGGGTCTTTTCAACAGGGTTTCCTTCTTGATCTATAAGGAGGAAGTCTTCATTTGTTGTTTTTCTTTTATCCTTCCCGCTTGCTGTAATTAAGAAAGTAAGAGGATCCGCTGACACTTTAATTGAAAGATTACCACTCGTTCCAAAAAACCAATCTCTCCCTGCCAATTCTTCTTTCATTTCAGTTAGCTCATGCCATCTTTCCACAATTGCACTCATGTCCTCACCTCCAGCTCTTCCTTTAAAATACTCAGGCAATCATAAAATGTCTCAAATGATTTATAAGGAATTCCTTCTTCCTCACATTTCTTTACAAGATAATCTCTTGCTAAAACGAAATCTGCCATTTTGGCGGCTTCTAAGTCCGTTATAGAATCTCCAATGACAATTTTGAACGTTTCATTGGTTGCAAGCTTTCTCATCACAGATGGCTTACAACAGCCACAGCCATTTTGACAAAGATCATCACAGGAATGCGGCCACAAAATTTCAATATGATTATTTTGGAAGCTAGCACTGTTGCAAAAGATCGCTTCTTTTTCAACTAAGCCTTCTAGTAAAGGCTCCACAAAAAAGTCAATGCCTCCACTTACAACATAAAAAGGGATGTTTTCCTCTTTAACGTATGAAATGAAGTCATCGAAGCCTTCCCTTATTTCTGCATTTGCTTCTAAATATTGAATGATCTCGTCTTTTTTTTGGCTATCAAGAAGGGAAAACATTTTTCCTACACCCTCTTGAATGGAGATTTTTTTATCTAATACGTCTTGAATAATCGTCTCGGTTTGCTCTTTTTCAAATTGCTTCATGATGCTGACGATATTATCATTTTTTGTAATGGTCCCATCAAAGTCACAAAAAATTACCGGTTTCATTTCACCCCGATGGGTTCACCTCCCCAAACCTCTATTGCTGTTCTCAATTCTGAATACTCCTTTATACCCTCTGATAAGGTTTTCCCTTTAAGGACTGTATCGACCGCCTGTCTGAAAGCACGACCTCCGGCAGCAGCTCCGTCCGGGTGACCATGAACACCTCCACCAGCATTAATCACGCTATCGATTCCAAAATCCTTTATTAACTGCGGAACCAATCCAGGATGAATTCCAGCAGATGGAACTGGAAAAGACTTTTTCCATTCACCTTCTTCTGCAGTTAAAGCTGTTGCGATTCCGAGGGCATCTTCTCTTGGAATTGCTACACTACCATATGGAGATGGGAACAACGACAAGTCCGCGCCTGTAATCCTTACTAACTTTCCAAGCAGCAATGGATAAGATAAACCATACAGTTTTGAAGAAGCTATACTGCCACTGAATGATGGATGTGCCATAATCGGCAAATTAAGATTTTCTTCTCGTAATGCTTGCAAGACATCTAACCCATAGGTAAAAACATTGAATAATAAAGCGTCTGCCCCAAGCTCTGCTGCCCTTTTAGCTCGGTCAATCAATTGATAGGTTTTACCTGTTAAATTTACGGCATAAAGAGTTCTTTGCCCGGTTTCTTCATACACCTCGCGAAGAACTTCCTTACCTGCGATGATCCTCTTTTCAAATGGAGTTAGGTCCTGATCGAAAAGAATTTCATCATCCTTGACCAAATCTACTCCTCCACGTGCCTGATCTTTGAGCTGATTTTTGAGGTAGTTCAAATCGCGGCCAAGGACACCTTTAAATATACTCATTACAAGCGGACGATCATGGACATCTAAGATAGAGCGGATACCATCTATACCAAATTTAGGACCTGGAAAGGCATAACGAATTTGTCCTTTTAGTTCTAAGTCTAGTAATTTAATTTCACCATCAAGTGAGAGCTTTCCGAAGACAGTTGTCAATATAGCGGGTAAGTCCGTAGAAAAGTTCGCAGCTGGGTAAGCAATCGTTACGATTGATTTTCGTACTTTTTTTCCTAAAAATTTAGAAACTGCCTCATCCTCTTTAGCTTCAGAAACGGACATAACAAGCCCTTTATGCTTCTGCAATTGTTCTTTTTCAAGCTGAGGCAAATCTGTCCAAGTCCCAACGGTTAATCCGAGGGCAATTCCTTCGGCTTTCTTTTCAGGTTGATCGTTCTGATCGTAAATCTGATAGGTAGCCCAAACTTCGCTCATGCTTTACCTCCTGTGGAGTATGGAATATAAAAGGCCTCTTCCATGAGAAGAGGCCATAAGAGTCTGACAATCTTCTCATCTTTCAGCGACTGCTGTTAGATTTAGCACCGTGCCTTACGGATTCTTCATCCGGCGCAAAATTTAGCGCCCCATTTCACAATGGTATTACGGTCGGTTGCCGGGCTTCATCGGGCTAATTCCCTCCACCTGCTCTTGATAAGAAAACAAAACGATATGATTTTGAATTTAAGAAAAATTTCAAATTTATTTGGATTATGACACTATTCATTTATACTGTCAATATTTTTTTAGAAAATCCCCAATGCTTGTATTCTTCTGACAGCTTCAAGCATCTTGTCTTCATCCGTCAGCAATCCTGCCCGAACGTAGCCTTCACCATATTTTCCAAAGCCAATTCCCGGAGCTACAGCGACATGAGCGTGTTCAAGCAAGTAATTGGAAAACTCCTCAGAAGTGAATCCCTTAGGGACCTTTAGCCAGGCAAAGAAAGACCCTTTTGGAAATTCCACTTCCCAGCCGATTTTTCTTAACCCATTAATGAGTACTTCTCTTCTTGATTCATACTTTTTCACAAGATTATGAACACATTCCTGAGAACCAAGCAATGCTTCTTCTGCAGCTTCCTGGATAGCAGGAAATAAACTAACATAAAGATGATCCTGCAAAAGCTCAATAGCTGAAATGACGCTCTCGTTTCCCACTGCAAATCCTACCCGCCAACCAGCCATGTTATACGTTTTAGAAAGTGTATAAACTTCTATACCAATATCCTTAGCTCCCTCTATTTGCAGGAAGCTAAGAGGCTTATTCCCGTCAAATCCGATGGCACCGTATGCAAAATCATGGACTACGCAAAAGCGATGCTTTTTAGCTAGATCAACTGTTTCCCTAAAGAAATCCTCTGTCGCTATGGCACCTGTAGGATTATTAGGATAATTCAAAAATAAGAGCTTCGCTGATTCTAAAATTTCAGGGGAAATAGATTTATAATCTGGTAAAAATTCATTTTCTTCCAATAAAGGCATAAACTCCATTTTTGCTTGTGCGAGAGCCATTCCAGACCAATAATCGGGATAACCAGGATCCGGCACCAATGCAATATCCCCAGGATTCAATAGACATTGGGGAATTTCAACTAACCCTGCTTTGCCTCCAAACAAGACAGCTACTTCCTTTTCAGGGTCTAACTCAACTCCATACTCTCGTTTATAAAACTCTGCTGCCGCCTTCTTCAAATAAGAATAGCCCCTGAACGGAGAATATTTATGGTTAATGGGATTTTCACTAGCTTCTTGAAGTCTTTTCACAATATGCTCCGGCGTTGGTTGATCCGGATTGCCTTGTCCCAAGTTGATTACATCATGGCCCTGTGCTGTAATGGCTGCAACCTTTTGGACTAGATTGGCAAAGAATTGCTTCGGTAGTTTTTGCAATAACTTCGATTGTTCAAAATCGACCATTCTTTTCACCTACTCTGAAATTTCTTGAAAATCTAGTCACAAATATTATATTGTTATAGACAACTTGTAAAGATTATTTTTTTGAGGTGAAGTAATTTGAAACCATGGAAAGTGGCATGTATCCAACTAGATATTGAATTTGGTAATCCGGAAAAAAATTTTTTAAGAGCCAGTGATAAAATCGCTGAAGCCGCTTCTTCAGGTGCAGAGATTATAGTATTACCTGAACTGTGGACAACAGGATACGATTTAACGAGATTAGAAGAAATAGGAGATTCCAATGCAAAAAGATCCATTGATTTTTTGAGAAAAGAAGCAATAAAGCATAGAATCCATCTGATTGGTGGATCCGTTGCTAATCAAAAGAAAGACGGAGTGTATAACACACTTCTTGTGATCGATAAGGGAGGAAATCTCCTAAAACAGTATGACAAGCTCCATCTCTTCAAGCTGATGGATGAGCATAAATTTTTAAGGCCAGGCCAGTCTGATGGCTTGTTCCAACTTGATCAGGTTCCTTGTGCAGGGTTTATCTGCTATGACATTCGCTTTCCTGAATGGATCAGAACACATACCGCCAAGGGTGCAGAAGTTCTATTTGTAGTAGCTGAATGGCCACTTCCACGTCTTGCCCATTGGCGAGCATTACTCATTAGCAGAGCGATAGAAAATCAAGCTTTCGTCGTTGCATGTAACCGGTCCGGCAGTGATCCTCATAACACGTTTGCTGGACATTCTATGGTCATTAATCCATGGGGGGATATACTAGCAGAAAGCAGCGAAGATGAGAGCATCCTTTACGCTGATCTTTCTTTTGACAAAACACCTGAAATTAGAAAACAAATCCCTATTTTTCAGGATCGTAGACCAGAATTCTATTTGTAATGAAAATTTTCAAAAAAATATTGACAAAAACTTTTTAAAGTTGTTATGATTCTCATCAAGTAAATAAAACTGAATGAATCAAACTCTTATCAAGAGCAGGCAGAGGGAAAATGGCCCGATGAAGCCCAGCAACCGACCGTAATACCATTGTGAAATGGGGCGCTAAATTTTGCGCCGGATGAAAAATCCTTAAGGCACGGTGCTAATTCCACCGGAAATATTCCGGAAGATAAGAGGTGCGAAGTCGATCCTTCAAGCCTCTTTCTTATGAAAGAGGCTTTTTTGATGCCAATTTGGACTCTAGTTAGTAAATGAGCATGGGGGGAAGGAATATGGCAGTAATTACTCAATCAGCTTATCAAACTTTAACTGAACAGACAGCAAAGGAACTTGTCCGTAAGCTAGGACTTTTCGATCAAAACGAGGAATTGAACGTTAGGGAGATTGGCGACGGAAACTTGAATTATGTTTTTCAAATTACAAATCCCTCAACAAATAAACGCATCATCGTAAAACAAGCATTGCCATACGCAAAGGTTGTCGGCGAGAGCTGGCCTCTTACAGTAAAAAGGGCAACTATTGAAGCGAATGCATTAAAAATATTCAAGAGCTACAATCCAAAGCTTGTTCCGGAAGTCTATTACTCTGATGAACAGCTTGCTGTTACTGTGATGGAAGACTTGTCCCATCTGACGATCGCAAGAACAGGGCTTATTAAAGGGGAAAGCTACCCGCTTCTGTCCAAACATATTGGAGAATACTTAGCGAAAACTCTTTTCTTCACATCCGATTTTTATTTACACCCGACTAAGAAAAAAGAGCTAGCAAAACAATTTGTGAATCCAGAACTATGTAAAATTACGGAGGATTTAGTTTTTACCGATCCTTTCTTCGATCGTGAAACGAATGATTTTGAGGAACGGTTATCTGAGGATGTTCAACAGCTGTGGGAAGACGATGAGTTAAAACTCGAAGTTGCAAAATTGAAGAAAGCCTTTCTTACCGAACAGGAAGCTCTTCTTCATGGAGATTTACATACTGGTAGCATTTTTGCAGGTTCGTTGGAAACTAAAATCATCGATCCAGAATTTGCTTTTTACGGACCGATGGGATTTGATACTGGCCAATATTTCGGAAACCTTATTTTTCAAGCTATAACTAGAAATGGGGAAAAACGAGCTGAGATTTTAACGAGTTTGAAAGAGTTCTGGGAGACCTTCGAAATACATTTTACTGAACTATGGAATTGTTCCGACACGGATCCTTATCGGCATACTCACGGATATCTCCAATCCGTTTTAAATAAAATTTTTCAGGATACACTTGGGTTCGCTGGATGTGAACTCATCAGACGAACCATTGGTCTTGCCCATGTGAAGGACCTTGACGGAATTCAAGATGAATCCAAGAGAATTCAATGCAAAAAAATGACTTTATCCGTGGGGAAAATGCTTATAAAAAATCGTGAGGAGCATGGCGACCAGCAATCTGTACTGAAATCTCTCAATCACTTATTAGATCAAGCAACAAGATAAAGGAGTGTTTCATTTGGTTTCAAAATCAACTCTCCCTCGTTCCATTGAATGGAAAGAATCCCATATTACGATATTAGATCAGAGAAAGCTGCCTCACAGTACAAATTTTATTGACTTATACTCAATCGAAGAGGTGTACGAGAGCATTGTCTCACTTGCTGTACGCGGAGCTCCTGCCATCGGAATTGCAGCAGCTTACGGGCTTGCTCTAAGCGCCCAGCAGCTTGATGGGGAATCATTGGAGGAATTTAAATTAAAGGTAAAAGCCAAGTCCCACTATTTGCGTGGCTCCCGACCTACTGCAGTTAATCTCTTTTGGGCACTTGACCGGATGGAAAAAGCATTAAAAGACGCGATTTCCGTTAATGAAGCAAAAACAAACTTAATCCATGAAGCCATTAAGATTCAAACGGAAGATGAAGAGGTTTGCCGTCAAATCGGTGAGTATGCTTTAAGTCTTGTTAAAAACGGAGATACTTTAATGACAATATGCAACGCTGGAGGCATAGCTACAGCCAGATACGGTACCGCTCTTGCCCCCTTTCACCTTGCCAGTGAAAAAGGTATGGTGTTAAAAGCCTTCGCATGTGAAACAAGACCTGTCCTGCAAGGAGCTCGCTTAACAGCTTGGGAACTACAGCAATGCGGTACGGATGTTACGATCATTACGGATAACATGGCAGCCCAAACCCTCAAGGAAAAAAACATTTCAGCTATAATCGTAGGTGCCGATCGCATAGTTGCCAACGGTGATACTGCTAATAAAATTGGTACTCTTGGTTTAGCTATTTTAGCGAAGCATTTCGACATTCCTTTTTATGTATGCGCCCCAACCAGCACCTTTGATGTAACAATGCAAAATGGAAATGAAATACCAATTGAAGAACGCAGCCCTGAAGAAGTTACACATCTGAACGGTCAACGGATTGCACCTGAAGGAACAAAAGTTTATAATCCGGCATTTGATGTAACTCCATCAGAGCTCATTACGGCATTCATTACGGAAAACGGAATTATACATCCGGATTATTCCGAACATATTCCAAAATACCTCAAGTAAAGATATTGGAAAAAGATTAGAAAAGGGCTTCCCCGACGAGGGAAGCCCTAAAAAAGTTATTCCAAGAACAATCAGAATGATTGAAAACGTTGTTTATTCGTAACTTGAGCATCCTCTAATACCTATCTGATCTCTTCCGTTATCCTTTGCATAGTAGAGTGCCTTGTCAGCTTCTTCTATAAGCTCAGAGGGATCAGAATGTACAGTAGGCCATTTGGTGGCAGCCCCAATACTGACTGTCACATACTGTGATATAGGAGAAGATTCATGTTCAATCTTTAAGTCCATAATGGCTTTCCTTAACTCTGAAGCCACTTTTTTTGCACCTTTTTGATTCGTTTCAGGCAGTAAAATAATAAATTCCTCTCCCCCAAACCTTGCCACTATATCGCCAGGTCGCTTAACGGTTAACGTAAGTATTTCCGCTACTTTTTTCAAACATTGATCACCCTTTACATGTCCATAGAAATCATTGTATTGTTTGAAAAAATCGATATCGACCATTAAAAGCGATAATTCCTGCCCAACCCTAATCGCTCTTTTCCATTCCTTTTCTAGCATTTCATTGAAGTAACGGCGATTTGGAATAGATGTTAAGCTATCCTTAATAGAAATTTCCTTTAACTTCCGATTCGCTTCCTCCAGTTGAAGCTGAGCATTTCTTTTTACTGTAATATCCTTACACAAAAATAATCTTCCATGAAAACCTGTTTTACCTTTGATTGGAACATTAGTGATATCGATATATCGGTCATCTATAAGCTTTAACTCATACTCTATTACTTCTTTTAATGGAGATGAAAGAGCTTTAAAATTTTGCATTCTAGAAATGAATGGCATCACATATTTACTAAGAACGATCGAAAACCTTTCCCCCACTAATTCCTCCGGCTTCTTATTAATATGGAACATTTCACAGAATTGAATATTTACATGTGTTACCAGCCCAGCTTCGTCTTTAGCTAGGAGAGCAGATTGCAGGTTTTCGATTAATGCTGTAAGTCTGCTTGTAGTTTCTTCCAATCTTCTTTGAGATTTTAGCGTATCTGTGATATCAATTAGCTTTCCTCTCGTACCAATCGGTTTTCCTTCTTCATTTCGTATTAATTTTACAAATACCTCTACCCAACGTTTCTCTTTAGCAGAAGTTAAATACCGCATTTTGTAGCGGATCGTTTCATTTTCACCCTTAAGTAGTTGGGATAAAACTAATTTATTGGTTGTCAAATCTTCTTTGTAAATATAATTAAAATAAGGCTTTCCAATAGTCTCTTTCACCTTATAGCCGGTTAGATCCTCCCAAGCTTGATTTAGAAACTCCCACTTCCCATCCATATCCGTAACGAAAATGATCTCTTGTAGAGAATTGACAACATCTAAAAATCTTTCTTCATTTTTTTCTAGAAGTTTTACAGTATCGTAGACCTTTTCGGACATTTCATTAAATACATCGCAAAGCTCTTCTATTTCACTTGAACTTGAAGCGACTTCTTCATTGGAAATACGGATTAGTTGCATCTCGTTTTTTAATACCTTTGCTGCATGCAACAATTTTTTAATAGGACGTTCAAAATTTGTCGCCAATCGGAACGTTGCAAAAAATCCGAAAGCGAGAACAACCAATGACGAAATAATAATAATCCCTGCAGAATGATAAAATGGAGCCAAAATCTTACCTTTATCAATTTCACCAATGATCATCCAAGGTACCTTTTCGAGAGTTTTGTAGGTTATGTAAGCATTTTTTTCATTGTCTTCTATTAAACCTTTAGACGAATTAGAATTTTCAGATATTTTTTCTTTTAGTTGATCTCCTATAAAGCTGCCTTTCCCTATTCGAGTAGAAACATTCGTCAGCAAATATCCATCCATATTTACGATATATGTTTTCATTCCATGGGATAAATGAAAATCATTTATGGTTTCATCAAGAATCGTCATTTCGACAGCGCCTAATAGAAGTCCCCCTTTTTTGAGTGGCGATGAGAACACTACGATCGACTTCTTATGATCATGAGCATTGAAAATTTCCATAACGTCATCCAATTCTCTAGAAGCAGAATAAAAATATGGACGATTCGAAATGTTAAGACCCATTAGACCATTCGTATCCGCTCGAATAATTCCTTCCTCGTCTGCATAGGCAAGGGAATAAAAATCCGGGGTATAAGCGGAAAACCTTTCAAGAGCTCCTTGAATTTCTTGATTGCTTTTTCCTTCGATGTCCATTGTGTCAGCCATTATACGAAGCTTTATGGATTGTTCCTCAATCCAAGAATCAATAGCCTTTTTCTGCAATTGCATAATTTGGTTAAGATCTTGTTCAGCCTGATTTTCACGATAGCTTTTTTCATAAAAAAACAATGGAATGATACTAAAGATTATGACACAAATTAAAAACAATGAAGTCCAGAACCTCAATTGTTTTTTAAAAGTCTTCAATTTAAATGTTTTGATAAACCATAAAAACAAGGAGCTCCCCCCTTTCTTATTACAATATTTTAAAAGTTGGATATTTTTTCGTAAATATCATTCTTTATACCTATTATAAAATGTCTAGGATAATAATCCATCTTTTTTATATAAATAAGTTCAAAATAGTGTTTTTATTCGTAGTTTATGATTAATCTGTTTTTTTCTAACAATAACCTACATGTATTCCCTTTTAGATTTTAGGCACTGTATACTGAAAAAACCCGCGAATTAGGCGGGTAGTTTGTTTTATAAGGCACCTTCTAATTGAAGCAGCCTGCTTTTTATTGATGTTTTAGTTCCAGCGTAGCCAGTTAAACTGCCTGATTTCCCTATAATTCTATGACAAGGAATAATGAAAGGGAACTTATTGGCCCTGCTGGCTTGTCCGACTGCCCTAACAGCTAGAGGGCGATTGATTTGGGCGGCAATTTCGCTATACGTTCTTGTTTCTCCGTAAGGAATCTCCATCATGGCTTCCCATACACTTAATTGAAAAGGCGTCCCTGTAATATGAAGAGGAGTCGTAAATTCCATTAATTCACCGTTAAAATAAGCTGTAAGTTCTTTTTTAGCCATTGTTAATATATGATGATCTTCTTTTGATATCAGGTTATAACCTTTTAAAAAACGGACTAGATCCACTTCTTCAAAAAATATCCCCATCAATTTTTCTTCATCTGCAGCAAGCCAAATCTGATTGGCCAAAGGATGACATAAGATTGAAACATATATGCTTTTTTTCAACAATTTGACCTCCTTTTTCACCATATCATTATCATAAAGAATCTGGTTTGAAAGGCAAATACACATGGAAGGTCGTTCCTTCTCCCAAAGAGCTTTCTACTTCAATCCAGCCATGATGTTCTTCTATTATTTTATAGCTTACCATTAGACCTAAGCCTGTTCCCCTCTCCTTGGTTGTGTAAAACGGTTCACCAAGCTTTTTTATTTTTTCCTCGGGGATGCCCATTCCTTCATCCGAAATCGAAATTTTTACATACTCATCCTTCCAGGTATCTGTCTCAATACAGATTTTCCCCCCTGTTGGCATAGCCTCCAAAGCATTTTTCATAATATTGATAAACACTTGCTTCAACTGATTGGCCTCACAAAAGATGACCATTTGCTTGTGATAAATCGGTGTAATGATTACATTTTGCAAAAGTGCTTGTGCGCGCAGCAACTCGATCGTTTCTTGGACAATTAAATTAATATCCTTCTCCAAAAATTGAGTGGCTTGAGGCTTTGCTAAAATCAGAAACTCGGTAATAATTGACTCAATTCTTTTTAGTTCTGAATTAATCACACTAAAATAAGTAGAAAAATCTTCCTTTACACTACCTTGTAATAACTGGATAAATCCTTTTAGAGCAGTCATTGGATTCCGGATCTCATGAGCAATGCCCGCAGCCAACTCACCCACCACATTTAGTGTGTCTGACTTCCGGAGTTGTTCCTGCATTTCTAGCTTTTCGGTAACGTCCTTAAATACAGTTAGATTCATTCCAGATACTAGATTCATTTTAGTAGAAAATTCAATATGCTTTGTTTTACCATCTTTAAATATAATAGGGATCACAGCGTTTAAACTTTGTGAATTTTTCAGCTTATAAATGTACTTATCGATTTCTTTTTTATTTTCCGGTACAAGCTTTAGCATTCGGCTTAATTCCATAGAAAGAATCTTTTCTTTATCGATCTCTAATATCTTCGCACCAGCATTATTAATATTATGAATGCAATTGTCCTTCCATAAAATAAGTCCATCCATTGAGCCTTCAAAAATTTTACGAAATTTATTTTCGCTTTTTCTAAGCTTCATTTCCATTTGCCAGCGTTCACTTACATTCCGATAAATCGTTAAAGTTAGATGATCCTTTTGTAAGGCTTTCGATGTAAACTCTAATAGCTTTTTCTGACCATTTGGCATAAGAAAGAATAGCTCGTCTCGTATCTCCCCTTTTTCTTTAAAGGTAAGATTCATTTTATAAAATCTACGATCTTTTTTCATCACATATTGGGTAATATTGCTTCCGATTAAGCTTTTCTTATCAGATTCAAAAATTTTACAAGCCGCCTTGTTTACATTAAGAATCATTCCCTTTTGGTCAGTTATAACGATCCCGTCAATTGCTTTTTCAAACAAAACAGAAAAAAGCTCCTCACTTTTATTTAATTTTTGCTCAATAAGCCTTTTTTCTGTAACATCCCGAAAAATGGACATAAAATGCCCATTATATACATTGGAGCTTGTGGTAAAGTCCAAGAAAAGCTGGTTTTCCGCAATATTAAAAACGACCGATCCTTCGGATGTTCCCGTTTCTATCAAATTCATCCATTCCTTCTGCCATTCTTCAATGGAACTATTATCTACAAAATCATGAATATATTTTTTTAATAATTCCTCTTTCGAAAGATTAACAATATGAATAAAAGCCGGATTTGCATCAACGATCGCACCGGTTTGATCATAGATAACAATTCCATCGACAGCCTTTTGGAAAACATCCTTAAACATATGAGAAGAAATATTTCTTTCTCTTTCCACCTGTTTTTGGACAGTAATATCAAAAATCTTATAAACTATATGATCTTCCATTAACAAAGCCAAGAATTCCACGTGTTTGACTGAACCGTCTTCTAAAAGTAGAAGCCATTCATCTTTAAATTGATGATTAAGATACAATTGTTCATCCTGGTATTGTAATATTTGTTCTGGGACCATTTCTAAAAAGCTTTTCAAATTGATCCCAATCAATCGATCTTTTGGACATTGAAGCAACGTTTCAGCTGCCTTGTTCACATTTACAATATTTTTCTTCATATCTGTAGTAATAAACCCATTCTTTGAGTCATCTAATAATCTTTTATAGAGATTATATCCGCTTTTTAAATCGGAAATATTTTTATGAGATTCATTATGGTTATGTTCTATTTTGCTCGAATACATCCTATTAGCACCCCCAAATCCTCCTCAACATAAATTCTACAAAAAATTGCAAAATCCTATTTCCAAACTCTCTAACTTTAAAAAAATGTAAAAAAATAAAAAAAACAGGAAAAAAGATCGCAGTCTTTTTCCCTGTTTTTTCTTATAATATATAAAGTTGAGGAACTTTTGATGTGCCTAAAGATATGGATTTTCATGCTTTGCTTTTAATCGCTGCCATCTACGCTCTACTTCTTCTTCAAATCCCTGTAATAAATGTTTATTTTCTGGTTTGAGAAGATGCTTTGTTTTGCCCATGTAAGAAAGCCATTCAGTAAGAGGAATACGTTTATTCTTCGCTTCAGGATCGTATGTGATGGTTGTTTGGCCCTGCTCAACCTCATAAAGAGGGAAGAAGCACGAATTAACCGCAGCTTCCATGATCGTAGTCCCAAAACGGTCTTCAGATTTCCAGTTTAATGGGCAAGTAATCAAGATTTTTCCGTAAACGGTACCCATATTTTGAGCGTACCATTGTGCTTTCGCAGCTTTCTTGATCAGATCTTGAGGGAAAGCTTCCGTTCCTGTAAAGACGTAAGGAATATTCGTTGACGCCATTATTTGGGCAGTATCCTTATGGTGGAATGCTTTTCCTGCTTGTGAACGACCGACATTCGTTGTGCTTGTCATATGACCTAGAGGGGTTGAATAACTCATTTGAGAGCCTGTATTCATATATCCTTCATTATCATATTCAAGGATAATTAACTTATGATTTCTTAGTGCTGTACCAATTGCTGATCCCATGCCGATATCCATACCACCGTCTCCGGTGATCATAACAAACGTTACATCATCAGAAACATTGATTTCTCCCCGGCGCTTTAATTCAAAAAAGGCTTCAGCTGTCCCAGACAAAGTAGCAGCTCCGTTTTGGAATAAGTTATGAATCATTGTCTGTTTATGAGAAGTATACGGGTATGCAGTAGTTACCACATAGGCACAGCCTGTTTGGAATAATACTACGATATCTCCTTCAATCCCTTTAAAAAACAGTTCAAGTCCAGCAAAAATTCCGCATCCCGGACAAGCTCCGTGACCACTTGCCAAACGCTTTGGCTTGGAAGTTAACGCACGTAGGGGAGGAATCTTCACCTTCAGCTTACCAGTAGCTTCATCTGGAGTAACCGAAATCAGTCCGGATTTATACACATCTCCATGCATTGGCTCAATCACTGGCTTTAACACATTTTCTGGGTTCCCAGGTGTATGACCATAATAATCAAACGGTTTTTCTGCATATCCTTTTTCCATTGTCTCGATTGCCATTTGGAAAAATGCGTGGGCATCTTGAGGATAAAAATCTTTACCACCAAGACCAAAAACACGGCTTAAAACAACTGTAGAGTTATAAGGATCCTCTTGAAGTGCTGATTTTACCTCATGCGTTAAATTTGGACCGTGACCACCATAAGAATCAGCTCTTTCTCCAACGAGTAGGGCTTTTACATTTTTTAAAGCTTTCTGTATTTCTTTAGCTGGGAACGGACGAAGAATATTCGGGCTGATCACACCTACTTTTATGCCTTTTTCACGGAGCTGATCGACCACATCTTTTGCCGTTTCTGCAGCAGAATTTAAAAGGAATAATGCAACTTCAGCATCTTCCATTTTATATAAATCCAAGACTTCATATTTGCGTCCAGAAATTTTTTCGTATTCATCTGCTATTTCTTGAAAAACATCATGTGCTGCGTACATCGCCTCAGATTGCTGAAAATGATTGTTCAATAAATCTTCCCCGTTCATGTGGGCACCAATCGTTACAGGTTTTTTAGGATCACGTGCGAAATTGTAATCGGTTGGACACTCTCCTACAAAATCTTGAACCACTTTTCGATCCTTGAAATATTGAACTTTTCTTTTTTGATGAGATGTAAAGAAACCGTCATACGCCACGATGACTGGCAGGCGAACCTTTGAATGCTCGGAAATCTTAAGAGCCATAATGTTCATATCATATACGGCTTGTGGTGTGCGAGCTGTTAAAATAACCCAACCAGCATTTAAGGCAAAATAAAGATCTGAATGATCCCCACGAATATCAAGCGGACCTGAAATAGAGCGAGTAACAAGGTTCATGACCATAGGGAAACGGGTTCCTGATTGGACTGGCAATTGCTCAAGCATATACATAAGTCCATTTGCACTTGTTGCGTTGAAAACACGGGCTCCAGTGACAGCAGCACCATAGCATATACCAGCGGATCCGTGCTCCCCATCAGCCGCAATCAATTGAATATCATGCTCGCCTCTTGCTTTCATCTGATCTAAAAATTGTGCCACTTCTGTTGATGGTGTGATTGGAAAATATCCCATTATATGATAATTGATTTGGGCTGCCGCCATTGCCGCCATTTCATTACCAGATTCAAAGGTTGTAACTTGCTCTGCTACACCTGTTTCTTTCAAATCTCTTTCTAATAGTGCCATTACAATGCACCTCCTGTTACATAAGGAAAGGTATGCTTCACTGTGTTTGCTTCCGCATAGCCCATTTCTTCACGAAGATCTGTAAGGGCGCTTGTAGGGCACGCTTCAACGCATTTTAAGCAACCTTTGCAGTATTGATAGTCAATTCCTTTAAGGAACATATTTTTACGACCCTTTTTATCTTCTCCTTCTTCCCAAACAAAGCAAAAATCTGGACAAACTGTATCACAAGACGCGCAATGGATACATTTTTCACTATCAAATTTCGGAAGAAAACCTTGGCGTGAACCGCTTAAGTCTTTCAAAATGCTGTTAGCTTGAGCTGTTATAACCCCACCAATTTCCTGGGTTTTATAGCCTAATTGTGGTAATGGTACTTTGAATTGTTTCCCTTTTGCACCTTGAGGAGTTTCGTATGTTTTGAAGGTGACTTCATTATACCCTCGGTCAAATGTGCGGATATTAGGCTCAACGAGATGAGGATACTTCTTTTCAAACGTTTTTCTAATGACTGAGCGCATAGAATCTGGATCTAAGAAATCACAGATTTTAAACAACGCTCCAAGCATCGCTGTATTCACCTTCGTTTTTTCTTCAACCGCAATTCCAAGTGCATCTACAATAGCTAATGTGCCATATTCAATTTTCAAGTCTTCTTTAATTTCATCAAAATCCCTTGTGGAATTTACTAATACAATGCTGTCCGGCTTTAGACCGCTAACTACATCTACCATTTTGTATAACGCTTCGTGAAAAACCCCAATTACATGTGGCTCTTCAATTGGACTATGGTCGCGTATTTCTACATCCGGGTCACAGAAACGAATAAAAGATTTTACAGGAGATCCCTTCTTTTCCGACCCATAGGATGAAAAGTTCGAACCGTTTAATCCTAATCCCAGTACACCTGCTTCTGCAAGCATTTTCCCTGCTAAGTTTGCACCTAATCCACCAATAGACTCAAGTCGTATCTCAAAAAAACCGAGATCATTTTTTTTCGGTAAAACTGACATCATATCCCCTCCTTTTTACTTATGTCCTCCTTACGAAGACAGATGTTCTTAAGCAGGATCTTCTGTCTATCTTGATGCACCATTTGACTCCTATTTAAAAACATGAACACTATCTCTATTAAACTTACGGAAAAATCTCTCTTAGAAACATTCTATGAAAAACGCTTATGAAATGCTGTGATAAATATCAAACATTTACAAATATTTTATGATACACAATTATTTTTATGAACAAAACCTTAATATACTGCATATGAAAGCGTATACAATATTATATAACAGATTTGATTTTGTATTATAACAACATCTTGTAGGCTTGATTTTTTCAAAAAAATATGTATGATGATACAGTCTGCGTTTTAAACTTGATTCTATGAGTCATGAATGCTGTCGACGTTCTTTTATTAAAGAAAGGTTGGAGGCAATACGATTATGAGGCAACGAGATTACTTCTTTGATAATGCAAAATTTTTTCTTATATTTTTCGTTGTATTTGGTCATTTGCTAAGGGAATTTATCAGTGATAACGAAACGATTTATGCGGTATATAAAACCATTTATTCCTTCCACATGCCGGCGTTTATTTTTGTATCCGGTTTTTTCGCAAAAGGAATCTATGAAAAAGGATATATAACAAAAATAGCAAAGAAACTGATTCTACCTTATTTAATTTTCCAATTGGTCTATTCAGTTTTTTATTTTTTCTTATACCAGAAAAATTCACTCACCATTGATCCATTAACTCCTCATTGGTCATTATGGTTCTTGGTTAGTTTATTTTTCTGGAATATCATGCTGCTCGGTTTCTCAAAATGGAAACCTTGGATAGGCATTAGTATTTCTTTAACCATTGCACTATTAATTGGTTATGTGGATTTTGTATCAAATTATCTTAGTCTTTCTAGAACATTCGTTTTCTTTCCGATGTTCTTAATTGGATACCATATGAAAAAAGAGCACATTCAAAAACTAACCAATATAAAGGCTCGTTCGATCGCTTTCATTACGATAGCCACCGTATTTTTTTGGTTCCTGCAATTCCCAGAAATTAATTATAAATGGCTTCTAGGCTCAAAGCCTTATTCAGAGCTTGAAAGTGGTTCCTATATTGCCATGTTTACCCGCTTAGGCTTCTATGTCTTAAGCCTTATCATGGTTTTTAGCTTTTTGGCTTTTGTTCCAAAAGGTCAGTATTTCTTTACGAAATGGGGCAAACAAACTCTTTACGTGTACTTGCTCCATGGATTCTTTGTCCGTACGTTTAGAGAAAGTCCTTTGAAAAACTATTTCACAGACATCGAAAACTTTATTATGCTTGCAGGGATCTCCTTGCTATTAACAATCTTTTTATCAAGCCAATTGATCACATCACTCGCCCAGCCAATCATCGAGCTAAGAACAAGCCAATTAAAAATGCTTCTGCGAAACATTTCCTTGTATATGGACTCCATTCGCGGTAACCGCAATCGAAAAAGCAGCCAAAGCTATTAACACAAAAAATGAAGCATCTGCCGATGTGGCAGATGCTTCATTTTTTGCGATCCATATATATTTCTTCCAAACTATCCTCAATTCTCTTTAACCTTTTCGTGAAAAAAAGAACCCTTTAATAATCACGACGATTGCTATAATGATGGAAATTAGAATAGCAAACATGATAAACTGATAAATTAGATCCCCTAAATACATCCATACTCCCCTCTTTTTTTCAACTTATCAAATAAAATCCAGACATTCAATATAAAATGAGCCGACTTTCCATTAGAAATCGGCTCTTTCATTAGTTAAACCTTTATTGATCTTCTACTACAATATAAGCTGCTTTAATTGGTCCATGTACACCAACGACCAAATTCATCTCGATGTCCGCTGAGTTACTTGGCCCTGTTACGAAATTTATGCTTGATGGAACTGCTTCTCCATTTTTTACGGCTTCACGGATAAATTGCGCTGCTTGCGTCATTCTTGGAACGATCGAGCTCTTCGGAATGATTGCAATATAAGTTGTAGGGAGCAAGCTTACAGAACGACCTTTTTCTGGACTTGCAAATAATACAACAGTGGCTGATTCGGCTAGCGTAATTTCGCTGAAAGTAATTCCGACATTTGATTTTTCAGCTAACGAAATATTTTGATCGCCTAATTCAGGATTCCATTCAAATACTTTGCATCCGTTTGCAGGCAATTCCTCTGATAGCAAACCCCGCAAGCCGAAATCATCAAATCGATGGTCCTTTGTGATCATGACGGGACCGCCGCCAAATTTATTTATAGCTGCCTTTAAAGTGTCTTGTAAACCGGATGTAGTCGTTTGATAGTAGTCGGTATGAATTCGCTCACAATGTTCCTTGAATATTTCCACCAATTCATCCATTGTTTTACCAGCCAATGTCTTATGCTGCGGCTGGTAATTATATTCACGTTTCGGCGCACTAGAAAGTATTGAACTTCGACCTAAGCGCCCTGCTACTTTTGCTAAAAATTGCTCGCGATTTTGAATGGTTCCGCTCATTATTTATTCCCTCCCTTTTCACGATTCTTGAACCAATCCCGGAAGCGTTCTTTGTTTGGAGCAGGGAATTCACGAATTTCTGTCCAAGCCTTCAAAGGTCCAGGACCTTTTGAAATTTTGGAACCAGTTGTAAATGGACTCATTGCGGAAGGAGCAATTTTTGATCCAAGCTTATAAAGCCCTGGAGAAGCCGCACCTAATCCGAATGCTTTCATAGCAAGCTTTTCAGAAATTGGTGCACGACCTTCTCTTTCCACAATGACTTGACGATGCTTGTGCAAAAGCTCATGAAGCGGTATTTTGACCGGACAAGCTTCAGAGCAAGCTGCACAAAGTGTAGATGCATAAGGCAGTTCCTTATAGTCATCATATCCACCAAGCAATGGAGATAAAACAGCTCCAATTGGTCCTGAATATATCGAACCGTAAGAGTGACCACCGATATGTCTATATACCGGACATACATTCACACAAGCAGCACAGCGAATACATTGCAGTACAGATTGGAATTCAGTGCCTAGTATTTTTGAACGACCGTTGTCA
This sequence comes from Peribacillus tepidiphilus, assembly GCF_009466385.1. GTDB lineage: Bacteria > Bacillota > Bacilli > Bacillales > DSM-1321 > Bacillus_BN > Bacillus_BN tepidiphilus. The sequence continues at coordinate 64,422 of NZ_WIAQ01000015.1, read as the reverse complement.
ACAATCACAAGATGGAATTCTTCTGGTCCATCTGCTTCACCAGCACCTCTAGGACCTGTAACTGCTGAAATATAGCTTGTTAACCTTTGTCCAACTGCACTTCTCGTAAGCATTCCAACAAGCACTTCAAACTCCTCGTGAGTTGGAACGATACGCTCCATACCCATAACTGTGATTTGCGTTTTTGGAATCGTCGTTACAAGACGTCCGTTTCCTTCATTTGTTACTAAGCTAACGGAGCCTGTCTCAGCAATAGCAAAGTTACAGCCTGTAATCCCGATGTCTGCTGTCAAAAAGTCCTTACGAAGGATACCACGAACGTGGGCTGTTAATTCTTCTGGCTTTGAAGTCCGTTTATACCCTAATTTCTTAGCAAATACTTCACGGACCTGTTCTTTATTCTTATGAAGAGCCGGTGCAACAATATGAGATGGAGGATCATGGTCGTCTACTTGAAGAATATACTCTCCAAGATCCGTTTCAATGACCTCACAACCAATACTTTCCAAAACAGCATTCATGTTGATTTCTTCTGTAACCATGGACTTCGATTTAACAATTTTTTTCGCTTGTTTCTTTTCTGCCACCGCTTTAATATATTGTGTCGCTTCTTCCGCTGTTTCAGCAAAAAACACATGTCCACCACGTTTGGCAACATTTTCACTCAATTGATATAAGTAATAATCCAGGTTTTCAAGAACATGCTGACGGATCTCCTCTGAATGAGAACGCCACTCTTCCCAATTCCCAAGCTCTTCAGCGGCAGCTAATCTTCTACCATGTAGTCTTTCTTGGGCACTAGAAACAGCCGCTCGCATGAACTGATTGTCGATTCCATGATCTACACGTTCCTTGAATGTTTTGGAACTTGTTTTCATTGCCATATTATTCAACTCCTTTTACGCTAGCATTGCTATTTAATCAACGGCTGTTTAACACTTCAGCAATATGCATTACTTTGACCGGACGTCCTTTTCTCTCAATCCGTCCGCCAATATTCATAAGGCAGCCCGCATCTGCACCTATTAAATAATGTGCACCCGTTTCCTCAATGTGTGCTACCTTTTCGTCAACCATTTGCTCGGATATTTGACCCATTTTAACTGAGAATGTTCCACCGAATCCACAGCAATTATGAGCGTTTGGAAGCGGAGTAAATTCTAATCCTTTTACATTTTTCAGAAGAATCATTGGTGCATCCTTCACACCTAGCAAACGAGTCATATGGCAAGATGTGTGATAAGTTGCTTTCCCTTCAAGACGTGCCCCCACATCTTCGATCTTTAATACCTCTACGATAAATTGAGTCAGTTCGTACGTTTTGTCAGCAAGCTTCTTTGCCCGCTCTTCCCATTCGCCTTCCCCTTTAAAGATATGAGGATATTCCTTAAACATCGTTGCGCATGAACCAGATGGAGAGACTACATACTCTGCATTTTCGAAAGTTTCGATCATTTTTTTCATCGCTTCTTTCGATTCATTTACGTATCCACTATTGTATGCAGGCTGTCCACAGCAAACTTGTGATTCCGGAAATTCTATTTCACATCCCAAACGTTCCAATAGCTCAACTGTTGCCTTTCCTACCCCTGTCTGAAACATATCAACTAAGCAAGTTGCAAAGAGGGTAACCTTCATGTCAAAAAATCCTCCCTAAAGTAACATTAGATAAAATCATGACAGGTCATCAGATGACCTAACTTCGATTTTACCAACTCTATTAAATTAAAAATATTCCATTAATAGGTTAATAAAACGGTTTCAATATTACAACATTTTTTTGAATAAAATCATATTTATCTATTTGGCGTCTATTTCGAATCATTGTAATAGTCAGCAAGATTTTTTTCCATTACCTCTAAATGCGCATACATCAATTCCTGAGCCTTCTCTTCATCCTGGTCAATAATCGCTTGTAAAATCTGTTCATGATGGATATACAATCTCTCAACAGTCGTTTCTTTTGAATAAAGCCAAATTCTTCTCAGCTCTCTCATACTTTCTGCCATTATGTCAGAGACGTTATTCATTAATCTAATGAGCAAAGGATTTTTAGAGGCTTTGGCAATACCCAAATGAAAAAGTATATCTGCCTTCTCTCCTGCTTTTTCATCACCAAAAGATTTTCTCATTTTCTCGAGCGTAGCGGTCAATTCCATAATATCTTCATCCGTTCGATTTCTGGCAGCGGATCGGACTGAACCAACTTCTAGGATTTTTCTAACTTCAAGTAGATGAATAATATCGGTTTGATTCATCAGTATTGCCGATGAAAGAGATAAAGTATTACTTTCAGGATCAAACTGCTTTATGAAGGTTCCTTCTCCTTGGCGCATTTCTACTAATCCCATGGCTCTTAAAGCACTTAGCGCTTCTCGAATCGCTGATCTGCCTACTTGAAAATTTTCAGCTAACTGTTGAACAGAATCTAATTTATCGCCCGGTTTTAATTCTCCTCTTTTAATCATCCCATGAAGAATTTCTGCAACTTCCTCATATATTTTTCTAGGCTTGATTCGTTTATATTCAATCCCCATTAAAATACACCCCTATGTTTTTCTCTAACAGCCCCCTAATTATGTAAACGATTACATCCCCATTCCCTATTATGAAATAAATAGATTCTACAAAACAACCCTATTTGTAAAAAAAAATTCACTTTTTACAAAACTATTTTGCCATAACTAGATTATAATAATTAATTTATTTTACTTTCTGCATGAGGTATCGAAGATTAAAAAATTCAAAGTTTACAAAAATTTGTTTTTTTATAAAAAATATTCTTGCATTTTTCTAAACTGCCAACCTATAATGAAAAACGAAATACAGAGGTCGAGTCATCATATGACCCAATCTTTTCTTTTTGCACGGAAATGTAAGGGCTTACTTGATTGCTGACTTCTGTATAACAAGAGGGTATGGATATTTCATAGTAAAAGGGGATGTATTGAATGACTTGGACACAAAATTTCACACCAGTCATGGATAACCTTTATGTATCCGCTTTAGTAGCACTAATCCCAATTCTTTATTTCTTTTGGGCATTAGCAGTCAAGCGAATGAAAGGTTATGTTGCGGGCTTAACAACTTTGCTAGTGGCACTGCTTGTTGCCATCTTTGCCTACGGTATGCCAGCAGGCAAAGCAATCATGTCAGCTTCACAAGGTGCTGTTTATGGAATCTTGCCGATCGGATGGATTATCATTACATCTGTTTTCTTGTACAAACTGACCGTTAAGACTGGCCAATTTGATATTATTCGTAATTCCGTTCTTTCTATTACAGAAGACCGTCGATTACAGGCATTGTTGGTTGCGTTTTCTTTTGGTGCATTTTTGGAAGGAGCAGCAGGCTTCGGTGCTCCGGTAGCAATTTCCGCTGCCCTTTTAGTAGGTTTAGGATTTAATCCTTTATACGCGGCTGGGCTTTGCTTAATTGCAAACACTGCACCAGTTGCTTTCGGTGCAATCGGTATTCCGATCATTGCCGTAGAAGGTCCTACCGGGATTCCAGCGATGGAAATTTCTAAGATGGTTGGTCGCCAATTACCGTTTTTATCCGTATTTATTCCGTTTTATTTGATCATCATTATGGCTGGATGGAAAAGAACGATGGAAGTTATGCCAGCGATTTTAGTATCTGGTGTATCTTTCGCACTTACACAATATCTAAGCTCTAACTTCTTAGGACCTGAGCTTCCAGACATTTTATCAGCTCTTGTTTCTTTATTTGCATTAGCGATTTTCTTAAAATTCTGGAAACCAAAAAACATTTACCGCTTTGCATCTGAAAGTGAGGCTGCAGCTACTGCTGAGTCTGCTCCAAAAACTTACACTGGCGGGCAAATTTTCAAAGCTTGGTCACCATTCCTTGTACTTACAGCGACTATCTCACTTTGGGGAATTCCACAAATCAAGCTTGCTCTGCAAGGACATTATGAAGGTACTAACGCGATCTTAAAGGCAGTCAATTCTATCGGACATTCTTTGACTTTTGTACCAGAAGTTCCTGGATTGAACAATTTAATTTTAAATGGACAAGGTCAACCAATTCCAGCAGTCTATAAGCTTGAATTATTAGCAGCCGCAGGAACAGCGATTTTAATTGCTGCGTTGATCACGAAGTTTATCGTCAATATTTCTTTTAAAGATTGGTTCATTACTTTCGGTGAAACAATCAATGAGTTAAAGTTCCCTATTATTACGATCGCTTCAGTTGTAGCATTTGCGTATGTAACAAATGCGTCAGGAATGAGTACAACGCTAGGAATGACACTTGCTAAAACGGGTGCACTATTCCCATTCTTCTCACCATTCCTAGGATGGCTTGGAGTATTCATTACAGGATCTGATACATCTGCTAACCTATTGTTCGGTAACCTGCAAAAAATTACAGCAACATCTGTGGGCATGGATCCGATCCTTGCTGTTGCAGCGAACTCATCAGGTGGAGTTACTGGTAAAATGATTTCTCCTCAATCTATTGCAGTAGCTTGTGCAGCAGTTGGATTGGCTGGTAAAGAATCAGACTTATTCCGCTTCACTGTAAAACACAGCTTATTCTTAGTCACAATCATCGGTATCATGACATTCCTACAAAGCAACGTTTTATCTTGGATGATCCCATAAAAAGTTTAAAAAACTCCGGGCATATTTGCCTGGAGTTTTTACTTTTATCAATCTTTCCAAATGGCTAAACTATGGTAAAATAATATGTTAGGAATTTTGGGCTGTTATGGCCTGCTAGAGAGGAGAAATAATCGAACGGCATGAAAATTATTGCTGCTACCCTAAATGCAAAATACATTCATACCAGTCTTTCAATCCGTTATCTGAAAGCTTATGCAGCTCCTGAATTTGACGTGGAGCTGGCAGAATATACAATAAAAGACCCTGTCATGAACATTGTCAGTGATCTATATGCGAAAAAGCCGGACGTTATCGGTTTCAGCTGTTATATTTGGAACATAGAAGAAACCATTAAGGTCGTAAAAATGCTGAAAAAAATCAAACCTGAGTTGATGATCGTTTTGGGAGGTCCTGAGGTCACTTACGATTTCGACCACTGGATGGAACGCTTGCCAGAAGTCGACTATATCGTCATTGGGGAAGGTGAAGCAACGTTTAAACATCTACTCACTGTTATTAAAGGGAATGACGAGATTCAAAACGTGAATGGAATTGCCTATCGTAAAGATGGAAAAATGGTTTTCCAACCACAACGAGATAAACTCGATTTAAAAACGATCCCAACACCCTATCAATTTGAAGAAGACCTTCCTCATCTTTCCAAACGAGTCATTTATATTGAGACAAGCCGCGGCTGTCCATTCAGCTGTCAGTTTTGTCTTTCTTCTATTGAAGTGGGTGTCAGATATTTTGACCGTGAAAAAATTAAGGAAGATATTCGCTTTTTGATGAAAAACGGTGCGAAAACGATAAAATTTGTCGACCGGACTTTCAATATCAGCAGAAGCTATGCCATGGACATGTTCCAATTTTTAATCGATGAGCACGTCCCTGGAACAGTTTTTCAATTCGAGATTACGGCCGATATCATGCGTCCGGAGGTCATTGAGTTTTTAAATAAAGAGGCTCCACCTGGGTTGTTCCGTTTTGAAATTGGGGTCCAATCCACAAACGACTATACAAATGAACTGGTCATGAGAAAGCAAAACTTCGAGAAGCTTACTAGAACTGTAACTCTCGTTAAAGAAGGAGGAAAAATTGCCCAGCATCTCGATTTAATAGCTGGTCTTCCTAAAGAAGATTATTCATCCTTCAAAAAGACATTTAACGACGTTTTTGCCCTCCGTCCTGAAGAGCTTCAGCTTGGATTTTTGAAAATGCTTCGAGGTACGGGATTACGTCTCAGAGCAAAGGAGCATGACTATATTTATGCTGACCATGCACCATACGAAATTTTAGGGAATGATGTATTATCCTTTGATGATATTATTCGAATTAAGCAAGTGGAAGATGTGTTGGAAAAATATTGGAATGATCATCGAATGGATCACACCATTGAATTTTTAACAACAAAAGGCTTCCCAACACCATTTGATTTCTTTCAGGATTTCGGTTCCTTCTGGGAGAAGAAAGGCTGGTCTAGAATTGGACACCAGCTGGAGGATTTATTCAGGAGATTGTATCAATTCTTACAGGAAAGTGATTTTGACAAATTTGACATTGTTTTTGATTTAATGAAGTATGACTATTTTTCCAACCAGAAATATAAACCTCGTAAACCTTGGTGGGAGCACAGCTATGAGAAAGCAGAACGTTCAGCGATTTATCGTGCTATTCTAGAAAAACCTTTCCTTTTTGGAAAAGAATTCTCTGATTTAAAGCTAAATGAAAAAGATTTATATAAGCATACGATGCTAGAAGAAACCTCTCTTGATCTATCTCAATATATAAATAAAGGCGATTTTGTCTTGGAACCGTCTGTTATGTTAGCCTATTTTGATCCAACTGGTGCAGGGACAAAAATTTTCTCAGCTAAGAAAAAAGATTTGATATAAAAGTTTGAAGACTGCCGATTGGAATTGGCAGTCTTTTTTTTCATTCATCCTATTCTTTAAATTCTAGGAATTATTTTTTATGATCTGTCTTTGAATGATTCGCGTTTTGAACAACTTCATACATTTTTACTGCATTATAGTCCCCGATTAGTTCAGTTCCAAACTCTTCACGAATAGTAGATAATACATCACGGTCTTGAATACGTTTTCGGATGAATTTCTCTTTCATTATGACCTTCCCTTTCTTCCCTGCTTGGAATTACGGTTTGCGCCCTTCATCGGCTCTTCACCTGCCGCAAATTCAGAAGAAAATTCAGCTTCAGCCTGATTTTTCTTTGGCGTTTTAGAAGCCTTTTCTGCCCCGTCAAAACTTACCTTTCTTTTCATTGCACACCCTCCTTTTATTTATGACTTACTATTAGATTGAGTTAAGAATCGGGGATATTATTCACACAAATTTTAAATGGTATGTAAACGTCAACAAATGAACATAACTAATGTAATTTTCATGACTAACTGTAGACAAACTATTGTTCTCCGTAAAGAAGGATAGATTTTTTCTTTTAGGCCATTCTAAACGTAACAAGTTAAATAATCATAAAAATGAGCCGAATTCATTCAAACACGGTCGTTTTATTTACTAACGTGTGTGGAGGTACCCTATGAAAAAAAGAAAAAAAGTCCAAAAAGAATCCCCTTTTATTCATGAAACGATGCCTCATCAAATGAATGCACCAAGTTTTGAGGGGACAGGCATTAAAATGCAGCCACCTTTTGAAAATTCTTATGGTGTGATTATTGGAGATAGCAAGTACAGATCGGAAAATTCGCCGCTTGAGAATTGGTCAGTGGAAACCGATCCTGAAATAATGGCTGGCGACGAATGGATCCATCCAACAAATGATATCGGCTGGAATACCCAAGAAAACAGAGAGCTGTTAGAAAACCAAAGAGCCCCTTTTGGTTATCCAAGCATGCATCCAACAAAGGATGTAAGCAGAGATGTGGATTAACTGATGTCATACTATGATTAATCCAAGTCTAAATAAAAAATCGCCCGCAAAGGGGCGTTTTTTTTTATCCAATAATAATTCTTTCTTTCGGATAATTATAATTTACTCGTTTTTCTTTACCACCAATCATAAATAGAAACGATATGATCCCTACTCTACCAATAAACATCAATACAATGATAACCCATTTGCCAAAGCTTGATAACTCTGAAGTAATCCCCATTGACAATCCAGTCGTTCCAAAAGCTGAACAAACCTCAAAGATGATTTCTAATAATGTAAAGTTCTCCGTCAAGCTTAAAATCATCACAGCACTAAAACAAATAAAGATTCCCATCATGGATACAGCTAATGATTTATGGATATCTTCATCATGAATCTCCCTTTTAAAAATCTTGATCGAATTCGTTCCTTTTGCAAAATGATATAAGAACAACAGATTGAGGGCAAAGGTAGTTGTTCTTATTCCTCCACCCACAGAACTTGGGGACGCTCCTATAAACATGAGCGCGCTTAACAGCAGAAGGGTCGGAGAAGTAAATTCATCGACATTCATGGTTGCCAAACCGCCGCTTCGCGTAGAAACAGATTGAAACAGTGCGTAAAAGAAACTTTGATGCCATTCTTTATCTGAAAAAAAATGTTGTCTTTCTAAGATCAAGATGGCTATAGTACCCCCAACGATTAGAAATAAGAAAGTAAGGGTCGTTAGCTTCGTAAACAAGGAAAAACGAAAATGGTTCATTTTTGCCTTATCAAAAATAAACCTTTTAACTTCAATGAGTACTGGGAACCCTATAGCCCCAAGTATAATTAAAATCATATGAATGAATTGGATAAAGTAATCATTTGCATACGGCTTTAAAGATGCTCCAGTAATATCAAAGCCTCCGTTGGTCGTTGCACTTACAGAGCTAAACAACCCATGAAGGAAAGCCTCTTGCCAAGTTGGAAAGTATTTTAAAAAATAAGTTCCTAAAATGATGGCTCCTGATAACTCAATAACAAAAATAATGATTAAGATTTGACGTAGTAAATCCACTAACCCTGAAAAGGTCGGCTGATTTTGATCCATCATAATAAGCCTGCGCTCTTTAAAACCAATTTTTTTCCCAAAGATCAGCCACAAAAAAGTTCCTAGCGTCATGATGCCTATGCCGCCAAGTTGAAGGACAAACATCAAAATAAAAATTCCAGGGATACTGAAAGTTTGTGAAACATCTATAACGGTTAAGCCCGTCACACTTACAGCACTTACTGCAATAAAAAGCGCATCCAACCAGGGTAATTCAACACCTGGCTTTAAAGCTACTGGCATTTTTAATAAAATTGTAGACAGTGTGACAGCCAGGAAATAATAAATCACGATAATCCTTGCAGGGGTTAACGTATTCATGATTTCCTTCCATTGATTCATCATAACAAAAATTCCTTTCCATTCTCTAACAGTAAATCTACCTTATTTTAAAGAATAGAGATCAGTTTGTCCATGTCTGTCCCGGGCTTTATAATAAATATTGATAGAAAATACATATTTAGGAGGCAGCCTATGCTTCTACCCGATTTAGCCAACAAAATTGTATCTGAAGTCAGAAAACTTTTAGATGAGGATATAATCGTTGTAGATAATAGTGGGATGATAATGGCAAGTACTGATCCCTCAAGAATTGGACATTTCCATGAAGGAGCTTATATCGTTTCTCAACAAAAAGAAAAACTTGTGATAGCCAGTGAAGACGAAAAAACAATGGAAGGAGTAAAAGCAGGTATAAACCTTCCAATATTCTTTAACCAAGATGTTGTAGGTGTGATTGGCATAACTGGAGCACCTGAAAAGGTTTCCCCATATGGTGAGCTACTAAAGAAAATGACAGAGCTATTAATTCAAGAAAGTTATTTATCGGAGCGCGTAGAATGGCAATACCGTGCCATAGAAACTTTTGTGTTTGATTGGATTCAACAAAGAGAATGGAATAAAACCTTTCTTGACCGATCTAGTTTGCTTGGGATCGATTTAACGATTGGGCGTCAGGCAGCCCTTGCCCATATTGAAGATAACAGAAATTTGGATCGTCATATTTGGCAAACGATCTTAAGCTGGAATGAAGATTTTATGGATGACTTAATCGTTCGTTGGGGAAATGATCGCATTTTATTTTTAATGGGAACAAAAAAATCAGAGAGTAAAAGACGTCTGCGAGCTCGCCTTGACTCCTTTAAAAAAATGATGAGCAGTAAATTTAATATGACCGTTTCCATCGGCATTGGTCAAAAGGTCCCTCCACACCTTTTAAAAAAATCATACGATCAGGCAGAAAGAGCTTTAAAAGTTGCAAGGAGAAATAAAGGCATTTCATTTGATGATGAATTAACACTAGAAATGCTATTCGATGACATCCGTACAGAGACAAAAAAGGAATTTATCGATAGAACCATTACGGAGCTTATGAAAGACCAAGAGCTCATTCAAACAATACGAGCCTTGTTTCAGCACAATTTATCGCTAAAAAAAACAGCGGATCGCCTCCACATTCATATCAACACACTCCACTACCGCTTAAAAAAAATCGAAGAAATAAGTGGTTTAAACCCTAGGGGCATTAACGATTTAGTAACCTTATACTTAGCGCTTATTTTTTTAGATGAACATACAAATAAATAGGAGAAATACTAGTTTTTTTTGGATAAAGCTATATAGATAGTTTTATCTATTTTTTTTATAATTTATGAAAAGGATTTTTGAAAGCGTTTTAAATAAATCCTATATGATTTGAATGGGGGATCAAAATGTTAGCTACAGAAGTAAAACAAAAGCTAATATCTATAGTTGGAGAAGAAAATTTCAGCGATTCTCAAGTGGAACGCTTAGCTTACTCTTACGATGCAACACCGAATTTCCAGTCAATGCCTGACGCTGTCGTAAGCCCAAGAAACACAAAAGAAGTTTCGGAAATTCTAAAGGTTTGTAATGAAAATAAGGTTCCGATTGTACCAAGAGGCTCCGGAACGAATCTCTGTGCGGGCACATGCCCAACTGAAGGTGGCATCGTTTTAATTTTTAAACATATGAACAAGATACTCGAAATAGATGAAGAAAACTTAACTGTAACCGTACAGCCAGGTGTTGTCACACTAGACATGATCTCAGCTGTCGAAGCAAAAGGCCTATTTTATCCTCCGGATCCAAGTTCCATGAAAATCTCAACCATTGGAGGAAACCTAAATGAAAATTCCGGTGGTCTTCGCGGATTGAAATATGGAGTTACAAGAGATTATGTGATGGCTTTAGAAGTTGTTCTGCCTAATGGGGATATCATCAGTACAGGTGGAAAGCTTGCAAAGGATGTTGCCGGCTATGATTTAACACGTTTATTCGTAGGATCTGAAGGCACGTTAGGCGTGATTACGGAAGCTACATTAAAGCTTATTCCAATGCCGGAAACGAAAAAAACCATGCTTGCCCTTTATCAGGATTTAGATGCAGCTGCACGTTCTGTATCTAAAATCATTGCGAACAAAATTATCCCGACTACTCTTGAATTTCTAGATCAGCCTACGCTCGAAGTGGTTGAAGCACATGCGCAAATCGGCCTTCCAACTGATGTAAAAGCTGTACTTTTGATCGAGCAAGACGGAACTCCAGATGCTGTGGATAGAGATATAGCTTTAATGGCTGAAATCTGTAAAGAACAGAATGCTGTGTCTGTACAAGTTGCTCAGTCAGAAGCGGAAGCAGATGCACTTCGTACTGCACGCCGCTCAGCACTTTCAGCATTAGCCCGCTTAAAACCAACCACGATTTTGGAGGATGCTACAGTTCCTCGATCTGAGATTGCTAAGATGGTTTCTGCGATTAATGAAATAGCCGAAAAATATCAGGTAAAAATATGTACATTTGGTCATGCCGGTGACGGGAATCTACACCCGACTTGCCCAACGGACTCCCGCGATCATGACGAAATGGAACGTGTTGAAGCGGCTTTTGCGGAAATTTTTGAAAAAGCGATTGAACTTGGAGGAACAATTACGGGCGAGCACGGGGTTGGAATCATGAAAGCCCCATACTTAGAATGGAAGCTTGGTAAAGAAGGCATCGCTGCCATGAAAGCAATCAAGCAAGCATTTGATCCAAACAACATCATGAATCCTGGAAAAGTCTTTGCAAAAGATACAAGAAAACGCGTGGTGATGACAAAATGACAGCAACAGTGCAAGAACGAAAAGTCATTCAGCAGCAGTTTCAGGAGCGCATGAATGAAGACGAGCTTCTGAATTGTATGCGCTGCGGGTTTTGTTTACCTTCCTGCCCAACGTATATTGAATCTGGATTAAAAGAATCCCACTCTCCTCGTGGTCGGATTGCCCTAATGAAAGCTGTAGTAGATGGATTAATTGAGCCGGATGAAGATGTAGAGCGTTCTCTTAGTCTTTGTCTCGGCTGCCGCGCCTGTGAGCCTGTATGTCCTTCCGGAGTAAAATACGGACATTTACTGGAAGAAGCACGGGATATTATAAATCAAAATAAAAAGTTTTCTGCTCCAGTAAAAGCAATTCGTAAAATAGTATTTGATGGACTTTTCCCTCATCAGGACAGGATGAGAACAGTGACAGGTTTACTTGGATTTTATCAGCGCTCTGGACTTCAGAAGGTCGTTCGCAAGGTCGGTTTTATGAAGCTGTTCCCTGAAAGTTTGGCAACGATGGAAAAAGTCCTCCCGAAAGTTCCGACAATGAAGGAAATGAAAAATCGTCCAGAATATCTTGCCCCGGAAGCACCAAAAACAAAACGGGTGGCGTTTTTTAGCGGCTGTCTCATGGATACCATGTTCCTTGAGACGAATAATGCTACAACAAAATTGCTTCAAATTGCTGGCTGTGAGATTGTCATTCCAAAATCACAGGCATGCTGTGGCGCATTACACGGACATAGTGGTGAAAAAGAAAGTGCGAAAGAATTGGCAAAGCGAAACATTCAAGCCTTTGAAGATTTAGAAGTGGATTATATCATAACAAATGCAGGCGGCTGCGGAGCTTTCTTGATTGAGTATGATCATCTTTTAAAAGATGATCCCCAGTGGCGTGACCGTGCAAAGACATTTGTGGGCAAGCTAAAAGATATTTCACAAATCTTGGTTGAATTAGAATTCCATAAGAAGCAAGCACTTAAGCTGCCTTATCAAATCGTTACGTATCAAGACTCCTGTCACTTGCGCAATGTCATGAAAACATCTTCTGCTCCGCGGATTTTATTGCAATCTATTGAAGGTGTAGATTTTAGGGAAATGAAGGATGCTGACAGATGCTGTGGATCTGCAGGGATTTACAATATCGTTGAATCGGAAATGTCCATGCAAATATTGGATTATAAAATGAAACAAACAAAAGCAACTCATGCTGACACAGTCGTAACGGCAAATCCCGGCTGCTTATTACAAATGAAGCTAGGAATTGAAAGAGAAGGCATGAGTGACAAGGTCCGAGCTGTTCATATTGTTGATTTACTGTTGGAAGCTGTTCAAAAATAAATGCGAAAGGGGTTTTAGCGTAAAGCTTGAACCCTTTTTACGTTTGAACTGACAGCTTTTTTTTTCGATCACTCCCAATGTACCAAAAACTGAAATCACACATATTTTTTCTTTCAAAAACAGGTGTTATTACCATAAACTTAGTATCTCTTATCCATTATAATTTTATCTAACACCCACATACTAAACTTACAGGGAAATAATCTTAATAATATGTACAGAGAATTCACCTGTAAACTTTATAAAGGAGAGATACTACAATGGCTAGAAGCAGTAATAAATTGCTTGTTCCTGGGATTGAACAAGCTTTAGAACAATATAAATATGAAATCGCTCAGGAATTTGGTGTTTCTCTAGGTTCTGACACAGCTTCGCGTTCAAATGGATCAGTTGGCGGAGAAATTACAAAACGTCTTGTTCAGCAAGCACAATCTCAACTTAAAGGACAACAATAATTGAATAAAATGGAAATGGGGCAGAATTATTATTTCTGCCCCTTATTGTTTTTCTTCATAAAACCCAATCCTTTGGTAAAAACTGAATGAGCTCTATTATTTAATCATCTTCTTTTACTTCTTGCTTACCTTTTTTAATCTGCTGATTCTTGCGTTTTTCCCATTTTAAGCTTGGGCCCTTGAGATCGAGATGTCCTTTCCCAAAAGACTGATATTCTAGAGCATCATTCTTTTTACTAGAGCCATAAACATCGTATTTTCTTTCATTTTGCTTTCTATGATCTAAGTTATGATAATTTTTTTGTTGTTTATGTTTTTCTCGTTGTTCTCGTTGATTTTGTTTTTTCTTTTGTCCATACTGTTGTCTTTTTTCTTCTTTTTTCTCTTTTCCTTCAAAAGAAGAAAACGGACGATTCTTTTCTCTATATTCAGAATATTTATCTAATCGAGGTGTGTAATAGGGTCTCTTATTATTTCCTTTTTGTTCTTCTTTCGATTGTACCCTAACTCTAGGTTGAACCTGCTTTTCTTTTGGATCGGAATCATCTTCGGATTTCGCACTATTCCCCTTTTGGAACGATTTTTCTCTTTCAACGATACCAGTTGTTAAATCTTCAATGGTTCGATTTTTTATCGGGTTTTCATTTTGGATTGAGTCTACCTCAGTGCGATCATTTTTAGGAGAAGGTTGTATGGTCTTTTCTTTTTTATCAACCGGTATAACTTGCCTATTACTTTCTTGCTGTGTAGGATTTTGCTTAACCTTCTTCTCCGTTAGTATTTGCTTTTTATATTTTCCGACTGATATACCGTGCTCTTTTGCTTCTTTTCTTTCTTCTTCAGTCGTTTCTAGCACCATTAGTGTCTTATTAGCTTCTAAACGTGTATTGTTTTTTACTTGCTGTTCGAGTTGATCCGTTGTTTTTTTCTTGTGTTCTTTCTTCAGTACAGTGGTTGAAACGATTATTTCCTTAGTCTTTTTCATATACCCTTGCTGTTTAATTTCGGTCATAATGTTCCGATACACTGTATCAAAACTTTTATTTTTCCAATGGGAAATTCCTTTAATGACTTCCTTTCCCTCTTTATTCAACCCGTGCAACTCAACTACTTTCAAGTCATCATCCATACCTAACTCGATGCTTGGGTTCACATCGATTGTCATGTATGCATAAACATCATTCTGAAATAATCCAGGTAAAAACGTAAACATTAATAGCATAATAGCAGCAATACATGCAACTGCGGCCTTCTTGGTTGTCATAGTAAAAAAGGAATTATTATACGCCGGTGCTAAAGGTATTTCTTCACCAATTGAATAGTTTTTCTTTTCTCTTTTTGTTTTTAGAAATTCACCTTCAGGGGTTAGTAGCGTGACAAATTCATTGTCAATTTCTAAAATAATGCCTTTTTTCATTCATCTAACACCCCTTTTATATAATCCTTCAAATATGTATAAGGGCCACTTATGATAATAGCAATAGCTATAATATATTTTCTGTTTCTCTCTATTGTTTTTCTGCTTACGGAAACTTTTTCCTCTAGTGTTTTGATCGGAAGTCTCTTTTTTTCATATAATATTTTCATTAAATCTGGATCTTGAGCTAGTGTGTTAGCTATCAAAATGGCGCTTTTTCGAGCATCTGAATGCTTCGGTGATAGCTCGACTAAGTCCGAAAATTTAACGTCGAATTCTTTAAGCTCCTCTTGATATAAAAGAATTTCTTCTCTTCTTTTTTGAGCGTCTATCTCTTTATGGTATTCCTGCAAGGATTTTTCAGACTCCAGAAAGGACTGTGTTTGATCTTCATCGTCATCATTCTGTAAATCCATTAGGATTACCTGCTTTCGAGACTGGCTTCTTAAATAATCGATTACCCTTCTTCTAATGAGTGTTTCCGCAAAGGCTAACAAGGAACTTCCCTTTTCCGTACTATATTTATCGATCGCTTCATTAAATGCAATAAGGCCAATACTAAACTCATCATCCGAATCATTGATATATCTTTTACATACAGATGACACAGTTTTTGCTATAAACGGTTTAAAAGATACGATGAGCTCTTCTCTTAACTGGACATCACCAGATTGAATTTTTGTGATGGAATCCTCAAGCGACCTCTTCTTTTTAAAAATCCCAAAAAGCAAACTTAGCATTAGCCTCACCTACCAAACATGTTGCAATACTATCATTTTAAAGGTAGGCTCTTGAAAAGACAGTAGCAAAAGTACTATCTTTCCAAGAGGCTAACGTCTGAAAGGACTTATTTGTCCTCTTTTTTTTCTAATTCCACCTTTTTATCCATTACTTTTTCCTTAGCGCGTTCAGCTTTCTCAGGCTTATGAGGTGCTTTCATTTCTGGCTTTTTCGGAGCATGTGGCATGTGAACTTTTTCTACTCTCTTTAATTCTCGTTGTTCTTTTTTTGCAAATTTCTCCTGGTGTTTTGCCTTGTGTTGCTCTATTTTCGAAATTTTGTCTTGGTGTTTTGCCTTGTGTTGATTTTCTCGTTGTTCTTTTTTGGCTAATTTTTCTTCATGTTTTGTTTTATGTTTATTTTCTCTCTCTTCTTTTTTCGTTTCTTTTTCTACTTCTTTATGTTCGTGCTTAGGTGAAATTGGTTTCGTCACTTGAACTGGTACATTTTGTTGGTCAGTCTTTTGCGTTTCCTCTGTTTGAGCACTATTTTCTGTAACCGCGTTTTCATTTTGATTAGTTGTCTCTGTTACTTTTCCTTCAGTAGATTCAATCGCTTGATCTGTTTTTGTTTTTTCTGTACTAATCTTTTCGGCTTTCTTAGCCACTTTCTTTTCTAATTTCTCTAGCTGCTTGGCAATTTTTTCGTAGGTTTTCTCAATGTTTCTTTCAAGTGCTGCTTTTGCAACTGGATTCTTTACTTTTTCCAATGCAGCAGTTAGAGCAATAATATTGTATCTCATCGATTTTTCTATTTCGTCTAATGTAGTTTTGTCTGTTTCCAATTCATCAGTTGTTCCATTCGTTGCTCCTTCAGCAGCTCCGTCCAGTTTTACTTCTTCAGTTGTTGCGTTCGTTGTTCCTTCAGCAGCTCCATCCGGTTTCACTTCTTCAGTTGTTGAATTCGTTGTTCCTTCAGCAGCTCCATCCGGTTTCACTTCTTCAGTGGCTCCCACTTTCGAATCCTCTGACGTTTTTCCTGCTGAATTTTCATCGTCTACTAAATCCCCAACAACTTCCATATCCTTCATTGCTTTCTTAATTGCTTCTATAGCAAGATCCTCTTTTCCTTCTGCAAGAAGAGCCTCAGCTTCAGCCATTCGTTCTGTTGCAAATTTAGAAAGAAGTTCTGCCTCCTTCACATCGTCAAATGTTAAGGACAATTTGATTTTCTCAAGCACCATTTTAGTAAAATAGAAGAAATCTCCTGGCAACAAGGAAGGTTTCAAGGCTTCAACTGCTTCTACATTTTCTTCTTTGTCTTCTTTTGAGATGTCCGTGCTTTTTTCAGATGTTACTTGATTTGTTTGATCATATGTAAGATTCTGAAGGTCTACCGTTTCAACTTTTTCCTTTGTATTTTCCTCCGCTCTTGCGATGAAAGGTGTGGAAAAAGTAAACGTTCCTGCTAGCATGACAGCTAAAGAACTTTTTGCTAATACGTTAAGATTTTTTACATTTTTTGCTACTTCTGATTTCATTGACACTCACCTCTAAAATTGTTTAGAAAGATCTTTCAACAAAGCGTACGTTTCGAGCTCCTATTTTAGAGGGGTAGATTTTTGTCGAAATCATTAACGATTCTTTTTACCTAACAAAACTTATGCAGATTTAGATTCCTTTTTCTCAGTATGCATCATCTTTGAAAACGACAATAGGAATGTAATTACTAATAATAAGGATAATCCTCCAAACAATAGCACCATATTTTTAAAGCCAATTGTATCAAGGAAGAAGCCTGCACTGACAAGTATGATTTGGAAAAGCACTCGATCCATCATTCCTCGGAAAGAGAAGAATCTTCCGTGGTATTCTTTTTCAATCATGGTTTGAAACATAGTAGCCGCAACTGGGAAAAAAGCACCTGCAGCTATGCCGAAAAGACCAAAAGAAAGAATCGACGGGATTTTCATATCTCCAAAGAAAAGAGAAACATGGGAAACGGCAATAGCAAAAGAACAAGCTAATAAAATTTTTACAGGATTTTTTTGAAAGGAAACCCTCTTGATTATAAAAGCCCCAATCATAAAGGAAATTCCTTCCGTTGTATACAGCCAGCCTTTGATAGTTGGATCACCCTGAAGTTCACTGATCTTTAAAACCATTAGGTTGAAGCTGCCGATAAACATCGTAGGAATAAGCATCAGGATTAATCCCATCCATACTGGTGTTGCTGATTTGATAATGGGCCATACTTCTTTGAAACCTGCATTCTTTTTCTTGCTCTTTTCCTTAGTTTTGGTCGTGTCGATTTCCTCATCAATTGTAAGCATCAAAGTACAAACAAATAGGACGATATAAGTAATCATCGTTAAAAAATAAATCATAAAAAGAGAAAGATATAAGAGCAAAATGCCTGCCAGAGCCGTTCCAATAATCCTTGCAATCGTACCAACATTCATGTGCACACCATTCAAGGTAATTAGTTCATGATCCTTTGCAATCAGAGGTATGGAAGCTTGTAAGGCAGGAAAATAAAAAGCTGCCGATAAACCTATGGCCACCATATAAACGGACATCCAAATAACGTCTTGCGTCCAGATTGCGATAAACATAGCGAAAACAGATAAGATGCGTAAAAGGCCTGAATAAATCATGACCTTCTTTTTCGGTGTTTGATCAATGATTCTTCCGGCCATGGGACCAACTAATACTCCAACGAACATTCCAACAAATAAAATAAGCGATTTATGAAAATCGGAAGGTACGAGTTTTTGCAAAAATTCTAAATTCCCAATAATTCCAAACCATAATCCCAAATTGGCAATAAATTCTCCTGTCATAAGAATCCATACATTTTTATTACGTAGCATGAAGTCACAGCCTTTACTAATATTTCGTAATACTAAATATATTACTCCACCTTGTAAAAGCTGTCTACTGCCGTCAGAATTTTATAAAAAATATTGCGAATGGGCATTTTTCAAGGAATTCTAATGATCCATTAGACCTTCTTCTTGGGACTTTTCATCTTTTGCTTTTGAAAATAAAAAGCCTGCTATTACGATGGCAATCAAGACTGCCCAAAAGACCATTTTCCATGTTTTAGATTCAGGAAATTGTTCATCCAATACTGCAATAGAAGGATGTGCAAGAGTAAACACAGCCAATTTTACCCCAACCCAACCGACAATATAAAATGCTGCTGTTTCAAGTGATGGCTTTTTATGCAACAGCTTCACAAATAGATTGGCAGCAAAACGCATGATGACAAGTCCAATGATCCCGCCAAGGAACATAACCATAAATTGTCCTCCATCAATACCACCAATCATAAACCACCCAGTCTTTGGCAACGTAATGGCCAATGCTACGGCAGCAAGCATAGAATCGACAGCAAAAGCAATATCCGCCAATTCGACTTTTAATACAGTCATCCAGAAGCCTGAACCAGCATGAACTTTTGGTTCGTACAATTCTTCTTTATGTGTATATTTTTTATACAGGTGATGAGATGAAATAAATAAAAGATAAGCAGCCCCTACTGCCTGAACTTGCCATACACCAACCAAGAAGGATATTAAAAACAAGCTTATAAAACGGAAAACAAAGGCACCTAATAAACCGTAAAATAAAGCCTTTTTCTGCTGTTCCTTCGGCAAGTGCTTGACCATAACCGCCAGGACAACAGCGTTATCTGCCGCTAAAATTCCCTCTAAACCAACAAGGACAAGAAGTACCCAGCCGTATTCTAATAGAATTGATACATCCATTGTTTTCGACCTCCATTTATATTTTAGTGTTCTTCTTTTTTCACCCCAAGCTACAGTCAAAAATTTGGAACATTTTTAGTCTATTTTGGCAAATAAAAAAGACCCTTGCGCTAAAGGCAAAGGTCTTGCTGAGCATAGTTCATATGCCAACAAAGCCGATGGGGAAAATCCCATGACATGACGACTTTGTTTTAGGGCGAACCCTAACGCTACTCCCCTTTGAATCAAGAACGTTATATTTTTCATTCCTATTATATGAATTCCATTTGTCATTCAACACTTATTTTTTAAAAGATCAGCTCTCTTGATTGGATTTTTTGATAAGCTCTCGATAATGCTTCAAAAACTTGACCCAGTTCACACCTTTATGGGAATAATACTCCTTCAATAAGGCTACAAAATCTCTGTATTTGCCTTTATAAGGGTACCACTGAATTTCTGTTTTCTTTCTCCCATCATCGACTACGATTGCTTTTTCGTGACAGAACATTCGCAAGCCTTGTTCACCATGATATCTCCCGATTCCGCTTTGCTTTGTCCCACCAAACGGAAGATGATGATTGGCGACAGATATTAGGACATCATTGATGACGACAGCACCTGAAACTAATTGAGAAGCGATGCTATAGGCTTTATCAAGATCGCTTGACCATACGCTTGCATTCAACCCATATTCGCTGTCATTTGCTAGTTCAATCGCTTCTTCGACTGTATTAAATGGGATGATTGGCAAAACAGGGCCAAATGTTTCTTCTTGAATGACTCTCATATCTCTTGTAACACCTGAAAGAACCATTAACGGAAGAAACATACTATCTTCCTTCCATTCATGAGGCGGTACTCCAGTTTCCAACTTAGCCCCTTGCTTTAAAGCATCTTCTATATGGGCTCTAACTATTTCTTTTTGTGTAGAGAATGTCATAGATCCCACATCATCGTTTAGGCCATAACCTTGCTTTAACTTCGCTACTTCTTCCTTCAAAAGAGAAAGAAGGGGTTCGTACACTTCTTTTTCCACATATAATCTTTCCACGCTCATACAAACTTGACCGCTATTTGTAAACGCACCCCAAACTGCAGCTTTGGCAGCCCGTTTCAAATTGGCGTCTTTTAGAACAATCATCGGGTCCTTACCGCCTAGCTCAAGCGTAATGGGGATCAGATGCTTTGCAGCCACTTGACCTATGATTTTTCCTGTTTGAACCGAGCCAGTGAAAAAAATATAATCCGGTTTTTGCTCAGTCAGTGCGGCACCAAGCTCCTTTCCTCCATGAGCGAATTGAATCACTCCTTCAGGAAAATTGGCTTTCTTAAAAAGCTCCTCCATCACAACCCCAACATATGGCGTAACCTCCGAGGGCTTAGCAATCACTGTATTTCCGCCAATTAATGCACTTAAAATCGGAACCATTGAAAGCTGAAACGGATAATTCCAAGGAGAAATCACGAGCACCGTACCACGGGGCATATATTCCACATATGATTTTTTACCAATGAATAATAGCGGGGTCGAAACTTTTTGTCTTCCTAATGTTTTGGTTGCTGTATTTTCTAAATGCTTTAGAAAATCAAGCGTCGGCATCAAATCAGCCACTAATGCTTCTGTTTTTACCTTCCCGGTGTCTACAGAAATTTTTTCAGCAAGCTCCTCCAGTTCTTCTAGCATTACCCTTTTTAATACTGTAAAATAGCTCAATCTTTCTTCAACCTTTAATTTCGACCAATCCCTAAATGCTTTCTTCGCTCTTTCATACATAAAAGGAATTTCATAAACAGACGTTTCAGGAATGCTTGCTATATGCTTACTGGTTTTGGGGAAATGTACGACACATTTTTCTTCCTGCATGATTATCTCACCCCTTATCGAATTTCTACATGAAATCTTTTGATTTGCTTATTTTTCAAATAAAAAGAAACCATAGATGAGATACTCTTCTTTAAGTCAGGACAATGAATTCCCGCTTTTGAGAGGTCTTGAACTGCAAGACTGCAATCAAAATCCCCTCTCCACGTAAAATAGTCCAGTGCCTCAGTCTCAACACCAAGCTTTTTTCTTAAAGGAACAATCGTAAGAAAGGTCCTACATAAGCCTAAAGGGATTCTTCCCTTTGGCTTCTTCTTGTACAATTCTCGAACAAACATCTCATAAATTTCTTCAGCAGTGTAAGGATTAGGATCTGTCAGATGATAGGTTTTCCCTTCTGCTCCCTCATATAATGCCAGAAATGCAGTCGCTTGTATAATAAAATCAACCGGTACAAGATTGATTTTGGCATACCCTTTCCCTATATAAGGATAAAAAGGAAGAAAAGCAAGCCGATCAAGAAAATTCAAGATAAAATAAGGTCCGTCAAATTTTATTGTTTCTCCTGTCTTTGAATGACCTCTTACAATCCCAGGACGGATAATCGTAATGGGAACCTCTTTTTTCAGGCTATCCACCAATACTTCCGCCTCAAATTTCGTTTCCTCATAATAATTTTTAAAGCTTACAGGTCGAATTAACTCTGTTTCAAGTAGTTTCCCTTCTCTTTTTCCGGCAACATAAGCGGTACTAAAATACGTATAACGCTTCAAATTAGGCAAGGTTTTTACCCAATCGTTCACATTTTTGGTTCCCTTAACATTAACTTCATACGCTATTTTTTGCGGTACCGCTAAATCGTAAATGGCAGCAAGATGAAAGACGTGAGTAATTTCTTGCTTTATTTTTTCCTGTTCCTTTTGGATCCCCAATTCTTCTTGCGTAATATCCCCTTCCAAAATAACAAAATGGTCCTTTGTAATATTCGATTCCTTACAAATTCTTTCCATTTCTTCGTTTGCAGAATCAAGCTGAGGTGGGAGTACAAGCATATAGGCTTTCTTAAAATTTCCCCCGCTTCTAATTAGTTCTCTTATGAGCTGGTTGCAAATAAAACCTGGAAAGCCGGTAAAAAAATAAACATGATTCATTTTTATTTTCCTTTCGGTGGAATAATTGATATTACATGACTATTCTTGAAAATCAAAAAAAATCCTCCTTTCACGGAGGATTTAGAGTGTAGACAAAGTATATTTCATGCACTTTCAGACTGATTGAAAACGCTTGTCAGTCGAGGAACGAACCCGTGCGAGGAGCGGAGTTACCATAGACGGTAAAGAGCACCGGAGGAGGGTTCGTGACGAAGAATGCGAGCGTTTGTCAACAGTCTGAATCCTCCATTCACGGAGGATTATTAAAAAAATACTAGTAATTCCACTCTTCTCTAAACTGCTTAACCCATTTTAAGACGTCTGGTATATCCCATTTTTCCAAGTAAAGCAGCATACCTTCAATGATTACTTCCTTTTCCTTGCCTTCGTTTGCAATCTGCTCTTCAATTGTCTTAATCGCAGTTGTAAGGAAATCTTTTTTATCATTTGGAAGCCTAATTTTAGTAGATATATGATGAAGTTCTTTTATCAATTGTGCTATTCGATCTTCCTTAGAACGGAGTTTAAATTCGCCCATCGTAATGAATTGATGAAAATCGTTGGTTGAAAGATAATGTTCTTTTTTACTCAAACAACCTTGAACGATATCATCCAATCTGCTGAGTAAAAATTGTGCCAACCGGTATAGATCTTGCTCTTTCACGTCAATCATCATTAAGAAAATGTATTCTTTGATTATGCCTGAAAAAATAACAGCACAGTCAAATGAATAAGGAATAACACCCTCTCCGTATAGTGAAACGATTTTTTCTTCAAAAAACTTCAGAGATTTCCCTCTCATTTCCAGCATATATGTGCCCATCTCTTTATTTTTATTAATCGTATGGTCCATCATATGCTTTTGGATAAAATCTCGGTATTTGAAAAAATTATTTAATTGTAAATAAATTTGTCTTTCAAATTTCTCTCTTTTAGTAAGAGTCGGATCATGCTCAACTTCTATAATGGCTTCTCTATATGATTCAAAACTATGTTTGAAAATGGAGAGGAACAATTCATCCTTGGATTGAAAATACGTGTAAAGTGAGCCTTTTGCAATTTGACACTCGGTAGCAATATCCTGCATAGAAGTCGAATGATATCCCTTTTCTGAAAATAACTTCAATGCAGTTTCTAGGATTAACTTTTTTTTATCATTCATTGATCTCACATCCTGATACAGTAGAGAAACTATATTTCATTATTTGTCCTGCTTTTCATCCTTTACTAACTCTACAAGATCTTCGGGAACGGTGTCTTTCCTTCTTTCAGTAGCGTTATTGCCGAAAATCTGGTCATTTTCCTCTAGCAAGCTCTGTGTAGCAAACATTTTGTTCATTCGTCTTGTGCTTTTATCGAAATAGCTGTATACAATCGGAATAATGAAAAGTGTTAAGAACGTACTACTAATCAAGCCTCCGATTACAGTTATTCCCATCGGCTGATTAATCTCTGTACCTTCTCCTATTCCTAGGGCAAGAGGGACTAATCCCAAAATCGTTGTTAACGCGGTCATAAGAATTGGTCTTGCACGATCAAGGACCGAGTTGACAATGGCATCATACGTACTTTTTCCTTGTTCCTTTCGTTGATTGATGTAATCAACAATGACGATCGCATTGTTTACCACAATACCAGCCAAAACAATCAGACCTATTATAGCTGTTAACCCAATAGGTGTTCTTGTAGCAGTTAATGCTATGGATACTCCAATCACCATTAACGGTACACTAAACATGATAACAAATGGATATTTCAATGATTCAAATTGAGCTGCCATTACCAAGTAAATAAATACAATGGCCAAAACGAATGCAAGAATCATATCATCCATTGACGTTTCTAATAGCTCTCGATCTCCACCAAATACGATGTCTGTTTCTTCTGGAAGATTTAATTTTTTGATTTCTTGATCGACTCTTTCAGAAATTTTTCCAAGATTGGTCGAAGCCTTATATTTTAATGTGAATTGAACTGCATCTTGTTGATTTATTCTTTGAATTCTTACTGGGCTTTCTCCCATTTTAAAGACTGCAACATCCTTAAGTGCTACGTAACCTCCACCTGGTTTTTTAAGGGATAGGTTTTTAAGCTTATCGATGTTTTGAGTAATGTCTTTATCATACTCAACAAAAATAGAATATACATTAGAATTTTTATCAACAATTTGAGAAGCCGTTACTCCCCTAGTAGCATCGTTTGTCAGCATCGCAATTTGGGCTGGCGCTAAACCGGCTTGCAATGCCTTGTTACGATCTACTTCAATTTGGATTTCCTCTACTGTTTCATTTAAATCTGTTGTTAATTCTGAAACACCTTCTAAATCCTTTAAGGAATGATAGATTTTATCTACAGATTTTTTTAACCGTTCTTTATCTGTATCTCTTACGTTAAAGGTTAATGTATTAGGTGCTGAACCAGTTGTAGACTGTAAATTAAAAGATAGTTCAGCCGTTTTATTGGCTTTATGTGCAGCACGCACAACGTCTTTCTTCACGTCATCTACAAATTCAAAAACGGATCTTTTTCTGTTTTCAAGGTCCTTTAGCTTCACATATACTTCAGCCGTGTTGGCATTTGTCGTTCCACGGAACGAATCCTCCTGTGTTGTACCTATTAAACCTACATAAACATCCACATCTTCTTCATCTTCAAATTCTTTTTCAATGGCAGCTACAACCTTCTCTGTTTCTGAAAGGGCTGCACCATTTTCAAGTTTCACTCGAATAGTGAAATACCCTTCATCTGCGCTTGGCAAAAATTGTGTACCAACAGTCGTTAGTCCGAAGCCACCTGCTACTAGAAGAACTAAAGTAAGGAGTAAAACAGCTACTCTGTTTTTCAGAGACCATTTTACTGCTTTTTCGAGCGTAACCATAGGAGCAGATTTTCTCCTTTTTTCTTCTAGGTTTACTTTAGGAGCTTTCAGCCATCTGCTTGCCAACATCGGGACAACTGTTAAGGCCACATATAAAGACGCAATCAAACTAAAAGAAATCGTTAATGCAAACTCTGTAAACAGGTCCCCAATAATACCTGAGATAAAGACTACAGGTATAAATACTGCAACCGTTGTTAGAGTAGAGGCTGTAATGGCCCCTCCCACTTCTTTCGCACCGTCTGCAGCAGCCTGCTTAGAGTCTTTCCCCATTGATAGATGGCGATAAATATTTTCAATGACTACAATAGAGTTGTCTACTAGCATTCCAATTCCTAATGCCAGTCCACCCAAGGTCATAATGTTCAAAGTGAAATCTGAGAAGAACATTAAAACAAATGTGACGATTACCGAATACGGAATGGCAATTCCAATGATGATTGGACTTAAAAAATTTCGAAGGAATAAAAATAACACGACCATAGCGAGAGCTCCCCCAATGATGAGGGAATTAGAAATGTTCCCAATGGCCAGCTGTATGAAATCCCCTTGGTCAAATAATACGTCCGACTTTATGTGTTTATATTTTTCTTTACTTAAAAGCTCGTCCAATTTTTCCTGAAACGCTTTCGAAACTGTTGCTGTGTTTGAATCAGATTGCTGAAGAACGCTTAACAAAACAGAAGGTGTTTGATTGGTTCGTGTAATCGAATCTTCACTCTTCCTAGTAAGCGTTACCTTGGCAACATCTCCAATCGTGACTTTTTTTCCGGTTTTCGGATTAACCGTTACAGTTAGATTTTTTATCGTTTCAACAGAATCAATTTTACTGATTATTCGAGTTGTAAGCTGCTTCCCATCCGTAAGAACAGAATCTCCCGGCATAGCTACATGATTCGATTGAATAACTTGAACAATATCCGATTGACTAAGAAAATTAGCTTTTAATTTCTCTTGATTTAGTTCAACCTTTATTTCTTCCACTATTGTTCCTGAAAGATTTACGCTTGCAACGCCATTAACCTTTGTCAGCTCAAGTTTTAATTCTTCCGCAAGCTCTCTGAGCCTATATGGATCGGTATCTGAGCGGAGCGATACTTGAATAATTGGAAATTGAGATGGATCAAACTTTAAGAATCTTGGTTTTTCTGCATCCTCTGGAAGAGGTGTCTGATCGATTCTTTGTAGGACATCATTTTGAATTTCATCGATTTTAGTTGTCCATGTAAATTGAAGAATGGTTAAATTGGCACCTTCCTGCGATGTCGAAGTCATCGTTTTTAATCCTGGAAGTGTGGCCAAGCTTGCCTCAAGTGGTTTTGCTATTTTTTCAGAAACCTCTATTGGACTTGCACCTTTGTAAGAAGTAACGACAACCCCAACCGGAGGATTAATCTCCGGAATCAGCTTTAATGGAATATTTAGTAAGGAAACCGCTCCCAAAATTAAAACCAAAAGCATGGTTACTAATGTAAAAACAGGTCTCCTTATCGAAAACGAACTGATTTTCATTAAAAAATAACTCCCTCCTAAATCCAGGCAAATAATATCCGACCGACTAGTCAATATCCTTTGCATTTTTTTCTAACTCCTACTATATCGAATGAAAAAACTATTTTCAATAAAGGTGCTAGATCAAAATTGACAATTCATTGGATAGTCAGTGACTTATCAGTCAATAAATGTATAGCTTTTGGTAACAAGTATTAGGTTGTTTTTCGATCGATTCATATTTAAAGCGAAATTTCAATTGATTTAAGCAAAATAACATTTAATTTAAGCGAAAGCTCACTTGATTTAAGCAAAATAACATTTAATTTAAGCGAAAGCTCACTTGATTTAAGCAAAATAACATTTAATTTAAGCGAAAGCTCACTTGATTTAAGCAAAATAACATTTGATTTAAGCGAAAAGGGTGATTGCACCCTTCACATCCATCTTCAACAGAAATACCAACCATTCTTATTTTCCTATAAAGTGAACTTCTATCAGTAGGGATCTCACTGCCCGTTATTGCGGATTAAAAAAGCCCACGAATTAATCGTGAGCTATTTTAACCTTCTCAGCTGAAATTCCTATATTCGTAAATCCGCTAATTAACGTTAAAACCGGGCAGAGCAAGCAAAAGAACGCAAAAGGTACATATTCAATCGTTGAGACTCCCAGTACCTGAGTTAAAAACACGCCAGAAACTCCCCATGGGATTAGTGGGTTTACAACAGTTCCTGCATCTTCAAGTGCCCTGGATAAAGTTTTTGCCGACAAGCCCAGCTTCTTATAATGTTCTTGAAACGTATTCCCTGGTAATAAAATGGATAAGTATTGTTCTCCAACGAGTACATTTATACCGATCGCAGTTAATACTGTTGAAACCAACAATTTTGCTGTGCTTGTCAGCATTCCTTCAATAGCACGAAGTAGGGCTGGGATGATTCCTAATAAAAACAATAAACCTCCCATTCCAAGCGCCAAAAGGACAAGGGAAACTGAAAACATCATACTATCTATGCCTCCCCTAGATAGGATGGCATTTAACTGTTCGACCTTACTGTCCATAACAAATCCTGAGAATAAGATTTTCCCCATGTCTGCAAATGTCATGCTTGAATCCACCATAAATGTCACGCCAACCGCACTCAAAATGCTAGCAGACAATGTTGTGATGGCCGGTACTTTTTTTACAGCCAATATGATGATAAGAAGAAATGGAATAAGAGCTGTCCAGCTAATATTTGTTTCATTATGAAGAGCCTGCAAGAAAAGATTCATTTCTTCCATGCTGCCCTTACTTTCCTTTGGAGATAGAACCCAAAATAAACCAGCTGATAGAATAAATCCCGGAACAGTCGTCCAAAGCATATTTTGTGTATGTTCAAATAAATTGACTCCAACCGTCCCAGAAGCAAGGTTCGTTGTATCAGATAATGGAGACATTTTATCTCCTAAGAAAGAACCGGAAACAATTGCGCCTGCCATTATGGCCATAGATGCATCCATCGCTGCAGCCATTCCAAGGAAAGCCACACCGATCGTTGCTGAAGTCGTAAAAGCGCTACCTATACAAACTCCAATAATCGAACATACAATAAACGCCGCCAAATATAACGGAGTCCCACTAAATAATTCAAAACCATAAAACATCAAGGTTGGAATAGTTCCGCTCGCCATCCAGCTACTGATCAGCATTCCTATGAAAAAGAAAATAAAAACGGCTCCTAAACCAGATGTAGCTCCTTTTATTAACCCACTCTCTACCTCGTTAAAGCTTAATCCTTTAAGTCTTCCGTAAATAATTAAAAGAATAATCGCTGCCAGGATTGGAAGATGCGGAACCATTTCAAAATGAATAATTCCAATCGAGATGACTGCTAAAATTACGGCAAGTACAGCTGCCGCTTCCAAAGCTGAAATCTTTAATTTTGCTAAATCTAGCTGCATTCTTTTTTCCTACCTTTCCTATTTGAACATGAAGTCTTGGAGAACACAAAAAAAGCTTCTCTCCACATAGGGACGAAGAAGCTTCGCGGTACCACCCTATTTGACGATCTAACGAATCGCCCACTCTTAAAAATCTGTTCGTTCTAAGGCAGATGTAATTCACATAGGCTGCTGCCCGAGCTCACACCATCCGCTCGGTCTCTTCTTGCTGCACACATCCTTGCTACTTTTTCTGCGAACA
This sequence comes from Peribacillus tepidiphilus, assembly GCF_009466385.1. Taxonomy (GTDB): domain Bacteria; phylum Bacillota; class Bacilli; order Bacillales; family DSM-1321; genus Bacillus_BN; species Bacillus_BN tepidiphilus. The sequence continues at coordinate 35,485 of NZ_WIAQ01000015.1, read as the reverse complement.
GAAAACCTATCTTATTTCGCACTTAAACGCTTTTAAGCGTTAAAGTATATTAGTATAATACAAGATTCATTTTACCAAGTCAACATAAACATCAATTATTTTATTAATTCTTCTCCTGTTAAAATTTTATGATTGTAAGTAAAGAAATTATAAATCTTATTTTTTTCAATCCCGTAGCCTCCTCTTTTACTTAGGCTGTTTTCGAAAACTTTGTTGCTTTTTAACAAGTAGTGAGGATTGGTTGATTTCCGCTCCAGGATGCTCGCTTTCCGCGGGGCGGGCGGTGAGCCTCCTCGGCGCGCAGCGCCTGTGGGGTCTCACCTGTCCCGCTGCTCCCGCAGGAGTCTCGCACCTTACGCTCCAATCAACCAACTTTTTTATCAACGGTTATCATTCCCAGAACCTATGTAAAAACAACAATCTTTTAGAAAAGAGCCTTTTCTTAAAATCAATTCTTTAATAACTTCGCTTTATGTAGGAATTTTCCTTCACCTGTGCAACATGCTCCACTAGCGAGATTATTAAAATAAACCCCCTCAATAATAAAAAACCACTAGGTGGATTACCCTAGCGGTTAAAAATACTATTTTGCATCCATTGGATTGTAAAGCTTTATGTCAGGATTTTTTTCTTGGAACCATCTTAAAGCAAAATCGTTTTCGAATAAAAATACATATTGATCATAGCGATCCTTTACAAGGATACTTCGGGAGCTTGACAGTTTTTCGTCAACCTTTTCATCCTCAACCCACCGCGCAATTTTGGATCCAATTCTCTCCATTATTACTTCGGTATTGTATTCATTTCTCATGCGATGCTCAAACACTTCAAATTGAAGCTGACCAACAGCACCCAATAAATATTCCTCCATCGTTACGGTTTTGAACAGCTGAATGGCACCTTCCTGCACGAGCTGGTGAATACCTTTATGAAAATGCTTTTGCTTTAATACGTTTTTCGCAGAAACTTTCACGAAAAGCTCTGGGGTAAATTGTGGCAAACGCTCGAATTGGAACAATTCCTTGGAGGTCGTTAATGTGTCTCCAATTTGATAGTTTCCTGTATCATAAAGTCCAATAATATCGCCGCTTACCGCTTCATTCACCGTATTTCTGTCATCTGCCATGAACTGTGTGGAAGATGAAAGGTTGATGCTTTTTCCTGTACGGCTTAAATATACGCTCATTCCCCGTTCGAATTTTCCAGAACAAATACGCAAAAATGCGATGCGGTCGCGATGCTTTGGATTCATATTGGCTTGAATTTTAAAGATAAAGCCTGAAAAATCTTCGCTTACCGGATCAATTTCTCCTATTGAAGATTGACGTGGCTGTGGAGATGGTGCAAATTTTAAATAAGCATCTAGAAATGTCTGCACACCAAAAGTGGTTAACGCACTACCAAAAAACACTGGAGTGAGAAGGCCCTTAGCGATTTTCTCTTCTGAAAATTCATTTCCGGCTTCACTTAATAACATGATTTCTTCAAGAGTTTGCTCATATAAAGGAGAATCCTTCAACGGATGGTCCACATCAAGCTCTCCATCACTATTCAAAGGCAAGAAACGATTTTCATCATTTTCTTTAAATTGCTCAATCCTATTATTAAATCGGTCATAGATTCCAAGGAAATCCTTCCCCATCCCAATCGGCCAGTTCATCGGATAAGACTCGATTCCTAAAACTTCTTCCAGCTCAGCCAAAAGGTCAAGTGGAGCTTTCCCTTGACGGTCCATTTTATTAATAAAGGTAAAAATCGGGATTCCTCTCATACGACAAACCTTAAATAGCTTGATGGTTTGATCCTCAATCCCTTTTGCAGAGTCGATAATCATGACAGCACTGTCTACTGCCATAAGTGTTCGGTACGTATCTTCACTAAAATCCTGGTGACCAGGTGTATCCAAAATGTTGACTCGGAATCCGTTATAATCGAATTGCATCACAGAGGAAGTAACGGAAATTCCTCTTTGTTTCTCTATTTCCATCCAGTCAGAAGTTGCGTATTTACCAGTCTTACGAGCTTTAACTGTCCCCGCGTCCCGAATGGCGCCTCCGAATAGGAGTAATTTTTCAGTCAATGTCGTTTTCCCTGCGTCAGGGTGGGAGATAATTGCAAATGTTTTTCTTGATTCAACTTCATTCTTTAAAGAAGACTTCATGGTAAACATCCTTTTTCGTAATATCGTTACTTTAGCTCCTAAAAACTATATCACAATTGCTTAAAAAATGGCTACTGAATCTAGTTTGTAGTGTGTCTTTCTTTTTTTCTTACTTTATAATGAAGATTAAAGGGGGAGAAACATGATTACTTTTGAAAAAGTAACGGAAGAAACATTATATATCGCTGAAGAAATCATGAATTCCAACAAGGAGTTCAATAAGCTAGAAACCGGGAGAGAAACTCGAACAAGAGAGGAAATAAAAAAGGAATTAATGGCAGTCGAAACAGATACCTACTTCATTAAACTCGATGACACCTACATCGGAATTATAGACTATTTAAAGAACAATCCAAAAGACGGCTTCCCTTGGCTGGGTCTTTTTATGATTCACTCTGACTATCAGGGCTATGGGTTTGGTACGCAAGCCTATCTTTTATTTGAAGAGCTACTAAAAGAAAAAAAGGTTCTTTCTCTACGATTAGGTGTTCTTAAACAAAATGACAAAGGTAAACGATTTTGGAAAAACCTTGGATTTCAATTCTACGAGGAAAAACCATACAAACAAAATATCGTTGAGTGCATGCAAAAAGACTTAATGTAAAAGGATTCCTAGAAACCTTTTACCTAGTGCAAGTCCGATAAAGAAAACTTGCCGATTGGCGATCCTGCAAAGGCGAAGACAGAGGCGTAGTTGCACTTATGCAGATGGGGCTGCCTAATAAGTCGATTTTCCGGCTTTTGGATGCCCCTTTTAATGTTCAAGAATATTGATATATCAACATTCTTGATTTTCAATTTTTCATGAAGTTGCACTTTTCGGACAGCCCTATCTGCCAAGCAACATCATGCTGTGTTAAGCATCATATGTCATCCATCGTGAAATGATACTCATGGAAGCTATTAAAAGGATAAAAGCTGGCTAGGCGCTGTAACTAGACAAAATTCTACGAACAGCCTTACAGGAAAATGTTAGCACTTTCTTTTACATCCATACCAACAATTGTTCCTTGTAATCCTGCTAAAAAGAGTTATATTTATGTCTGTGCATTTTTTGCTTCGTACATAAAAAAACTTTTTGTGAATTTTTTCACATATATATTGCAAGTCGTCCTCTTCGGAAGTAATGTATACATGTCCAATCTTATTAACGACATAATAAAGAAAACATATGACATAAAGAGGAGGGTCATTATATGGAAGAACAAGGTCTTCAGTATCTGGTGAAATTAGCAAAAAAGAAAAAATTTCTATTAGATCATTATCCTTTTCATTATTTGATTCGTGCGATGCTAGCATCGATCTATGCCGGCTTCGTCATCGTGTCATGTTTTAAAATCGGTGGATACTTTTTTGAAGCAGGTTCACCGGCAGCCTATTTAGCCGGTTCCATTTATTTCGGTGTTGCTCTTGTTCTCATTATTTATGGCGGAGCAGAGCTCTTTACAGGCAATACAATGTATTTTACAATTGCGGCTATGAGAAAAGAAGTAACAGTGATCGATACTTTAAAAAACTGGGCTGCTTGTTATGCAGGCAATCTTCTTGGAGCTATCGTATTTGCATTTTTGTTTGCGGCTACAGGATTATTTGCTCATCTACCAAATGATCATTACATTCAATATGTATCAGAATATAAAATGAATGCAACTACGCTTCAACTTTTTGTAAAAGGAATCTTTTGTAACTGGCTTGTATGTTTGGCTGTGTTTTTACCAACACAATTCAAAAATGAAGGGGCTAAGCTCTTTGTGATCATGGCGACTGTGTTCTTATTCTTTTCATCAGGCTTTGAGCATAGTATCGCAAACTTTGTTCTCTTCGGCATAGCTTTAACAGCTCCTCACCCAGATACAGTTTCAATTGCTGGAGCCTTTCATAACCTTATTCCTGTTACACTTGGGAATATTGTTGGTGGATCCGTATTCGTCGGAATGCTATACCAATATTTAAGTGTGTCCAATCAAGCATATGAAGAAGCGGACAAAAAAATGGACAAAAAAGAGACTTCTGAACTCCATCCAATGGTTCAAGAAAAAAATCATACCTTTTTAAATAAACCACTAACGATAATAAAAAATTTCCGTCTATCTAAACCTAAGATTTAATAAATCTGCAAACGAAAGAGTTTTCTAATTACTCTTTTGTTTGCAGATTTTCATCTTTTTCCCAAATATACATCCCAACTTATCTTTTGACACACTTTTACACTCTATACCATAGGTATTAAGCTTTTTTGATTAAGTGTATAATTTTTCATTATCTTGTAAAATATAGGAAATGTATTTTTTTTATCATTCTACTTGTTATTTATCATGATGTAGGCTATAATCAATTTAAATTACTTACATAACAAAGGTTAATAAAAATTCACATATTATCAAACACCAAAGGATAATATGTTAGTATTGGATCCTCTGATGCTTGATAATATGTGAATTTTATTCTGTTTAAGAATAATAGCGCATATTAATTTTTGTTTAACTTTTAGGAGGATTTTTAGTATGACAGTATCAGGTAAAGTAAAATGGTTTAACAGCGAGAAAGGGTTCGGTTTCATCGAAGTTCCTGGCGGAAACGATGTTTTCGTACACTTTTCTGCAATCCAAGGCGAAGGCTACAAAACTCTTGACGAAGGCCAAGAAGTTGAATTCGAAATCGAAGAAGGCAGCCGCGGACCTCAAGCTAAAAACGTTGTAAAATTATAATTTTACAAACTAACCATACAAATGATTAAGGTGTTACTTTTCACAGTAACACCTTTTTTTGTTTGCTCAGACTTTTGCTTTTATATAAACATTTCGTTCCGGTCTTTCTGACCACCTTTTAACAATTTTCGATGGACAAGCAATCCAAGCACAGTCATCAAGATTAGAGAGCTCAATGCCAATCGGCTAGCCAAGTTTCCATAGTCGGCAAATATCCAGGTGATGGTCCCATATATAAATGGTCCAATGATTGCTGAAACCTTTCCAGAAAAAGCAAACAAGCCGAAAAACTGTCCTCGTTTTTCCTCTGGTGTAAGTTCAACTATTAGGGTTCTTGATGTAACCCACATCGATCCTAACGCAATCCCAAACATACTTCCAGATATCCAGAACATTGCTGGATGAATCGAGAGAACGGCAATCGCTAGTGCCACGAGAAGTAAATACCCTACATACTTCACTGCCAATTTGGCACCTTTGGCTTTTGTTACGTATCCAAATAAAAACGATCCAATGATACTTGAAACGGTCGAAACAAGATACAGCAGAATGAATTCTCCAGATGAAAAACCGACAATTGCTTTCGCATAAATGGCCATCATCGCAATAGTAGTCGCAATCGCGTCATTCAAAAAGAAATAAGCAATCATAAATAGAAACACTTCACGATAATTTTTCATTTCTTGAAAGGTTTGGAAAACCTCGCGGTAGCCTGACAAAAAAGATGTCTTTTCCTTTACTTCCACTTTTGGTTCTTTCACAAAAAACAGCAGTGGTAAGGAAAAAATGAAAAACATAATGGCAGTCGGAACAAAAGACGCTTGAGAACCATGGTCACCAATGAAAGGATAAATGCACAAACCTGCAAGTGTTCCAATATATCCAACTGCTACCCCAAATCCTGAAATCAAAGGCAATTCTTCTTTTTTTCCAAGATCAGAAATCATGCTGTCATAAAATACAAGACTGGAGTGGTAGAAGAATTTTGCTATCACAAAAAAACAGATGACAAGCGCTAAATATACAGGTATTCCAAGAATTTGACCATCCATTTTTGATGCAGCAAAGACTCCCATTAGAATAGTACAGACAACTGTAATCAACGTAAAAATACCAATATACCTTTTTTTCCTACCCGTTCTGTCAATTAGCACTCCAAATAACGGCGAGAATAGGACTAGAAAAAAGCTGGCAATTGCATTTGCATACGAAATGAACGTACTGGCAATCTGATCTAATACTTCGTTTTCGCCAATAACTTCCTGCAAATAAAAAGGGAAAAAAATCGTATTGATGTTAGAGGAAAAAATCGTATTGGCAAAATCATAAAACGCCCATGATACTACCGGCAATGAAAAATAAAGAGCCCAAGCATTCTTCTTTTGTAAAGGATTTGTATTCGTTTTTACTTCCATGTACCTTCGTCCCTTCCTTATTTAGACGTACATGATTAACTAATTCCTTACAAATGGTATATTCCCTTTTTATTAACAAAAAATTTAGAAAAGTAAAGTGTGAAACTAACAATTACTACTTCATTCCAAAAGCTATACTTTCGTAAACTTTGACAAAAAGGGCTGTTCCATTCCTCATTAGTTTCAAAGTGCAATATATTTGAAATCTTTTCCTACACGAGCGAGAAAGTTTCAAATAAAAACAAGCGGTCCTAACATTTTTGAGAATGAATCAGCCCTTTCTTATTTAATTTATATGCGGGGGCCTTATAAGCATTTCATCTTTTATTTGGCTTGGTAAAGCTTGCATCGTTTCAATCATAACATCAAGCTTCGTTTCGATTCGATGAAGCAAATACAATGTCACGACAATAGGAAAGCCCACCTCGCTAATAAACGGTAAAAGCTGCTCCATTTTTGCACCTCCTAAATGAAATATAACAGGCAGCCGATTGTTAAAACCTAGAATGAATCGGCTGCCAAGAATCTTACACTTCGTACTCATCTACATTTCGTTCGACAACACGGACACATTTTTTCGAATAAGGCTTACCTGATTGGGTTGAAAAGGCTTGTTGGGCAATAATGATATCCATCACCCCCTTAACTGCATCAAGGTCTACAGGTTCTTTCGGATCATCCACAGATACAGTGATGTTTTTACCAATGTCCGAAACAAAAATCATTTCTAAAGTTTTAGGCATGCTCGTAACCTCCTTTCATTTGAAAAATTAGGAATGGATCGCTAGTTTTTACAATTCATCAATCTTTCTCATTTCTTGGCACTCCACAGATAAAATTGGGTATGCCTGCAGGCTTGCAATCGCTACAGCCGTTGCATAAAGCTGCTCACTAGTAGCTGAGATATTCATATTTGAATAGCTCTTGCGTTTTAAAATCGGCTCTCCTTTTTCATCCAGACCGGCATCAAAAGTAAGCCTAAGCACCTTGGACAATAATGTTTCAGTTGCCATATTGCTCACCTCCTTTCACTCTTCTTATATGAAAAAAAGTAGAAAAAGGGGGATATGTATGAAATTTTTCTATAAAATTCAATTGCATCAGGGGGATTGGATTCATCATGGCATAAAAAAAAGACTCCTAAAAATAGGAGCCTGAAATTTTTGGGGATGATTAGAAAAGACAAAAAATCATGTATCCCCCTTTATAATTAAGCTAAAAGCATTGAAATGAAGAAATATTTCTCGTATCTAAACCAAAATAAACCCACCTGTTATATCTCCTTCTCCAGCGGTAGCCTGCTACTGAATTTCTACCTATAAAAGTCGGATAAAACCAAAAGCTTCTGCCATTATTCAACCAAATAAATGTGAAGCGGTACAAACAGTTTCTCAATGAACCCGGATCTACAGCCAATCCCTGCGGACCACCTAGTAGTGTAGTTTGTTGTGGTGTAAAAGCTGGTGGTGGACCTGAAGGAGGTCCAGTCTGACCACCTTGCTGCCCACCAAATGGAGGTCCTGTCTGACCACCTTGCTGCCCACCAAATGGAGGTCCTGTCTGACTACCTTGCTGGCCACCAAATGAAGGTAATCCAGGTTGCATGCTAGGACCTCCCCCAAATGAAGGTTGACCAGATGGCATGCCAGGAACCCCTCCTACTTGTGGGGGGCCAGATGGCATACCAGGAAATCCTCCAATTGGTGGGGTTCCTGTGCCTTCTCCAAATATAGGATGGAACTGTGGAAATTGCTGTCTTTCATCTTCCATATATGACACCTCACATCAAATGTTCTCTTTTATGTGTATGTAGCCTACCTAATTTTGGTGAATTCTTCATACCAAGATCTACACGTAAAAGATTGTGAAATGTTCAACATATTGTCTTACTTCTTTATAAATTTATAGCATTTGTCATTTTATAATAGTTTTATAGAAAATAGATGACTATTTTACATAACAAGGAGATTACTTATGAATGCAGCAGTTTTTCAAAATACAATGGGAAGAAGCAAAAATCCATTTACTTCTATTGAAACAGGTCCACGACTTATTTTTTGGGAATTGACTGAGGGATGTAATTTAAAATGTATCCATTGCCGTGCTACTGCTCAGCCTGAACGGTCACCTGATGAATTGACCACAGAAAAAGCTTTTCAAGTAATTGATCAAATTGCTGATTTCGCTAAGCCAATTTTAATTCTTACCGGCGGAGAGCCACTATACAGACCCGACTTTTTTGAAATTGCTCATTATGCGAATGATCGTGGAATAACATTGGCTATGGCTTCAAACGGAACCTTGATTACAGAAGAAATAGCAAGAAAAATTAAGGATTCAGGTATTAAAAGAGTAGCCATCAGCTTCGACGGTCCAGACTCGTCCATCCACGATCAATTTAGAGGGTTGGAAGGTTCTTTTGAACAAGCTCTTAGTGGTGCTCGCCATGTGAAAAACCAAGGCTTAGAGCTTCAATTCAATACAACCATTACTACTCATAACGTCGACCATATTGAAAAGATGATAGAGCTTTCAAAACGAATGAATGTGGACGCCCTTCATTTATTTATGCTCGTACCTGTTGGGTGCGGTGTACAGATAGCTGAAAGCAACATGCTCAGTGCAGAACGATACGAAGAGGTGTTAGAATGGTTTTATGATCGCTCGAGAGAAGTTGATTTTGAAATTAGAGCAACTTGTGCCCCTCATTTCTATCGGATCATGAGACAAAAAGCAAAAGAGCGCGGAGAAAGAGTAACGGTCCAAACTCACGGAATGGCAGCCGTAACAAAGGGTTGCCTAGCTGGAACAGGAGTTTGTTTCATATCACATAAAGGAAATGTTCAACCGTGTGGCTATCTTCCTCTCAAAGCGGGAAATGTTATGGAGCAGTCATTAGAAACGATTTGGAAGGAATCAGAATTATTTCAAAAGCTTCGAAACCCAGAATTGCTGGATGGCAAGTGCGGTGTTTGTGAATTTGTGAACGTATGCTCCGGCTGCCGAGCCCGTGCATTTCATGACAAAGGCAGCTTTCTTGCTGAAGAGCCGTATTGTGTCTACAAACCAAAAGCGAAATTCTCTTAAAAGAAGCATTTCACGATCCCACAATTCTACTTGGAATCCATGTTTCATTACCTCAAAAAGGATGTGCTACCTTAATAATATGTACGTTAAAAATTCTGTTTATGAATTTGTTTTGAGTCCAAACGATCTTATTTAGGTTACAATAATCATCAAAATATTGTATTATAATGAGAAAAGCGGAAAAAAAGCGCATGAGAGAGTGAATGAGAATAAAAGGAGCACCTGTAATGAATCGACTTACTTATGTCTTTCTTCTTTTATTAGGAGCAAGTAGCTATGGAATCCATGCTTGTATTGTTAAACTAGCTTTTAAACAAAACTACTCTGTACCAGATGTGACTGGGAGTCAATATTTATTCGGACTTATTATTCTACTATTGCTTCTACCCTTTTTTAAAAAAGTTACATTGTCTCTCAAACACATCCTTCTACTAATGCTGGTCGGAATGTCTCTTAGCTTAACTGGAATCTTTTATGGTTTAAGTCTTGAACGAAATTCAGCAACTATTGCCGTTGTATTGCTGTTTCAATTCTCGTGGCTTGGCATCCTATTTGAAGCAGTTTATGAAAAAAGAAGCCCTTCTCGGAAAAAAATGCTGGCCGTTCTTTTTTTAATTAGTGGAACAATTTTTGCGGGAAAGCTTGTACCATGGGAAGCCTCTAGTTACTCTGCATCAGGATTTTTTTATGGAATTCTGTCTGCATTTTGCTTTGCAATCTTTCTGTTTGCTGGCGGAAAAGTGGCGACTCACGTACCAAGCATACAGCGAAGCATCATCATGTGTTTTGGAGGCTTGCTTCTGATTTTCGTAGTATTTTCTCCAGATTTTATGACAAATGGCACATTAATAGGTGGCGGATTATGGAAATATGCCCTATTAGCAGGAATTTTTGGCGTGGCTATGCCAATCGGATGTTTTGCCATCGCTGCTCCTAAGGTAGAAGCTGGACTTGTTACGATTATTGGCTCAGCAGAGCTTCCTGCAAGCATCATCGCGGCTATGATTTTGCTGCAGGAAAAAGTAACTTCTTTTCAATTTATAGGAATGTTACTTATTCTTATTGGAATTGCTATTCCTCAAATCCAAACACGAAATTCTAAATTAGAAAGCTATAAAAGTGTATAAAAAAGCGGTTCAAAAGCATCAGGCATCTTTCTGCACGTTTGCAAAATAGCCTGGCTTTTGAACCGCCTTTTTTCACTTCAAATTCCTGAAAACATTATAACAGAAAAAAAGTACTCCCAAAACCGTCAGTGTGGCACCTATTGCTGTACCTAGCACCCAAGCATCGTTTTTTGTTGTAATAAGGGCAAATAAGGATCCCATCATGATAGGTAAACCAAATGAATGTAACCAAAAGTGTCCGATTCCTAACTTATTTCGAGATAAATCCGGAAAAATATGATAAATAATTCCTGCTAGAGTTAAGGCAGTCCACCCTAATAGGTTAATATGCGCGTGAACCGGGGCTAAATCATGAGAATGAGATATAGACATGTAATAACCAAGCAACACACCAATTGCAAAGTAAATGACAGACATTTTTATTAATTTAATCCCCATCTTCTCACCTCCCTTCTTTATAATGTACGAAGAAAGGGATTATAACAGAACAAATAATAACGTATTAACAGTATTATTCCTTGCTTTTACAATTTCCCAGGAAATTCGACATGTATTAAAACCCTTATTTTGGTAAAACTTGTTTGTAGAGGTGAAACCAATGCGAGGGATTATGTTTACGAATGGAAGTTTAGAAATTGAAGGCTTGACTGGGAAAGAAAGCATTAAAAAGCAACTAGAAGTGATCCAGCAATATTTTAAGGAAAAACATATAGAAGTAACCACGCTGAATACTAATCAAATTTATAAGCATTATACAATACTACATGCCCTGTTGTTTGATTTGGAAAAAAATAAAGCTCATCTTGACTGCTTTGTTACCTATTCAAACTGCGCTACAGAGCGATTTAAATCATTGTACCCTGAAAAATGGGAGCAGCTCGTGAACCATTTCACTCACATTATAGAGTTAGATAGTTGGATAAGAGGATCAAAAATGTAATGGTCTTTTTATTCTATTTAATGCTCCTCTAGTGAACTGTGTTACATAAAAAAAAGATAATCAAGATACTAACAAACTATTCAACTCGAAAAACATTTCTGAATATTGATATTTAGATTGCGTAGGCTTTGAATGAACACACCATGATTTAAACACACATAGGTCAAACATAAGTTATTTAATTTTAGTGAATTTCTGTTCAAAAGGAGTATAATCATGCTGCATCATATTGAACAAATCTCGAAAACTCAAAATCTTTCAGTTGAAGTGGTTGCACCATTTGATCCGTTTTAATTGGTTCCCAAATTCGTTAAATTTTGAAAAGAATGTTCTTTTTTTGAAACAAACCAAAAATTGTTTCGTCTAACTTTATGAAAAGCAAGAAACCCAAAATCTTTTTTCCGGAAAAAAAGATGATTGAATCCTTATAGGGAGTGTAGAACATGAAACCTTTTAATACATTGGTTTTATCGGTATTATTAGCATTTGCCCTTTCAGGGTGTGGGACAAATGCAGAAAAAAGCTCAGAACCCGTAAATGGCGCAAAAGTAAGCAAAGAAACTTCCAATACCAGTGAAAAAGCCAAAGAAGAAAAAACTCAACCAAGTTCTGAAGAAAATAATGAAAACAATAGCCAAGAAATCGAAAAAAGTGAAACAAACCAGGCAACCCCACCTTCCCAAAAAGATTTAGAAGTACTTGTCGAGGGAGTAAAGGAAATGCGACCTGCCACTTTAAAAGAGAGTAACCTTGGTTATTACCTGTATGTTCTGAAAAATTTCAGCTTGGAATCTGAGGAACCAAATAAGGATGTATTGATGTCCCAATTTGATGGCTCTTTCTTTGCTAGAATTGAGAAGCTTGGAGAAGATGCAAATTTTGATGAAATAAAGAAAAACATCATGAAAACTTATGAAGGAAATATTATGGCCGAAGACCCTAAAAATCTTTTTCAAAAAGAATTCCACAACGCCTCCTTTTTTCTAATTGCTGAATCAATCGATAAAAAAGATGGTGTAAAAACAACCGTCATGTATGTTGGCAAAGAAGTGGATGGGCAGCCTTATTTATTTACGGTCTTCCTACCACTTAAGGAAGCTGCAGAGGGGATAGGTCCTAACCTTTGGGCAATGCTCGCATCCCTGCAAAATAAATAATTGTGAAAAAGTGAAACTTCCAATCTAAAAAGATGGTCTTTAGTGATCATCTTTTTTTTAATTTCTTGATTCAGATGTGATATGCTACTTTTATGAGGTGATAATTTTGATTACATGTGAAAAATGTCATAAACAGTTTGATGAAGAATTAATCGTTCAAACAGATGAGTTTAAAGAAGAAGGAGAAATTAAAAACTATTGCTCGACTTGTTTTGTAGAAGGCGCTAAAAACGGTTTTGGACATTATGATATTGGAACATGCGAAGTGTGTAATAGCCCGCTTGTCCTTCAATATGATGAAGAGGAAACCGTTGAATTAGTGAAATTTGACGGAACCGTACACTATATTTGCAGCAAAGTACGTGACGCATTAGAGAAAGATGCAAGCGAAGAGGAAATGCAAAAGCTAGAAGAAGAGGAGCATGAATACTTGATTGTTTATGCGATTGAACCTGAAGAGGACTATTTTTCTGATGATGAATAATATTAAATAAGATGTATTAATACATACGACTTATGAATTCCTGCTATGTTCATGACTGGAGTCGTTTGCACTTACATTTTTTATGCTCCAGAAGGCTTCCAATTGAGCTATGAAACCTCGGTTATGATTGGCGGTTTCTTGACCCTGCTTGTTGGTGCTTGGTATGTATCCAGGCTGCTTCCAAACAGTCCAAAAGTCTTTTCAAAGGATCTATCTTAACAAGGAAAGCGTCAAAAAGTTATATCTTTTCTTCAATGAACAAACCGCATCTCGACTTTGAAAAGTCCGGATGCGGTTTGTTTCGCTTTATAAAATCTCTTTTTGACAGTGGCACTCTATTTCATTCTCTTGGCTAGCCCATGCCACATGTAATAAACTTCTTCACTATATTTGACTGCGTCCTGCTGAAGCCAACCCATTATATCTCTAGTTTTTCGGTCTTTTTCCTCGAGAGGAACGATTCCTTTGCCCATTTCGAGCATGATCAGTATGAATTGGCAGTCACTTTCGCTCCATTGCTGAAAGAGATGCTTATATTTCTCTCGAATCATTTGTAAGCTATTCTCTTTAAGGTCATTTGAAACCCATATTTCAAAGCCTTCAATGACAAGCGTTTTTCCAATTTGAATCAAATGGGACCAATCCTCGAGATTTTCCCCATTGTAAGCAGAGAGCCAAACTGCTCCTTCCCACATTTCTCTCACAAATCGTCTTTTTCCGCTGTAGGCACCACCGATAACGAGCTGCATGTCCACTCCTCCCCTGCTTTAACCAAAGTTAATTCATACCCTTTACCAAAAGGTATGTTCAATTCCCAGTAAGATACTGTATGTACAAGATCTGAAATCAGCTGACGTATCACTCCACCATGCGTTACAATTGCAATAGAATTAGCTTTACTCTTTATACAATCATCCCAAAATTCACGCACTCTTTTTTTAAAATCTTGTCCGTTTTCACCATTTGGCGGGCTCATTTTTTCCCAGTTATCGATCCACTGCCTGTATGTAGGATTTCCCTTTAAATCGTCGTACGTTTTTCCTTCCCAGCTGCCAAAATTCAATTCCCGCAGCCGCTGATCTATAATGGTCTTCCTTTCACTTAACAAGAAAGCAGCTGTTTGTTGGCAACGTATTAAATCACTCGAATATACAATATCGGGAGGGTTGGTAAGAAAGAATTTTTTAAGAGATTGATAGCTTTCCATTTCCTGATTTATAATTGGCTCATCACTGTGCCCCAAATACCTTTTGTCTTGATTCCAGCTGGTCATTCCATGCCTAACAAAAACAACACGTAAACAACGAATAGATTCCATAATTCAGCTCCTTCAATAGAAGCACCCACCGTGTCTCCATTTATTCCTTGAAATTGCTTTGTTGCCCATTTGCCAAAAAGCCATGAGAACACGAATTGCAAAAGCACGATCAAAAGAACAGTTTGTTCCATCCATAAGAACGGAAAAATCCAACCAAAGCTAATCCATAAATCTTTTTTATCAAGTTTACTTTTCCAAAAATAAGCCATTCCTTTCTTTTGAAAAGGCTGAAAAAAATAAAGCTGCATTAGTGCTTGAAACCGTGCAAGGATCGGGATGAGTAAAAGATAGAGCCAAAGCCCTTCTTCAACAATACGCAATAATTCAAATAGAACGATACATTTCCATGCAAGTAAAAAGAATAAGGCAATGACAGCAAAGCTGCCTACTCTTGAATCTTTCATAATTTCTTGTTTTTTCTCTACGTTTCCATTTGAACCTACTGCATCAGTAACATCCATGAAGCCATCAACATGCAACCCTCCTGTTAAAAACAGCCAAAGCGACAGAATCCCTAATGCAACAATATATAGCGGGAAAATATCTGAAAACAGTAGAAAAAATACTGACAATACAACACCTATGGTGCAGCCTGCAAACGGATAAAAGCGAAGTGCCCATTTTAATGAATGGTCATTGACTTCACATTGTACAGGTAAAGGAATTCTTGTCAAAAACTGCAAAGCTAACACAGCTCCATAAAAAAGGTTTTTCATGCTGAATCTCCTTAAATCGTATTGATTACATCATGATGATAAACTCCATTTCTTTTCCAATAAAATAGGAAACCACCCATCACTTCAACTACCGTGCTGGAATGAAGAATCGAATAAGAATGAACTTTTTCAAGCTCACGAATATATCTTTCGACCAAAGCATTCTTAATCGGAACACCTTCATTCACATCATTGGAAACAAGATATAGAGACATCTCTTTTTCTTTTACCCATTCAAATACCTGCCGAAGCTCTAGTTGTATTTTTTCTGATGAATGTTCAGCAAATAGTAGATTACTTACCCAAACCGTTAAACAATCAATTAGTACAACCGCTTTACAAGGAATGTCACGGATAGCTTTGGAAAGATTGAAAGGCTCCTCAATGGTGACCCAGTGAGAGGCTCTATTTTGTTGATGCATTCGTATTCTTTCATTCATTTCTGTTCCAGTTTGATAAGTAGAGGTAGCAATATAAAAAAGACCGCTTGCATTTCTTACAGAAAACTCATTCAAGGCCCATTCTTCAGCCAATGAACTCTTGCCGGACCGTGCTCCTCCTGAAACGAAAGTAATCATCTCTCTTGCCTCCATTTTTTTAGGTGCTGTACAAGACATTCGTTTTCCAATCTTGTTCTTACAGCTAGTCTAACACAACGTCCTTCTAAACTATGAAAATGATATGTATGTCGAGCTACAATTCCTTTTTGGGCAAGAAATAGGATAAGAGGCTCATGGTCTTCTAGAAAAGGATCTTTTAACAAATAAAAGTTCCAAGGATTGGGGATACAAAATACAGTGCTTTCAATAAATAGTAACTGCTCACAAGAACAAATAAAGGCAACAAGAAAGCTAAAATACTCCCTTTTAGCACTTTCAAGCTGCCTTTATTCCAATTGTTATTCTCCCAAATAATAGAACAGGGTGTGGAAGCCATTTTGGATCGCCCATTACTAAATCAAAAAGGATGGATAATAAAATAACATAAAACTCTGGCTTATCTAAGAACAGCACTTGCATCACGTTCTCTCTTTAATGCTTGTTCTATCTTCCTCACTAAATGAGAAAAAATTTGTTCTTTTTCAATCTCCGACAAACACTTTATTTGTTCAGCTTCTGCGTTCTTATTTCGAAGGGCGCCTATCGCAATTAAGGATTGGTCAGATTGATCAAAATGCCATTTGGCTTTAACACCTGCCACCATTGTTAAAAGTGTAATTAAATCAGCATCCGTCAAAAGTGCATCTGTTAATAAACCGATGTGATACTCTTTTTGATTTGGAGTTTTAGATAAAATAACGGCATATGAACAGCAATCTTTACCATTTTCAATCGGAATATTTCCTTCATGAAATGAACAGAGCAAGGAAGGATGATTCTCTTTATGACTAGGAAAGACTAAAGCTCCCTCTGAATTTGCATGGCTACGATCTTCATTTCCTGAAAAAATCCATTCTTCACTCCAACCAAGTCCTTTACCGTTTATCCCTGCAGATATCGTTCTAAAAGGCTGTTTCATTAGTACATGAAGCTGATTTTTTTGTTCCTCTATCACGATGTTCGATGAAAAGGTTGAATCTGCCTCTTGCAAAAAGGTAGGAGAAAGTGAAATTTGTGTTTTGGCCACCTCAGGATGGGGATGAAAATTCAAATTCACTCCATACACTTTGCTAAATTCCAAACCATCGTCTACGTTAAGTCTAGAATATACCCTTTCTAATTTTCCGTTCTGAAGTAAACCTAGTTGGTCGGCATATAAGGAAGCTAAATTCAAATCATGTAAAATGGCAACAATCGTTAAATGGGTTGTTTTTTGCAATTCTTTTAATAAATCCAGAAGCTCAATCGTGTGCCGGACATCTAGATGATTAGTCGGTTCATCTAAAAAAAGCAGCTCTGGCTCTTGAGCTAATGCCTTGGCAAGAAGAACACGCTGTTTTTCTCCTCCGCTTAATAGTCGAAAAGGCTTGTTTCGAAAATGTAAGACTGATGTTTTTTTCATCGCCTCTTCCACTACAACAAGATCTTCCTGACTAGTATCTTTGAAAAACATGGAACGTTGATATGGATATCGTCCAAGCATCACGATTTCTTCCACTGAGAAATCCAAACCGACTTCATTTTCTTGGGTCATGACAGCCGTTTTTCGAGCGAGCTCCTTTGAAGAATAATCTTGTATAGGCCTACCATCTAAGGTAATCTTCCCTTTATGAACAGGCAATGTTCCCATTAAAAGACGGATCATCGTTGTTTTCCCGCTGCCATTTGGTCCAAGCAAAGCAAAAAAACTTCCTTTCTCAACGGTAAAAGAAAGTTGATGCACGACTGCATTCTTGTAATCATATCCGCCTGTTAGCCCTTCAACTCTTAACATCATTTTTTCTCCTTTGCCTGATCAGTCTAAATACTTGTAAATAGACTGGTACAAAATCCTTCTTTTCTAAAGCTCCCCTCTTTTTTTCAATCGGTTTTTGATCAGCAGGGCAGCAAAAATGGGTGAACCTATTAAGGCTGTTACTACACCGATTGGCAGCTCCTTTGGAGATATGATGGTTCTAGCCAGTAAATCAGCAAGCACCAAATAGCCTCCCCCAATAAGCATGGAAAATGGCAGCACAACCCGATGATTGGCTCCGGTTAATAAACGGACCAAGTGAGGGATTACCAATCCTACAAAACCGATTGGACCGGAGACTGCAACCGCTCCACCCGTAAGAATAGCTGCCCCCACCAAGATGAGCGCTTTTTTCTTTTTTACATCCATTCCAGAAAATCGAGCAGATTGTTCTCCTAATGCCATCGTATTCAGCTCTCTGTAATGAAGCAAAATGATGAGGGTCCCAAGCACAAAGAATGGGATCATCAGTTTTACATGGCCCCAGCCTCTCATAGATACACTGCCCATAATCCAATAAAGAATTTGACTAATATCTTCTTTAGGAGTGAGAGCAATAATGAGCGAAACAAATGCACTAATAAAAGAAGAAAGGATGATTCCTGCTAAAATAATCGTTTCATTCGTTAGTCTACCGCTTGCAAATTGCGTAAGGGAAAGAACAATCAATAAGGTGAACATACCCGTAGTAATTGCAACCACAGGCAGTGTAAAATCTCCTAAAAAAGGGATTTGCAGCCCTAAAAAAATAATAATGACGGCACCAAGAGAAGCTCCTGATGAAACGCCGATCGTGTAAGGGTCAGCGAGTGGATTTTGAAGTAAGCCTTGAAATGCAGCACCTGCTAATGACAATGCTGCCCCAACGAAAAAGGCAAGCATTACTCTCGAAAACCGAATTTCCCAAATGATCATTTCGGTACTAGCTTCTCCTTGAAACAGAGATAAACCCGTAACCTTACCTATGATGATCTTGATAATATCAGGGACGGTTACAGAAACCGCCCCGACAAAAACTCCAACAATAAGTGAAACAAAGACAAAAATAAGTGAGAATAATCCTAACAGTTTATTTCGATTATTTGAAAATGTCCGGATAAATGAATTTTCCAAGCTCTTCCACCCCATCTACTAAACGAGGGCCTGGACGTGTTACCATGTCACTGTTTACATCAAACACTTGACCATTTTTGACTGCTTCTACTTCCTTCCAGCCCGCACGATTTAATACTTGCTCTTTCGGATGATCTACATAGTAGCCATACGTTGTGATAATTACCTCTGGATTACGCTTGACGATTTCTTCTTCGTCCATCTTCACCCAGCCTTGTTGGTCGGCAGCAACATTTTCGGCACCAATCATATCTAGCATTTCCTGCATGAAGGTTCCTTTTCCTGTTGTGAAAATATCTGGCTGAGGAGAAACCTCCACCCAAACTCGTTTCCTTTCTGTAACATTCTGAGCTTTCTTCTTTATATCTTCTACTTTCTTTTTCATGCCAGCAATAATCTCTTCTGCTTTTTCAGTTGTACCCGTTGCTTTTGCAAGCATATCGATCGTTTCATACACTTGATCGAAGGAGGATTTGGAGCCTACAATCACCACTTTAATGCCAGCTGATTCGAATTGCTTAATGGTATCGGAAGCATTTGTTGCATGATATTCATCTAAGAAGGCTACATCCGGTTGAAGAGCCAAGATTTTTTCAACATTTAGGTCCTGAGCTCCTACCTTTTCTTTTTGAAGCGCTTGTTTCGGATAGTTATCATAATCTGATACACCAACGATTTCTTTGTCTAATCCTAGAGCAAAAAGAATTTCCGTTGAGCTTGGTAGTAAAGAAACCACTTTTTCAGGCTTTTTCTCAATGGTAATTTCTTTTCCTGTATCATCTTTAATGGTAACCGGAAACGATGATGTCTTTTCTTCTGCAGCTTGTTGAGATTCTTTCTTTTCTTCCTTTACTTCTTGATTAGTTTGTCCACAGCCTGTTAAAACACCAAGCATGAATAAAAATAAAATTGATGCAATATTTACATATTTACGAAAGCCTTTCATTTGTATTCCTCCATCTTTCATTAAATTGTTCCTTTTGAAACACTTGCACCTTCAAATGTTGCCATTTCCTTCAACATCTTAGCCGCTGCTTGGACAAGCGGATAAGCAAGCACCGCACCGCTTCCCTCTCCAAGTCTCATGTTTAATGTCAATAACGGCTTTTTCTCTAGCAAATCAAGCGTAATCTTATGGCCAGGTTCTACAGACTGATGGCCTGCTAACATATACTCCTTTACATGCTCTGATAATCTTGTCGCTAATAGCGCGGCTGATGTACAAATAAATCCATCGAGCAAAATCGGAATTTGCTTAGATGCTGCATAAAGCATAGCACCACACATTGCACCAATCTCAA
Organism: Peribacillus tepidiphilus; assembly: GCF_009466385.1. Lineage (GTDB taxonomy): Bacteria > Bacillota > Bacilli > Bacillales > DSM-1321 > Bacillus_BN > Bacillus_BN tepidiphilus. Next base: position 15,564 of record NZ_WIAQ01000015.1, on the reverse strand, counting down.
AGCCTCCGACCTTTGAGAGTAAATCGATCGGGTCTTGTGGATCTGGGTTTAATAAGTCTATAGCTTTTTCTATTACTTCTGCTTTAAATGTAACTTTTTCAGAAGGGATTCCTGTACCTGTTCCTACTACTGTACGCGCAGGAACCCCCGCTAAGGAGGCTACGATGGCGCTAGCTGATGTGGTGTTGGCGATTCCCATTTCACCCACAATTAACAACCTTGCACCTCGTTCAATCGTATGTTTTGCTCTTTCCATTCCAATCTTTATTGAAAGAAGAGCTTCATCTCGTGTCATCGCGGGCTCTTTGGCAAAATTCTTTGTTCCATAGCCGACCTTTTGTACATGGACACTTGCTAGATCCATGTTAGATGCGACTCCGACATCTACGATTTCCAGCAATCCTTTGACATGATTCGTAAAGACATTGACAGCCGCTCCGCCACTGGCAAAATTCGCAACCATTTGGGCTGTCACTTCCTGAGGATAAGCGGACACTCCTTCTGCTGCGATTCCGTGATCGGCTGCAAACACAATAACCCCCGGCGGAAATACATCTGGAAACTGTGTTCCTGTCATTTTACAAAGCTCCATGGCTACTCTCTCAATCTCGCCAAGGCTTCCAACCGGTTTAGTTAAGTTGTTGATGTGTCCAATTGCCTCTTGACCCATTTGAACATCGACAGGTCTTATACTCTCGATGACCTTCCAAACATCCATTTTTTTAATATCCTCCTTAGACCGAGAATTCTTTCATTTTTTCTAATATGAGATCCATTTTTATCGAGCGTCTAACATGTTCAGCCAATCTGTCAAACTCTCTTTCTTTCAGATCTCTGAATCGGAGCGAGCGCTCGATCGGTTCTAGCCCTTTTTTCTTTCTGATCTTATTGAGATACGCTCCCCGAAATTCATCATTGTGGAACACATCATGCAGATAGGTTCCAAATAGAGTTCCTTCTTGGTTCGTACAGCCTTCCATTTCTCCTGAAAGGATGGAAAAAGGCTGGTGGTTCCTATTTAATTGCGTGCGACCCATATGTATTTCGTAACCGGATAGCAGAAGATTCTCGAATCCCTTCATCCTGCAAAACCCTTTAACTCGAACTGTTTTTTTCATTTCTGTCATTTCTGTAACCATCGGAAATAGGCCAAAGCCTTCCATAATCGTGTAGGGAGATTCAATTTGACTCGGATCCATTATTTTTTCTCCAAGCATTTGAAACCCGCCGCAAATTCCTGCCAAACAAGTTCCATTATGATAGGCTGTCTTGATTTTCTCAAAAAGCCCTGATTCACGCAGGAATAACAAATCCTCGGCCGTGTTTTTCGTACCAGGTAAAATGATAAAATCAGGATTCCCAAGCTCAGATGCCTTTCTTACAAACCTCACTCTGCAATCTGGTTCGAGGCGAAGCGGATCCACATCTGTAAAATTGGATATGCGCGGATACGCAATTACTGCTATATCAATTGCTGCTTGGTCTTTGTGATCATTACCATATTTTTGTAAAACAAGTGAATCCTCTCCGTCAATTTCAAGTCCTTCTAAATACGGGATCACACCGAGAACTGAGACACCGGTGTACTCTTCAAACCAATCTAAACCTGGCTGTAACAGGGAAATGTCCCCTCTGAATTTATTAATGATGACGCCGATCACGCGACTTCGATCATGTGGGCCTAAAAGCTGGAGAGTTCCGACAAGACTCGCAAAAACCCCACCTTTATCGATATCCCCGACAAGAATAACTGGGGCATTCGCAATACTTGCAACCCGCATATTTACCAGCTCTTTGTCAGTCAAATTGATTTCAGCCGGAGATCCTGCTCCTTCTATAACGATTACTTCATATTCTTCCTTCAATTTTTGAAGGGAATCGTGAATGGCTTGGACACCAAGCTGAAAAAACTCCTCTCGATACTGGGTAGCTTTCATCGTAGCATACGGCTTGCCGTGAAAAACAACCTGAGCTTCCATATCTCTTGATGGCTTAATGAGAATCGGGTTCATATCAGTGGTCGCAGTGGTTTTGGCAGCTTCTGCCTGAACACCCTGCGCCCTCCCAATTTCCTTTCCATCTAACGTAATATACGAATTCAATGCCATGTTTTGCGACTTGAAAGGTGCCGTTTTGTATCCATCCTGTGCAAAGATTCGGCATAGTGCAGTAGTGATCACACTTTTCCCAGCATCGGAATGTGTCCCTTGAATCATAATTGTGAGTGGCCTATTTTTCATACATCTGCCTCTTAATATTCAATGCCGTAAATGGCATCTACGCCTTCATCATAGTAATGCTTCTCTACTTGCACGACAGAAACCAAATCGGCCATTTCCTTGATTTCGTCTTTCGCATCCCTCCCAGTCAATACAACATGCATGTGAGAAGGGCGATTTTTCAAGGTATCCATAACCTCTTTGAGCGGAAGTACATCATCAATTGGAAAGCTAGTAATGCTTAGGGCATTATTGATTTCATCTAAAATGATCAAGTCATATTTCGGGTCTTGCAGCTTTTCCTTCGCTAATTCCCATGCTTTCTTTAATGCTGCTCGATGTTCTTCCGGCGTCTTTGTCCAAGTAAAACCAATCCCGAGTTGATGCATTTCAGCTCCTAGCTTCTCAAGAGCTATTTGTTCGCCATATGTACGCTCAGGTGATTTAATAAATTGAAGAATCAGCACTTTCATATCCCGGCCAAGAGCTCGAACTGCCAATCCAACAGCAGCTGTTGTTTTTCCTTTTCCATCGCCGGTATATACAAGGATTCTGCCTTTTGTTTCTTTCATTTGTTCAACTCCTTTCGTTTTCTAAGCTACCTCCTTTTAGGAGCTCATGATTTCAAAAATGAAAAGTCTTCATTTATGTTTATGTTGCTTGATTCTTCGGACTGAATAAATGGCCTAAAGTCTTCGTTGAAATTGACATATGTATGTATGTTCGAACCATAAAAAAGACCTTAACTGAGAACAGTCAAGGTCTTTTGTGTACTTTAGATAGTAAAACACAATGGTTTCTTGACTTATTCTTCCCTCCGAAAAACAAGCATCTTACGCTTTAAAAGCAGGTCTCCTGGCTTCGCACTTCATCTCTGTTTGACCCTTCCCAACACTTCGGTCAGTGGTACTTTCAAACAAATCTGTGCTTACAGTAGCGGGGGCTGCACCGGATTTTCACCGGTTTCCCTATTATCCTTCAAAAAGGCACTTTTAAAGACTATTCATTTTTGTTCATTGTACTCCAGATTGAGTCGTTTGTCATTAGCTTTTTCTATGTCTAAATCATTTTATGTGAACATTCTTACTATTTTTGATAATAAAGAGGAACTTCCATCAGTGGGGGTTTTCTTTTCCACCACTTAGACTTCATCAATCCCTTTCAAGCTTAAAGTAGGGGTTTTACTGCCAGTAAATGCCGGATCAATCATGCGATCACATAACTCGATTCACCATTTTGGACTAAGGTTTTTTTACACATGTTGGTCTTGTCCTAATGTATACGCGAATAACAATGATCATTGCCATTCTTCTAAAGAAAACACATGATAGTGAGGAGAGGTTGATCTCCGTTTCAGGATGCTCGCTTTCCGCGGGGCGGGCGGTGAGCCTCCTCGGCAGTCAGCTCCTGTGGGGTCTCACCTGTCCCGCTGCTCCCGCAGGAGTCTCGCACCTTACGCTCCAATCAACCAATTTTTTTATCAACGGTTTTCATTCCCATAACCTATTTAAAAACAACAATCTTTTAGAAAAGAGCCTTAAATAAAAAAGGTTACTTGCCTTGAAGGCATGTAACCTTTTCTATTCTTCATACAAATGACAAGCGACAAAATGGTCTTTATCTACTTCCTTCATTTCTGGCTCTACTTCTGCACATTTCGCGGTAGCGAATGGACATCTTGTACGGAAACGACAGCCGCTTGGCAAATCTAACGGACTTGGAAGCTCACCAGTGATCGGTTCATAGACAGCTTCTTTCGCTCTTGCAGGATCCGGAATCGGAATGGCTGATAGAAGAGCCTTCGTATATGGATGCAGTGGATTTTTATACAATTCTCTACTTGGAGAGATCTCCACGATTTTTCCTAGATACATCACACCGATTCGATCAGAAATGTGGCGAACCATAGATAAGTCGTGCGCTACAAAAAGATACGTTAATCCCATCTCATCTTGTAAGTCTTCTAGAAGATTGATAACCTGAGCCTGAATCGAAACGTCTAATGCTGAAATGGCTTCATCAGCAAGGACGAATTCAGGTTGGACAGAAAGGGCGCGGGCTATGCCGATGCGCTGACGCTGACCACCGCTAAATTCGTGCGGAAATTTCTCTAAAGCGTCTTTCTTGAGACCGACCTTTTCAAGAATCTCCTCAATCCTCTCCTGCTTTTCACGTTTTGATAGCTTCATATGAATGTCGAGAGGCTCACTGATGATTTCTTCAACATTCATATAGGGGTTCAAGGAAGAATAAGGATCTTGGAAAATCATTTGCATCTTTTTCCGATAGACCTGCATCTCTTTTGAGCCTAACTTTGTAATATCGACTCCTTCAAATCTCACTTCTCCAGCTGTCGGTTCGTATAATCTTGTTACGGTTCTTCCAAGCGTTGATTTACCGCAGCCAGACTCTCCTACAAGTCCGAAGGTTTCACCTTTTTTGATCGAAAAGCTAACATCATCCACCGCTTTTACGATCTGCTCATTTCGAGAAAATACAGAGGATTTAACAGTAAAATATTTTTTTAAATTTTTAACCTCAATTAAGGTTTCACCCATTACTCTCACCTACTTTCTCTGCAATCCAGCACATAGAACGTTGTGTTGGTGAAAAATGTTTATAATTAGGCATTTCTGAATAGCATTTTTCGAAAGTATATGGGCATCTCCCGGCAAACGGACATCCCTTCGGCAGGTCTGACAAAGAAGGGGCACTCCCTTTAATAGGCTTCAAGCGCTGCTTTTCTTCATCATCCAAACGAGGAATGGACTCTAGCAATGCTTTTGTGTAAGGATGCTTGGGACGATAAAAAATTTCCTCAGCTGTACCTTCCTCCATAATCATTCCCGCATACATGACGATGATGCGGCTGCAAAGGCTAGCCACCACTCCTAAATCGTGTGTGATCAACGTGATGGACATATTGTTATCCTGCTTTAATTTTTTCAAAAGCTGTAAAATTTGCGCCTGAATCGTCACATCCAATGCTGTCGTCGGTTCATCTGCAATTAACAGCTGTGGCTTGCAGCAGAGGGCCATGGCGATTAACACCCTTTGTCTCATCCCGCCGCTAAATTCATGAGGATACTGATCTAGTCTTTTTTCAGGTGAAGGAATCCCAACAGAACGAAGAGCCTCGATCGCTTCCTTTTTTGCTTCTGCTTTATTCATCCCTCGAATTCTTACAAGCAAATCGATTAAATGATCTCCAATTGTTTTTAAAGGATTGAGAGCTGTCATCGGATCCTGGAAAATCATGGCGATTTCCTTACCCCTAATCTTTCGCAATTCTTTTTCCGAAAGTTTTTCGATATGCTTTCCATTTAATACAATTTCACCTGATTCCACTTTTGCATTGGAAGGCAGAATACCGAGGATGGATTTCATCATGACGCTTTTTCCGCTTCCTGACTCCCCAACAATTCCTAAGATTTCTCCTTTATTTACGGAAAAACTTACGCCGCGCACTGCATCTTTTTTTGTCTTTCCGTCATAAAATGCGGTACGTAAATCTTGAATTTTCAATAGTTCAGTAGAATTCACGATTTCACCTCCTATTTGCTCCTTGTTTTCGGTTCTACCGCAACTCTTAATACGTCCCCTAGCTTATTAAATGAAAAGACGGTTAATACAATGAACAAACCAGGTAGAATCGCCATATAAGGCGCGTTCCCTAAATTACTTTGGGCATTTTGCAGCATGCTCCCCCATGAAGATACAGGCTGTTGAACACCTAATCCTAAAAAGCTCAATGCCGATTCCATCATGATGGCGTTCGCAATGCTTACGGTTGAAGCCACGACAATTGTAGGGAAAACAGCGGGAATAATGTGTTTTCCGATAATCTTGAAGAAAGATTGACCGGATGCTTTTGCATAAAGGACATATTCCCTTTCTTTAATCGAAAGTGTCTCAGCACGGACAAGTCTTGCCGTGCTCATCCAAGTAAACAAGCCAATCACAAGAATGATCGCTTTTAAACCTGGAGTTAAATAAATACTCACTACAGTTACAAGAATCATCCAAGGTATGGAAGAGATAATATCAACCATTCTCATTAGAACATTATCCAACCGGCCGCCGAAATATCCGCTGATGGTTCCAACTAAAACTCCAATGCTCGTTGAAATAACCATCGCCAAAATTCCTACAGTAAGTGAAACTCGACCTCCATACAGCGCTCTTGTAAAATAATCACGCCCAAGCTCATCGGTCCCAAACAGATGCTCACCGCTTGGAGGCTGTAGAACGTTCTCAATATCCACTTCGTCAGGAGTATAAGGAGACAAGAAGGCAAAAACGGATGATAAAATAATCAAGACTAAAAAAATGACGGAAATCAGTGCAGTCTTGTTGCTCATTAATTCCTGTTTAATTCCTTGAATTCTACGATTCTTTTTCTTTGCCATTCTATCACCTCATTTCCTTAATTCTTGGATCTATGATGACATACAAAATATCAGAAAGCAGGTTTCCTATAATTACAAGAGAAGAGGACAATAGCATAATCGCCATAACGACAGGATAATCAAAGCCTTGTATCGCCTTGACGAAATACGGACCAATGCCTGGCCATCCGAAAACTGTTTCAGTAACGAAAGCTCCTGTCACTAAAATGGGAAGGCTCATCCCCACGATTGTCACAATGGGAAGTAGTACATTGCGAAGAACATGCTTGTATAAAATCATAAAACCTGATTCTCCATATGCTTTTTGAACCATTACATAATCCTCTGAAAGCTGCCCGATTGTAGATGAGCGTACGAATCTCGTCAATTCAGGTAAAAAGGCAAAAGTCAAAACCGTACATGGCAGAATCAAATGCATAACGAGATCTTGAATCGATTCTTCTTGTCCAATTGTATTCATTCCAAGAATCGGGAGTAAGTTTAAGCGATAACCAAAAATAAAAATCAAAATCATCGCAAACCAAAAGCTAGGAATGGAAATCCCAATCGAACAAAATCCATCAATCCATTTATCTGCCCATTTCCCTTTTTTTGCACCTGCAACTAGACCAAGTACAATCGCCAAAAATAGAGCTACTATATAAGCCGGTAGAACAAGTGCAATCGTATTTGGGATTCTCGTCATTAAATCCTCGGCGATACTTTGATGGGTTACAATGGAATACCCTAAATTCCCTTGCAAAATTCCTTTGATCCAGTAAAAATACTGAACATAGGCCGGCTTGTCCAAACCGTATTTTTCTTTAATGAGTTGTACAGTCTCTTCTGTCATATTTGGTGTGGTCATCGCATCGACCGCATCATACGGAGCAAGCTGGATGAGCATAAAGCAAATAACAGAAATAAGGAATAATAGCGGAATGGCTTGTAGTAATCTCTTTACAATATAGTGCAGCATCCTTTTCCCCCCTCAATTCATTTTTTTAGTACATAGATTTTATCGCAAATTTCAGGAAGCAGTTGAAAAATCAAGCCTATAAACCCATATCGTACAAACATAGCATCTGTAAAGTTTACGGAAAAAACCTTGCCCAAATCATGATATGGGCAAGGTTTTTCTAAAATTTTTACGAAAAATTATTTAAAAGAAAGCTTAGACAGATCTTCAAACGTGTAAACAGGAACTAATCCTGCTTCTTCAATGCCTGTAAGATTTGAATCAACAGCTAAAATACGTTTATTTTCTGTGATTGGGTAGAATACTGCGTCATCGATAATCGTTTTTTGTAGCTCCTCATAGATTTGCTGTCTCTTCGCTTCGTCTGTTTCCACACGACCTTTGTTGAACAGCTCATCTACTTTTGGATTACTGTAATGCATGTAGTTTGAAGGAGAGCCAGTTACGAACAAGGAGTTAAATGTATCTGGGTCAATTCCCATGATATATCCGTTTAAGTACATATCAAAGTCACTGTGCTCTGTTTCAAGCTTTTGGAATAGAGCTGTTGAATCCATTCCCACAAGCTCTAAATGAATGCCAACCGCTTTTAAGTTTTGCTGTATAACAGCTGCTTGCTTTTGTTGGAAAGTATTGTTCGCAGTATACGCCAATTTCAAGTTCAGTTTTTTGCCGCCTAACAGTTCCTTCGCTTTTTCTACATTATAATCATGCTTTTCAACATTGTCAGTGTAGTATGTTGCTTTTCTTGGTAAGAAGGAATACGCAGGCTCAGCATATTCATCAGATATATAGCTTGCTTTGATAATTTCATCACGATTTAGTGCATAAAGAATAGCTTTACGTACATTTTTATCCTGAACGGTTTTTGAACCCATGTTGAATGCCATGTAGCCGACACGACCTTCGTCATATGGCAGCACAGTAACATTCTTGTCATTTTCAAATTTCTTTACATCAAATGGTGAAATAGCCAATGCGTCGATTTCACCTTTTTGAAGCGCGATTGTAGCAGTATTAGGATCTGCAATAATACGGAATACAACCTTATCAATGCTTGGTGCACCTAAGAAGTAATCTTCGTTTTTCTCAAACGTTAAGCTTTCTCCAGCTTTGTATTCCTTAAATTTATAAGGGCCAGTTCCGATTGGATGTGCGTTTTTCGGGCTGTTTGCGATGTTCTTTTCACCCTCATAAATATGCTTAGGCATAATGAAAATGTTACCTAATGCTTCCATTGCGCTCATACTTACGCTTGGAAGTGTGAACTTAACTGTATAATCGTCAACCTTTTCAACCTTAACTGGCTTACCGTCGAAAATTAATTGTCCACGTGCCCAGCCGCCATTTTCTTCTTTTAGCATTTGCTCATATGTGAAAACAACGTCATCAGCTGTAAATGGTTTGCCATCATGCCATTTTACATCTTTTCTTAGCTTAGCTGTGTAAGTTAAAAAGTCAGCTGACGGCTCCATGCTTTCAGCAAGAAAATATTTAATATCATCCGCACTATTGTACATATATAAAGGTGAATAGATTGCTTTAATTGTCATCAATCCAAAACGATCACCTGTCGTAATAACATTAATGGCATTTCCAGGATCCCCTTCAATCCCATATACGAATGTATCTTGTTTTGTATTGCTAGTTTTTTCACTTTCTTTACCTTCTTCCTTCGTACCATTGGAAGTACATGCAGAAAGAACGACCATTAAGCTAAAAACTAGCGCTGTGAGAAAGATCCAATTCTTTCTTTTCATCTTTTTTTCCCCCTGTATATGTAATTATTCTTACAAAAAAAATTAATCCCTACTTATCATATAAGGATTAACGTTTTTCATTGTAAAGGAATTATATTGAAAAAGCAATATGCTTGTCTCGCTTTTCAGCATTTTATTTTATAACAATTTTTAAAACATTTCAATTATTTTTGTTCTTCTCTTGACAGAGTTGTTCATTGACTTTTATTGTTTGTAAACATTTTTTAAGCTAGGATAAAGCTTTGTGAATTACTCATATAGGTCACTATAAATCATAAAGTTTTCAGCGTTTGGTATATAATTTTTTGTTTCCTGCCTTTGGAAATAACAATCTACAAAATCCTCATATCTTCTATTGTCTGTTTAATCACTTTCTGTGATTAGCATTTTATCACCTTGTTGCAAGTAGCACTTGGCACATTTTTCCTATCTCACTGATTACGGCTCTACCAGCCTTTTTGTCTCTTAATTGGTCAACCAGTACGGCTACATATAATGTCTTTCCTTTGTATTTCAAAATCGCACAGTCGTGTTCCACGCCTGGGAGCTCACCTGTTTTGTTAGCGATCCAAATCTCTTTATGATCAATTAAGACAGGCAGCTTGTCAAGCAATTGTTGATGATGAAGAATACCCAGGATTTTCTCTCTACTATCAGGTGTTAAAAAACTGGCATCTTCTATTTTCCGCAAGCATGCCACGATATCAGCTGCTGTTGTCAAATTATCCTTTCCTTGCTGCAACGAAATAAAATCCATCATTTTTCTATTTATGACGGTATGCTTCAGATCAAGCGATGAAATACATGAATTGATGGAATCCATTCCAATAATATCAATTAACCGATTTGTAGCGGTATTATCAGAGACGATAATCATCAAGGTCATTAAGTCTAGTAAAGAGTACGAATTTTGACCATGTAATGCTTGGATCACGCCCGCTCCGCCAACTTTTTCTTCATCTTTCAATTCATAAACACGGTCTAGCTGCAGTTTTCCCGCCTCTACTTGGCGGAAGCCTTCTAGTAAAATAGGAATTTTTATTAAACTAGCAGAAGAATAAACATTATTGCCTTTGATATCGATCGCTTCACCATTAAGCTCGATTCTCACGCTCACTCTTCCATCACATTGTGAAACTAAGCGCAGGATCTCTTCTTTTAAAAACTCCATAGTTTGTCCTTTCTATTTCGTTGCAGCGATTTGGGAATGATTACTCTCACCCATTACTTTCTTATTATAGAGATGACAGGCAACATAATGATTCTCGTCAATTTCCTGCCACTGCGGCTTCATCGTTGCACAAGCTGGCATCGCATGCGCACAGCGAGTACGGAATACGCAACCGCTCGGAGGATTGATTGGACTTGGAAGGTCCCCTTGTAAAATAATTCGCTCCCTCTTATCTTCCACATCAGGATCAGGAATGGGAATAGCAGACAATAGAGCTTGTGTGTATGGATGAAGCGGATTTTTATAAAGCTGGTTACTGGTTGTTAGCTCAACAAGGTTTCCTAAATACATTACACCGATTCGATCGCTGATTTGTTTGACCATGGATAAGTCATGAGCGATGAAAAGATAAGTGAGTCCTTTTTCTTTTTGAAGCCTTCTTAATAGATTCACGACTTGAGCTTGAACGGAAACATCAAGCGCAGAAATTGGCTCGTCAGCAATGATGAACTCAGGATCTAAAGCCAATGCTCTTGCGATCCCAATCCTTTGGCGTTGGCCGCCGCTGAATTCGTGCGGATAGCGGTTCGCATGATCACGATTCAAACCTACATCCTCAAGCAGTTCATATACTCTTTCCATTTGCTTCTTTTTATCCTTATACAGTCCATGAACTTCCATCGGCTCTGAGATAATTTCCCCGACTGTTGAGCGAGGATTTAAAGAAGCGTAAGGGTCCTGAAAGATCATTTGCATTTTTTTATGAAAGGCAAAGCGCTCTTTATTGTTCATCTTATGAATATTTTTTCCGTTGTAAAGGACCTCGCCGTCAGTAGCGTCATACAGCCCAATAATCGTTCGGCCGATTGTAGATTTACCGCAGCCGGATTCTCCTACCACACCAAAGGTTTCTCCTTTAAAAATTTGAAAGGAAACATCGTCGACTGCTTTTAATACTCCCGCTTTTCCCATGTTGAAGTATTTTTTTAAAGATTTCACTTCTAGCAATGCTTGTGTATCCATGATTATTCCTCCGTATTCTGCCAGTAGCGTCTTGCTGCACATAGTTCTTTTTCATAAACGGTCTCTTTTAACTCAATGATTTCAACTGTTTTTCCAGTTTTAGGTGAATGAAGCATTTTCCCGTTCCCATAATAGATGCCAACGTGATGAATAGCCCCTTTCCCTTCCTCATACGCAAAAAACAATAAATCTCCAGGCAGAAGTTGATTCAAATCCACTTCTTCGCCTTTTGCAGCTTGGTCGTGAGCATCGCGTGGGATGATGTAGCCATTTGCTTTGCACATAGAATAGCTGAATCCTGAGCAATCGTATCCGTAGCTGCTCATACCACCCCAAAGATATGGCAAATCAAGAAACTGCTCACCTGCAGCCACAATATCCTGACCGTTCCCTTTAGGAATAGCTTGGAGTGATGAAAACACTGTGACCTCTTCTTTTCTAAGCAGAGCTTGACCCATAGGTGTTTCTACTTTAAGATAGCCGTTTTCTTCTGAAACATATGGCAAGCGAGTTTGATAGCTTAATTCCAAAATAGCGATTTGTTCTTCTGAATACAGCGTGGCTTTTTTTGCTGTCACTACGGCAATCGGTTTGTTTGCCAATGAAAATGAATCATTCTTGATTAATTGCTGAGTCGGTATCCAGCCTGGATAGCCTCTTTTATCCTTTGAAGAAGGCTGATCTACCGCGAAAATATGACTCCATCCTTCCTTTTCCTCTAAAATTAGCACCTCTTCGCCGTATAAGCATTGAGTTTGAACTAGATTTTTTTCACAAAGAGCTAGTAATTCTTCATACGTTTGATTTTGTAGCCAGGATGATACATCTGCCGGATTTTCAATTGCTTTTGCATCTAGATCACGGGCTGAATCAAACAAAGTCCACACTGTTGCAACCGGAACGTTTACCCATCTTATTTCCATGATTTATACCTCGTTTCCTAGATTTACGTTCTGAATTCCTAGTCCGCTATCTTTCGGTAAAGTTATTTTTCTTCCAGCATATTGGATGCCACCCTCAATGACATCTTTAGCAAGCATAAGAGGTGCATCAAAATCGTACCGAGTAATATTTTTTTTGCTTGCAGCAAAGTGAGCTGCAGCTGTAATGCCAAGTCTCGTTTCAATCATGCTCCCTACCATACACTCCACACCATATGTTTCTGCTAATCTATTGATGATCTCAGCTTGATAGATTCCACCAGCTTTCATAAGCTTAATGTTGATAAGATCGGCACTGCGTGTTTGAAGCACTTCTAGAGCTTGTTTTGGAGAAAAAACACTTTCGTCTGCCATGATGAGTGTGTCAACCGCATCTGTCACCTGCTTTAATCCTTCGATGTCATGAGCTTTAACAGGCTGTTCGACGAGCTCGATATCAAGACCAAGGTCCTCCATGCGTCGGATGATTTTGATAGCGTCTTTCGGTTTCCAGCCTTGGTTAGCATCTAGACGGATTTTAATATGTGAGCCCACTCTACGACGAATTTCTTTCATTCGTTCCAAATCCGTTTCTACATCATCTTTTCCTACTTTTATTTTTAAAACATTAAAGCCTTTTTGAACGTATTGAACGGCATCTTCTCCCATTTCCTCTGGGTTATTTACGCTTACAGTGAAGTCTGTTTCTATTTCGTCGTGGTAACCCCCAAGGAACTGATAGAGTGGAAGACCAGCATTTTGGGCAATACAATCATACAAAGCCATATCTACAGCAGCCTTTGCACTCGAATTCCCGACAAGAACGGTTTGCAATCCCTGAAACACTGCTTCGTAGTTTAATAGATTTTTATGTAAAAGGTACGGTTTAAGTACAATCTGAATAGCAGCCTCAATGCTGTTCATACTGTCCCCAGTAATAACAAGGGTTGGCGGTGCTTCTCCCCAGCCTATGATTCCATTATCGCAAGTTATTTTTACAACGATTGCTTCAGCTGTTTCCACTGTGCGAAGTGCCGTTTTAAATGGCTTCGTCAATGGGACTGCCAATTTAAAGGTTTCAATAGAATGAATTTTCATGTCAATCATCCTTTTTGTAGGTTAAACAAAGCCTTTGGTGAAAACTTATTAGAAGAAACTTTATGTACAAGAACGTCAAAGTATGTGTGTTTGTTCTGGAACATACCGGTATTTATTCAGCTCAATTATTCTATTCTCTCCTTTTCTATTATCCTATTTCATTTCTAAAAAGGGATGTTCAATGTGAACACCCCTTTTACGTTTTTACATTATTTCTTATCTGCCCACTTTAATTCCAAGTATCCAACTGGGTGACGAACGATTCCCGTTACATCAGGATTTTGCAGCTGGACATGATTGTAGAAATGAACGCTGAAGATAGGAGCTTCTTCGAATAATAGTTTTTCAGCTTCATACATGAGCTCAAAGCGTTTTGTTTCATCTGCTTCGTTTTTAGCATCTTTAATGAGCTGATCATACTTTGCATTGCTCCAGCCTGTACGGTTCATTGCATGACCCGTTTGGAAGTTTTCAAGGAAGTTGATTGGGTCAGCATAATCAGCCAAGAATGAGCTACGAGATAATTGGAACTTAAGCGCTTTTTGCTCTTCAGAAAATACGTTCCATTCCATGTTTGCAAGCTTCACATCAACACCGAGGTTTTCTTTGAACATTTGTTGAAGTGTTTCGGCAATCTTTTGGTGAACCGGGCTTGTGCTGTATGTTAACGTGATTTCCGGAAGCTTGTCATACCCTTCCTCTTCCATACCTTTTTTCAAGAGTGCTTTTGCTTCTTCCACATTAGTCTTTAAAAGATCTCCGTTTGTTTCACGGAAGTCTTTTCCAGATGGATCAGTGAAACCGTAAGAAACGAATCCATAGGCTGGCTTCTCTTTGTTTTTCGTTACGAAATCAACGATTTGCTGTTGATCGACAGCCAATGCGAAAGCTTTACGAATGTTCTTGTTTTGGAACGGTTCCTTCGTAACATTGAAACGGTAGAAATAGGTTCCCGCTTGATCTTCAACCTTAGCTTTTCCTTCTTTAAATAACTGTTCACTCAACTCAGCTGGAACGTCAGAAGTGTCAAGCTCACCTGTTTGGAACATTTGGTATTCCGTATTAGGATCGTCAATCATTGCCCAGTGAATTTTATCAAGCTTCACATTTTCTGCATCCCAATAGTTCTTATTTTTTTCCATAACAAAGTGACTATCATGCTCCCATTCAGACAAATTGAATGGGCCGTTTCCTACAAAGCTTTCTGCTTCGGCAAACCACTCGGGATTTTCCTTTGCTATTTTCTCATTGATTGGGAAAAATGCAGGGTTTGCAATGACGCTTAGGAAGTACGCTTGAGGACTAGTTAAAGTAACCTCTAATGTTTTAGCGTCAACTGCTTTAACTTTTACATCATCAGCAGTACCCTTTCCCGTGTTAAATGCTTCTCCACCTTCAATTAAGTATCCTAAGAAAGCTGCTGGTGAACCAGTCGCAGGGTCTAAAAGACGTTTCCAAGCAAATACGAAATCATTTGCTGTTACATCATCCCCGTTTGACCATTTGGCATTTTCGCGGATATGGAATGTATACACTTTTCCATCTTCTGAAACATCCCATCTCTCAGCAGTAGCAGCTTCAGGCTCGTGATTTTCGCCTAAACGCGTTAAACCTTCCATCAAGTTGTTTAAAGCATTCCAAGAAACAGAATCAAAACCGATTGGCGGATCAAAAGAAGTTGGTTCTTGACCGTTGTTCAAGTACAATATCTTCTCTTTGTTACCTTCTGCTGCTTGCTCTTTCCCATCGTCTTTTGGCTCCGTTCCAGCATCCTTGTCTGCTGTACAAGCAGCTAGAACAAAGATCATCAAAGCAGTCATCAACATTGACAAAAACTTTTTCATACTTTTCCCCCTTTTTTATTTGTCGTATTGTCAAAACTTTTATAGTAAATAGGTTAGTAAATCCTATATTAGAGGGCTTTTTGAGCAAAAAAATTGCCACCCCCTGAAATTTAGGTAATAGTGAGGTTACCACACCGACACTAAATCCCTAAATAAAGGAAG